>CAZNCT010000265.1:0-1714 GCA_964571615.1 uncultured Anaerolinea sp. | reverse complement strand
GTAATGTTGACCCTTGCCGACCTGCAACTGACGAGAGACATCGAAACTGAACTCCAGCGGGCGTACAAAATCAATGACGCCTGGCTGAGCGACCTGGCTCTGATTGCGGCGGCAATTGACACCAACCAGCCCCCGGCGCGGATACCCGACACAACCCCCTGGGGGCTGGTGGCCGAACAATTGATGGCCGGGCGCACCTACGGCGAGGGGATTACCCCGGCGGCGCTGCGCAACGCGGTGGTGATGGTCATCGGCAAGGCGATTGCCTGGCGGCGCGAGGGCGACAAACGCCAGAAAATGAGTAGTAAATTGACGGCGATGAAAGCCGCCCGCGTGATTGCGCCGTATCTCGAAAGCCCGGACGAAGACCTGAAGGCGCGTATCAGTTTTGCGCTGACCGAGAAGGAACGGACGGCGCACGAGCGCAAGCAGATTGCCGAAGCCTACCTGACCGATTGGCTGGGCGGGCGCGGGCGGTTCATTCGCACGCCGGAAGAGTTTTTGTATTACCTGTACGAAAATAATCATCGACTGTTTGACATGGATTCAACCGCGTTTGAGAGTTGGCTGCATGTGCTGACGGGCGTCAACCCGGCAACGCTGGACTTCAAGGTGTTGTTGAACGCGGCCAAAAGCGCGGCGCTGAACCTGTCTGAAACGCGCCAGGTGGTAAAACTGGCACATTGGGATGGCGAGACGTTGAGAATCAGCCGCTTTGACGGCGTGGTCTATCGGCTGGATGGAGAGACCATCAGCGAAGAGACCAACGGCGAAGGGCCGGTTTTGTTTCTGGACGCGCCGACCTGGAAGCCCTACGCGCCCGATTATGTGATGGATGATGATTTCCTGGTCCCTTTCACGCGCCCGACCTGGAGCGTCAAAAGCGGCTGGGCGGCGGCGGCCTGGGTGATGAGCCTGATGTTCACCGAACTTTGTCCCACGCGCCCGATTGCCGTGTTCCTGGGCGAAAAGGGCAGCGGCAAGAGCATGGCGCTGCGCATGATTTTGAAATTGCTCTTTGGCGAACTGGCCGAATTGGGCAGCACGCCCGATAAGCCGGATGACTTCCTGGTGAGCGCTTATCACAACCATATCCTGGCGCTGGACAACTTTGATGGCTTTCAGGAGTGGATGCGCGACAAACTGGCAAGCCTGGCGACCGGGGTTGAGATGCAATTCCGAACCCTGTACACCAACAAGGAAGTGACGCTGATGCGCTTCCGCTCCTGGATTGCCGTGACTGCCCGCCAGCCGGACACGCTAAAGCGGGATGACCTGGCTGACCGCTTGCTCATTTTGAAACTGGAGCGCGTGGGCGATGAAAAGCGGGAGCGCGAAGGGAAGATACTCTCGCAATTACTGAGTGACCGGAATCGCTGGTGGGGCGCGTTTTTGCAGCACCTGAATCTGGTAGTTGCCACGCTCAAAGCGGGCGACCTGCCAGCGCAAAGTCCGCTGCGCATGGCGGACTGGGAAGTGTTTGGTCGGATGGTCTCTCAGACATTCAACAAACTCGACCAGTGGGATGAGATTGTGCGCGACCTGAAAAAGGAGCAGGGCAAGTTTGTGGCCGAGGACATCGTGGTCGAGGCAATCGAAAAGTGGCTGGCAAAGTCCTACGAAAACGTGGGGCGCGAGGTGCTGGCACGTGACCTGTACGCCGAATGTGAAGCGGTCCTGTTCAACGGCAATAAGCCAGATAGCGACTGGCCAA
>CAZNCT010000264.1:0-1755 GCA_964571615.1 uncultured Anaerolinea sp. | reverse complement strand
GTTCCACCAGCACGCCGCTGGTGCTTTCGGGGTGGATGAAGGCGTAGCGTTTGCCATCGGCGGCAGTGCGCGGCTGTTCGTTAATCAGGCGAATGCCTTTTTCGCGCAGTTGGGCCATCATGCCTTCGATGTCATCCACTTCGAGGCAGACATGGTGCATGCCTGGGCCGCGCTTGGCCAGGTATTTGGCCAGGCCCGAGTCGTCGGTCGTCGGGCGGACAAGTTCAATTTCGGCCCCGGCCACTGGCAGAAAAGCCACCTGGCTGGCCTCGGCGGGCACATCGCGCAATTCGTGCAACTCAATTCCCAGCGCGTCGCGCCAGAAGTGGAGCGATTTTTCCATGTCGTCAACGACAATGGCGACATGGTTGATGCTGTTGATTTTGGGCATACATTCCTCCAAAAAAATTTGGGGGCCGGTGTGATGCGCCCCGATAAGAGAGTTTTACCACAAGCAAGCGCGGGCGGGAATGGACGTTTGTCCATACCTGCTTGTGAATTCCGGCCTGTCTTCCGGCCCGCCCCCAGGCAGGTGATGATACAAAACCTGGGGCGAGAGGCTCAATTGCGTGTAAAATCGGGGACATGAAAAAACTCACCCAACAACCCTTGCTGGCTTTCTTAGCCACCTTGCTTGTCATTGGCCTGGTTTCCTTGCTTGGGCCTGAAGAAAAATCGCTCGGTTCAAATGTGCGTATCGTCTACCTGCACGGCGCCTGGGTACTGGCCGCCGAAGTGGCCTTTATTTTTGCTGCGCTCAGCGGCCTGGCGGCCCTGCTGGCCATCAAAATCCCGGCCCTGGGGCGCTGGCAGGCAGGCCTTTACGACTGGTCGGCGGCGCTGGGGCGCACCGGGATTGTCTTTTGGGTCACTTACCTGCCGCTTTCGCTGTGGGCCATGCAGGCCAACTGGAACGGTCTCTTTCTGGCCGAGCCGCGTTTCAGGCTGGCACTTACTTTTGCGGTGGTGGGCGTTCTTTTGCAGGTGGGCCTGTGGCTGTTTAACCTGCCCTGGGCCACTGCGCTGGGCAACATCCTGTTCATTGTCATTTTGCGCTACGTTTTTTCGGCTGCCGATTATGTCATGCACCCGCCGCCTTCGCCCATTTTCAATTCGGGAATTTCGGCGGTCATCCTCTTCTTCATCAGTCTGATTGTGCTGACCGGCCTGGCGGCCTGGTTTCTGACCCGTTTCTGGCTCGACCTGGCGAAAGCGGGCAAACCCAATGGGTAGATTAAGCGCCAAAACGGCCATCATTACCGGCGCGACCAGCGGCATTGGGCGGGCAACTGCCCTCTTGTTTGCCGAAGAAGGCGCCAATCTGGTTTTGACGGGACGCCGCGCGGCGTTGGGCCGGGCCGTTGAAGCGGCGTGCCAGCAGCGGGGAGTCCGCGCTCTGTTTGTCGAAGCCGACCACACCCGGGCCGCGGATTGCGCCCGAGTGGTCGAATCCACGCTCGAGGCGTTTGGGCGTATCGACATCCTGTTTAACAATGCCGGTATCGTCACCAAAGGGACGGCTGAAACCACCACCGAAGAAGACTGGGACGCAACCCTGGCCCTGAATGTGACCGCCGTCTGGCGGATGTGCCGCCTGGTCATCCCGCACATGCGCGCGGTGGGTGGCGGGGCGATCGTGAACAATGCTTCTGATTGGGCGGTGGTGGGCGGCAAGGGCGCTCTGCCGTATGCCACCAGCAAGGGCGCAGTGGCTTTAATGACCAGAAGCATGGCGCTTGACCATGCTTCTGAAAA
>CAZNCT010000263.1:0-1826 GCA_964571615.1 uncultured Anaerolinea sp. | reverse complement strand
ACCTACAAGGTTACCAGGACTCCTTTCAATTTACACAATTTTCGTTATACCGCCTGTCATTCGGCCAGTCTGCCAACTATACAGATGAAGCGTGTAGCCCAAAACACTCTTTCTTTCATTCGGCGGCCCTAATTCTATCTTTTGCATTCTGTATTCTACATTCACCTTTCCGCCCGCCTTTCGGCCCCTACAGGTTGCCGATGTGTTTTTTGGGATGCTTGCCGGGTTCAAACGCGGCATGGATAAAAAAGCCTGTCGGGGCGCGCGGATTTGAACCGCGGACCTCACGGACCCGAACCGTGCGCTGTCAAGAATCTGAAACCGGTAAGCTATTCAGCTCGCGCCAGCTCAGCAACCTGCCCGCGCTGGTCTGTATTGATATATCGCCGCCATAAATCACCAGGCCGGTCTTTTGGGTTTCGCCAGTCAGGTTTCGCCAAAATTTGAAATTGTCGAAATACGAATCGGAGATGGTTTTGCCAGACTTGATTTCAATAGGGGTAATGGTGTCGCCATCAACCAGCAGGCAATCAATCTCCTTTGCTTGACTGTCCTGCCAGAAGTATGGATACTGGTTTTGGCCTCGGTGAATGCTGCGCTTGACAAATTCGTTGATCACCAGGTTCTCAAACAAGGCCCCGCGCATGTAATGCAGGCCAATCTGGCTCTCCTCGCGAATGCCCAGGAGTGAGCAGGCCACCCCGGTATCGTAGAAATAGAGTTTTGGAGATTTGACCAGCCGCTTGTTGAAATTGCGGTGATAAGGCCGCAGGCGATAAAGGATATAGGAGCTTTCAAGGATGGAAAGCCAGGCCTTGGCAGTGTTTGGGCTGACCCCGGCATCGTTGGCAAGACTGGTGTAGTTGAGCAGTTGCCCAATCCGCCCGGCACATAACTGGGTGAACTGGATGAAGGCGTTCACATCCCCAATGTTTTTCATCAAGCGCACATCGCGTTCGACATAAGTCTGGATGTAGGATGGGTAAAAATCGGTCGGGGAGAGTTGGCGGTCGTAGATGCGTGGGTAATGGCCTTTGAAGAGATAGGTTTCGTAAGGATGTTCACCGGGTGGCAGTTCTTCAAACGAGAGCGGGAGCAAGTGCAGGATGGCGGCACGCCCGGCCAGGGTCTGGCTGATTTTTTCCATCAGCAGGAAGTTTGATGAACCAGTCAGGATGAATTGAACCTGGCGGTTTTCGTCTACAAGTCGCTGGATATAAGAAAACAGGTCGGGAGTGCGCTGGACTTCATCGAGGATGGCCCCGTTGGGGTAGTTGGACAGGAATCCGCGCGGGTCGTTGAGCGCAATCTGGCGGATATCTGGTTCTTCGAGGGAGACGTACGGAAGGTTGGGGAACACAGCCCGGACGAGGGTGGTCTTGCCCGACTGGCGCGGGCCGGTCAGGGTGACGACCTGGAACTTCTTTGCCAGGGCAAGCATTCGGTCGCTCAACGTTCGGTTAATCATCGGCAGGCTCCTGATAGGGCGAAATCATGCCTCTATGATAACATACTTGCCTTGAAAATCTGCAACCGGATTGCGGATTTGCAAAAGCGCGACGCCCAACTGCTGCAAGTGTTGAAATCACCAGGGACTACTTTGCGTGCGCCGCCGGGTTGCTATTCCGAAGGACAAGTAAGCGCACACAAAAAGAGCGAAACCCTTTCGTTGGGTCTCGCTCTTTTTATGAGGATGGTCACGTTTTCACACAATCGCCTCGAGCAAGGGAACCAGTTCATCCAATCGGGCCGACTGACAACACATCAATCCCCCCTGGCAGGCTGGGTTGCCGCAAACAATTGCGGCAACCCAGCTTTTGTTTTGG
>CAZNCT010000262.1:372-1936 GCA_964571615.1 uncultured Anaerolinea sp. | reverse complement strand
TCTGTAACGGATTCACGGACGGGAACGGACGCGGCAACGGACTCTGTAACGGATTCACGGACGGGAACGGACGCGGACTCGGAGGTGGAGCGGCTTTTACGCATGGCGCGTGAGTGGCCCGGCCTGGATGGGCGCGATATGGTGAAGGAAGTGACTTGCGATGAAGCCTATCATTGGGTGGATGATGCGGGGAGTAAGTGGGTAAATGGTAATTCGGGAAACCCACAATTACCAATCACTAATTACCACGTCATCGCTTACGACTTCGGCCTGAAAGAAAACATCCTCCGTCACCTGAGCGCGATGGGCGCAAACATCACTGTTGTCCCGGCGGATACTCCGGCGCGTGAAGTGCTGGCGCTCAAGCCGGATGGCGTTTTTCTCTCCAACGGCCCCGGCGACCCGGCGGGTTTGCCCTACGCTGTCGAAGCGGTGCGCGAACTCATCGAAAGCGAGACGCCCATCTTTGGCATTTGCCTCGGCCACCAGTTGATTGGCCGCGCCCTGGGGGCCGAAACCGCCCGGCTGAAGTTTGGCCACCACGGCGGCAACCATCCCGTGCAGGATTTGCGCACGAAGAAAGCCTATATCACCGCCCAAAACCACAACTACATGGTTTTGCCCGAAACGCTGAACCCGGACGAAGTGGAAGTGACCCATCTTTCGCTCAACGATGGTTCGCTGGAGGGGATGCGCCTGAAAAACAAGCCGGTCTATAGCGTTCAATTCCACCCGGAGGCCGCGCCCGGTCCGCATGACGCGCATGAGATGTTTGGGCCGTTCTTTCAGTCAATGATGGGACGGAAACAGGAAAACAGGGAAACAAGTACCAGTCTACCTGATTCCCTGCCTGCCTCTACTCCCCTCACCATCCTCATCCCTGGCTCCGGCCCGATTGTTATCGGTCAGGCCGCCGAATTTGATTATTCTGGCACGCAGGCAGTGAAGGCCTTGCGAAAACTCGGCCACCGCATTGTGCTGGTCAACTCAAACCCGGCCACCATTATGACCGACCCCGAAATTGCGGATGCGACCTACGTCGAGCCGCTCACGCCCGAGGCGCTGGAAGCCATCATCGCGCAAGAAAAGCCCGATGTCCTGCTCCCCACTGTCGGCGGGCAGACCGGGCTGAACCTGGCTTACGAACTCTCCGAGCGCGGCATTTTGCAAAAATACGGCGTGCGCCTGATTGGGGCCTCCATCAAAGCCATTAAAGCGGCGGAAGACCGCCTGCTCTTTCGGGAAACCATGCTCGCAAACGGATTGCCCATCCCCGAAGGCGGCCCGGCCACCAACCTGGCCGAAGCCGAAATCCTGGCTGAAAAAGCCGGATACCCGCTGTTGGTGCGCGCCTCCTTTGCCCTGGGCGGCGCGGGCGCCAGTTGGGTTTACCAGCCCGATGAACTGCCCGAAGCCATCCGCAAGGCCATCGCCGCCTCGCCCATCGGCCAGGCCTGGGTGGAGCAATCTATTTTGGGCTGGAAGGAATACGAACTGGAAGTGATGCGCGACTCCGCTGACAACTTTGTGGTGGTCTGCTCCATCGAGAACCTCGACCCGATGG
>CAZNCT010000262.1:0-333 GCA_964571615.1 uncultured Anaerolinea sp. | reverse complement strand
CAGACGCTGACCGACCGCGAATACCAGGTGATGCGCGACCTGGCCCGCAAAGTCATGTCCGCAGTCGGCGTGGAGACGGGCGGCGCAAATGTGCAATTTGCGGTCAATCCCCAAAACGGCGAAATTGTCATCATTGAGATGAATCCGCGCGTCAGCCGCTCCTCGGCGCTGGCGAGCAAGGCCACCGGCTTCCCAATTGCCAAAATTGCCGCGCTGGTGGCGGCGGGCTACAGCCTCGACCAGATTACCAACGACATCACCGGCGTGACCAAAGCCGCCTTTGAGCCTTCGCTCGACTATGTGGTCGTCAAAATTCCGCGCTGGGCCTTCGAG
>CAZNCT010000261.1:0-2090 GCA_964571615.1 uncultured Anaerolinea sp. | reverse complement strand
CAGCAATGCGGTGGTGTTATCAAACAACCCCAGGCCGTGCTGTTTGTCTTGCCTGAAGAGGTCGGTCAGTTCTTCAATCGCCGGGCGATTAACGGCTTGGGGGGCTGAGAGCAAGCCAGATGCAAACATAACTCAGGGCATGTGAACTTTCAGACAGGATTCTTGAGAAGATTATAGCATTCCCGGAGCATGTAAATTGCCCTGATTTTCTGGCTACTGGTACTGGATTTCCTCAATACGCCAGTCTTCGCTGCCAAGCAGTTTTTTCAGGCGCTCAAGCATCTCGGCGCAAATACGCGTTGAGTCGTTTGGGAAATCTATCAGGTGTCCGCGGCCATCTTCGGTAACATAGAACGAAAAACGGTCTTTGCCCGGATGTGAAATCAGGATTCCGTAGACATTCTTAATCCGCCGCCGGTCGCGTTCACTATCGCCGGATGGCCGCAGATAGACGGTGATGATGCGGGCAGGCAGGTTATCATCTTGCGGTTCAACTACTGCGGGCGGCACGATAGGCCGCGGCGGAACCGGCTTGCTGGCATTCTCGGGGACTGGCATTGGCGCCGCCGTTTGTGGCCTGGGCTGTGAGGGCGCATCGACTGCACGGGTTGGTGCAGAGTCAATTTGCGGCGAAAGCCGCTCAACTTCGAGCAGGTCATCCAGCGGCGCGGGCGGAGGGGGCGGTGCCGGCGTGTTTTTTGCCGCCGGGATAATGAAATCATCCCAATCGGGCGGGGCCTCGGGCGGGGGCGGCATGTCGTCAAATGGGTCATCTTCATCAGGCATTGGGGCCAGATAGTCGATTGGAGCCTCAGCCACTTTGACCGCTGGCTGGTGCGCTGGCGCTGCGCTGGTCTGTTTTTCCAGATGTTCGGTGTTTTGGCGAACTGGTTGGGCCGCAGGAGTACCGCCTGGCCGATTCTCTGGGGGACTGGATACCTGACGGATGGCTGAAGTCTCTTCCGCTGAAACATACATCGTAAAATCGGTGCGGATTTCATCCACCAGAATTTTGGGCGGGGTGGTGGCGGTATCGGCTTTGCCAACCGCCAGGATGACCTTGCCTTCCTCGCACAAGGGTTTGAATTTTTCCCAGGTTTTGGGGAAGATGACGAGTTCGATGTTGCCGGTCAGGTCTTCGAGGGTGACGAAGCCCATCATTTTGTCGGTTTTGGTTTTGTAGGGGCGGCTGGAGACGACCAGCCCCGCCACGCGCACCGGCTGTTGGGGCGAGAGTTCACCCAGGCTGGCCGAGTTGGTGATGAAACTCTGGGTCAGGTAGGTTTCGTACTCTTTGAGCGGGTGGTCTGAGAGATACAGGCCCATCAACTCGCGTTCCCAGGCCAGGCTCTCTTTTTTGTCGGTTTTCAGGCTGCCGAGGGTGATATTTTGGGCCTGCACCCCGGTGGAGGCGCCAAACAGCGACATTTGGCCGCTTTCGGCGGCTTTGAAGTGGCTGGCGCTGGCGGCCACCATCTGGTCGAGGGCGGCCAGCAGGGCGGCGCGCTCGCCGAAGACATCCAGCGCCCCGGCTTTGATGAGGCATTCCAGGGCGCGCTTGCCGACCGCTTTCAAATCCACGCGCTGGGCCAGGTCGTTCAGGTCTTTGAAGGGCTGGTTTTTGCGGCCTTCAAGGATGAAATTGACCGGCCCAACGCCCACGTTTTTGATGGCGCTCATCCCAAAGCGGATGGCGGTTTTGCCCCCCGGCTGGTCTTCGATGCTGAAATCGAGCATCGAGTGGTTGATGCTGGGCGGCAGGACTTCGATGCCCATCGAGCGCGCTTCGGCGATGTAGAGCGAGATTTTTTCGCTGGAGTCTTTGAAGACCGACATGAGCGCCGACATATATTCGGCGGGGTAGTGCGCTTTCAGGTAGGCGGTCTGAACGGAGACCAGGCCGTAATCGGCGGCGTGGGATTTATTGAACCCATAACGCGCGAACTGTTCCCAGTCTTCAAAGATGGCTGTGGCGGTTTCTTTGTCCATCACGCCGCGCTCGACTGCGCCTTTGATGAACTTTTCCTTGTTTTTGGCAATTTTGTCGGCCATCTTTTTCGAGATGGCTTTGCGCAGGTCATCCGATTCGG
>CAZNCT010000260.1:0-2096 GCA_964571615.1 uncultured Anaerolinea sp. | reverse complement strand
GCTATTCACCCGGTTTCCCAGTCGGTTTCTAGCCAGTAATTGGCGAAGGTATTGATTGTTGTGTACAAATTAAATTGATAAAACATCCTTGTATTCATCACATCCAATTCCCATTTACCAATTACCCCTTTCCACCCCGGAGCCTCCCATGTCCGAAACCCCTCCCCCCTCCCCCCTGGCCCGCATCCGCGAGCGGCTGTTCCCCAAAGAGTTCCCGACCGATGACCGGGGACGAATCCGCATGGTGGTGGATAGTCTCATCCTGCACCTGCACCCCTCCAAAGTGCCAGTCACCACCCTGCGCTGGACGTACACCTGGGGGCTGGGCGGGCTGGCCGCCGTCCTGCTGACCCTGCTCATCGCCACCGGCGTCATCCTGCTCAACAACTACACCCCCTCCGTGCCGCAGGCCTACCTCGATATTCTCGAACTACGCTCCAACGTCTGGTTCGGCGAGATGATTCGCAACATCCACCACTGGAGCGCCAACCTGCTCATCGTGGTTGCCGCGCTTCATCTTATCCGCGTCTTTGCCACCGGCGCCTACCGTCCGCCGCGCGAAGTCAACTGGCTCATCGGCGTTGCCATGCTCCTGCTGGTCATCGGCGCAAACTTCACCGGTTACCTGCTGCCGTGGGACCAGCTCGCTTTTTGGGCCATCACGGTTGGCACCAGCATCATCAGCTACATCCCGCTCATCGGCGAGAGCCTCAGCCGCCTCGTGCTCGGCGGGCCGGAAGTGGGCGCGCGCACCCTGCTCAACTTCTACTCCCTGCACATCGCCATCATCCCGCTGGGCATTATCAGCCTGATGATGTACCACTTCTGGCGCATCCGCAAAGATGGCGGTCTGACCCTGCCCAAATCGCTCAAGCCCACCGAAGAGGAAGAAAAGCCAGAGCGCGTCACCACCATCCCGCACCTTGTCCGCAAGGAATTGGTCTTCGCGGTGGCGTGGATAGCCGCCGTGCTGGTCTTTTCCATGCTCGTCCCGGCCCCGCTCGAAGGCATCGCCAACCCCGACCTCTCTCCCAACCCCGCCAAAGCGCCCTGGTACTTCATGGGCTTGCAAGAACTCTTGCTCCATTTTCACCCGCTGGTGGGCGCCATCGTCATTCCCGGCCTGGCGCTGTTTGGATTGTTCCTTCTGCCTTTTGTGGATATCCGCCCCGATAACGTGGGCGTGTACTTCCGGTCAGAACGCGGACGCAGCCTGAGCCTGTTGGCCGTTGGCCTGGGCCTGCTCCTCACCCCGGCCTGGGTTTTGCTCGATGAATTCGTCCTGAACTGGACGGCCTGGCTGCCCGGCTGGGACCCGCTGCTCTCGAACGGCCTCATCCCGCTGGCGCTGATTGCGCTCGGCCTCTTCCTGCTCGATGAGTGGATTACCCGCTACCTGAGCGCCACTGGCGAAGAGCGCATTCTCTTCTTTGCTGTGTTCCTCTTTACCGCCTTCGTGGTTCTCACCCTCATCGGCATCTTCTTCCGCGGCCCTGGCATGGCGCTCTACTGGCCGTGGGACATGCCCGCGCATTGAAAATTCAGAATGCATAATGATGAATGATGAATTTCTATTTCCCGTTCTGCATTCTGCATTCTTCATTACTGCATTCTTCATTCAGTTCTGCATTCTTCATTCCTCATTCTGCATTCACCCGGAGTTCCCTATGTCCGAAACCCCCTCCCCCAACCTTTCCCGCCGTGATTTTCTCAAACTGGCCTGGGGCTTCTTTGGCGGCCTGGCCGCGCTCGAAGCGGGCGGCATCCTGTTCGCCTATTTACAGCCCCGCCTGGCCGAAGGCGAATTCGGCTCGGTCATCAACCTGGGCGCGGTCGAGAACTTCCCGCCCGGTTCGGTCACGCACATCACCAACGGACGCTTCTACCTCGTCCGCCTGGCCGATGGCGGCCTGCTGGCGCTCTATCACCGCTGCACGCACCTGGGCTGCACCGTGCCGTATGACCAGACCAGCGGCAAATTCGTCTGCCCGTGCCACTCCTCGCAGTTCGATGGCGAGGGCGAAGTGGAAAACCCGCCCGCCCCGCGCCCGCTCGACCTGTTCGCCATCACCATCGAAAACGGCGAAATCCTGGTA
>CAZNCT010000259.1:1895-2111 GCA_964571615.1 uncultured Anaerolinea sp. | reverse complement strand
ACCGATTTTTCGCTTTCAATCAAGTTTCTTGATCCCAAATGTACGGTAGCAAAATCAAGACAAACAGTTTGTTTTTCATTCTCTTTCTCCTTATTTTGGGTTTCTGAATGATTCGAAGCACACGCTTCAAATTTTGACCAGGGAAAAGACGCAAATTTCTTTTTTAGAGACATATGATTGCGACTGAAAGGGGAGTTACCTCACCTCCTTTTTTTC
>CAZNCT010000259.1:310-1873 GCA_964571615.1 uncultured Anaerolinea sp. | reverse complement strand
CCACTGCGCCCATAATGGACGACCGGCGGCGCAAAACAGCGGTATTAATTTTTACGGCCTGGGCGGCACCAGCCAGGCTGCGCCGCCGAACAGTATCGCGGATGGGTTGCAAGAGCAGGTCTCCAATTTGTGAGACACCGCCGCCAATGACAACCATGCGCGGGTTGAACATATTGACCACCCCGGCAATCGCAATGCCCAGATAACTACCAGCGCGGGCAATGATTTGTTGCGAGGGCAGGTCGCCGCGCCGGGCCGCAGAGGCCACATCGCGGGCACTCAATTCTTCGGGCGGGCCCATGCTCGAGAGCAGGGTGCGCTTGCCGCTTTCGACCACTTCACGCGCCTGGCGGGCAATCGCTTTGCCGCCAGCCAGGGCTTCGAGACAGCCGGTGCTGCCACAATCGCAGAGCGGGCCATTTTCTTCAATCGTCAGGTGCCCAATTTCGCCCGCCGAGCCGGTGGCGCCCTGGTAAATCTGACCATTCAGCAGCAAGCCAGCGCCGATGCCAGAACCGACCTTGATGTAGGCCAGATATTCTTCTCCGCGGCCTGCCCCAAAGGCCCATTCACCCAACATGCCCAACTCGGCGTCGTTGTTGAGCGAAACCGGAATGTTCCATTTGGCTTCCATATCCTGTCGAATTGGATAGCCATCCCAGCCAGGCATAATGGGCGGCGCAACGACCATGCCCGCCTTGCTGACGATCGGGCCCGGGACACCCATGCCGATCGACATGATTTGGTCCAGGCGCATGTCGTTCTTTTCAAGCAGTTCGGTCAGCAAGGCTTCGGCTTGCGCCAGGCAGGGTTGCGGCCCCTGGGTAATGTCGAATGGAATTTCAATTTCGTCAATCAGGCGCGCCGAGAAATCGGTCAGGGCAACCGTCAGGTGGGTAGCACCCATGTCGATACCAACAACCCGGCCTCGGTCGGGATTGATTTCAAGAATAATGGGGGGGCGTCCGCTTTGTCCGTTGCGCGACTCGGTCTCGCGGACAATTTCTGCATCAAGCAGGTCGTTGACAATGGCTGTCATGGCAGCCCGGCTCAGATCCATCTTCTGAGCCAGTTCTGCGCGAGAAATTCCCCCCGGGGTAAACCGAATTAAATCCAGCACCGCGTGTTTGTTAATGTTCTTAACGTTTTGAAATGGGGTTGGCCAGTAAAAGTGGCTCACGACGCATAGTCCTGGGTGAATTTGGCTTTATTTGATGCTTTTATCTTATCATAAACGCTTAATTTGTCAAGAACTTTAACATTCTATTCTGGAATTTTGAATTATTCTTTTCCCTGCTTAAGGCAAAACACAAATGGGCTGCGACACGGCGCAGCCCATTTGTGTTTGTTATGCTGACAGAGATTTAGCCGCGCAGGGCTTCCCAGCCGGCGTACTTGGCAGTTTCGGCCAGTTCGGCTTCGATGCGCAGCAGTTGGTTGTATTTCGCAACCCGGTCCGAGCGGGCGGGGGCGCCGGTCTTGATCTGGCCCATGTTCAGGGCAACGACCAGGTCGGCGATGGTTGAATCTTCGGTTTCGCCCGAGCGGTGCGAGGTGACGGTG
>CAZNCT010000259.1:0-217 GCA_964571615.1 uncultured Anaerolinea sp. | reverse complement strand
GTTGGCGGCATTTTCTTTGATGCCGCGGCGAACCCGGGTCGGGTTGGTGACCAGCAGGTCATCGCCCACAATTTGAATCTGATTGCCGAGTTTTTCGACCATCAATTTCCACGAATCCCAGTCATCCTGGGCCAGGCCGTCTTCGATGGAGACAATCGGGTATTGGCGCACCCAGTTGGCCCAAAATTCAACCATTTCGGGGCCGGTCAGTTTCTTG
>CAZNCT010000258.1:0-2191 GCA_964571615.1 uncultured Anaerolinea sp. | reverse complement strand
GGCATGGTTCGCAAGGGGTGTGTAGGGCGGCGGCGTGCTATCGCGGGGGAAATCGGCCAGTTTAATCGGCGTCACTGGTGTGGCCAGACCGGCCAGGCGCAGTACGGTCCGGGCCAGTTCGTAGCGCGAGCAGGCCCCGGCATTGACCAGATGGTAGGTGCCAAAAAAATCCGTCGCGACGAGCGTGGCCACCGCCTCGGCCACATCGGGCGCGTAGGTGGGGCTACCCACCTCATCATCTACCATTCGCAGGCCGGTGGCAGGGGGATGCTCGGCCAGGCGCAGCACGGTGCGCACGAAATTGCGCTCCCCGCCGAAGAGCCAGGCCACCCGCACAATATAAAAACTGTCCAGCAATTCCCGTACCGCCTGCTCGCCGGCCCACTTGGAGCGCCCGTAGGCATTGATCGGTCGGGGCGCGTCGTACTCGGCGTAGGGGCGTCCGGCATCGCCGGGGAAGACCTCATTGGTGCTGATATAGACCATGGGCGCATTCAGCCGGCGGCAGGCCAGGGCGACATAGCGTGTGCCCAACCCGTTCACCCGGTAGGCCAGATCGGGGTCGCGGGCGCAGCCGTCCACATTGGTATACGCGGCAGCGTGGATAACCAGATCGGCGCCGGTGGCGACGATCTGTTCAACGGTGGTGGGCGAACTCAGTTCGAGTTGCTCGTGACCAAGAGGAACCAGTTCGTAAGCCGGGGCCAGGGCGGCGCACAGGGCGCGACCCAGTTGCCCGCGGGCGCCGGTGATGGCGATCCGCACGTTGGGTACTCCTCGCTTGGCTGGCGCCGCGGCGCATGTGCCGGGCGAGTCTCAGGGTGAAAGAGTAGCAGAAGGGCGGGGAGGCGTCAACCCGAAAGAGGGTGTGAACGTCCTGCGCATCCGCCGCGCCTGGCGGCGGATGCGCAGGGGTTCCGTCGAACCACTGGCAACAGTGGTCAGAAAGCGATCCTTGTCCTCAGTGGCGGAACGTTCGTCCGGCCAGGCGCATCGGGCGCAGCCGGTGAAGACACCGTAACCGGCGCGGAACAGCTTTTTACCGTTTCTAACCAGCGAAGGATGTACCCTTCATAACGTAGGAAAAGAGCGGCGGCACGGTGCATCCCAGGCGGCCGGTTCACGCATCAGGAGCATGCCGGCGCCCTGCAGATGCGCCGCAGCCGGTCCGGAGTCGCGCTAGAGCGGGCCGACCCGCCCGCGGGCGAGTTGCACCAGGGCCAGCAGTTCTTCATCCGAAGGGCTGCCACCGTGCTGTTCCCACCAGCGACGGTACCAGCGCAGATTTTCGGTAAACGCTGCCAGCACCTCCTCCCGGGTCAGAGGAGGAACCTTCTGGCGGAGCGCCTCCATCGCCTCGTTGCGATCGCTATCGCTCAGTTCGGCGATCGAGTCGAGAATGCGTTCGGCGCGGAGGAGAAACAGTTCGCGCTCGATGGTCGGGAACTGATCGCCAATTTTACGGATATTGCCCAGGTAGCAGATGGTGCGCTGGCGCGGCGCGCCTTGCTCGTCGCGATAGCTTTCAACCAGGTAGGCGTCGTAGAAACTTGTATCGGCGCTCAGCAAGTTCTTGTGGCGTCGGACAACCCAGCGGATGTACATGGCCCGACTCCGTGCTCGCAGTGGCTTCCAGTATAGCACAAGACGTAATTATTTTGAATATATGAAAGGCGGAACTGTCAAGCAATTCGCGTGGCGCGATCCGGTCCTGGGGCAATATTGTTACGTATGACGCAAGTTATTTGTACCGATAAGGAACCCGCGGGGCCGTTGTGGTGGCAAATTAATTGCTTGTTGGAAGTGACGATTGCTTCTCGAACTATGTGTCGCTGCTTCTGATTGGCCAGTTTGCATTGCTCGGCGAGGGTCGAGTGACAGGTTATGTCATAAAAACAACAAAGTAATATATCGAGGTTTTGCACAAAAATTGCAAATGTTGCGCCCCTTTTTACCATATGCTATACTCAGGCCATCGTACCGTTCTTGCCGCTACCTTGCCAGTGGAACTGCACCTTCCCCGTGTTCCAGCCGCGCGATGGGCGCCAGCGCCGGTGATTCTTCCAGGAGGCGTGAGCCTCAAGCTGGTGGAAATATTCAGTATTCGTTCACTGTGTTCCTGTAGTTCCTAGCCTGTACTACATCCTCCGGCCCCCCCGCCCTGTTGCAGAAAGGGGAAGTGAGTATGGCC
>CAZNCT010000257.1:0-2257 GCA_964571615.1 uncultured Anaerolinea sp. | reverse complement strand
CCAGCGCCGGGCCAGGCTTGAGGGTCATTTCGCCGGGTTCCCAACCAGCGGGAGTGGCTTCCTTGCCGCCCGAAGCGCGCACCAATTGGAAAGCCTGAATCTGACGAATGGTCTCAGCAAATTTGCGTCCAACCGGCGGGGTCAGCACTTCCATTGCCTGAATAACACCATCGGGGTCAATGATAAAACGCCCGCGCAGTTCAATGCCCTGGTTTTCATCCCACACGCCATAAGCGCGGCCAACGTTCCCGGCCTGGTCTGAAGCCATGTGGAAAGGAATGCCGCCATCAACCATCTTGACCAGTTCGTAGTCATTCCACATTTTATGAACAAAGTGGCTATCAACGCTGACAGAAATTACTTCGACCCCCAACTTTTGCAGTTCCGCATATTTGTCGGCGACCGCCGACACTTCAGTCGCTCAGACAAAGGTGAAATCGCCGGGGTAGAAACAAACCAGCACCCATTTTCCGGCAAAATCGGATAGTTTTACGGTGGTAAAGCCGCCTTTGTAATAAGCCGGGGCGGTAAAATCTGGGGCTTTTTGCCCGACACGCGCAGTCATGGTCATCTCCTTTTTGATCGTGGGGGTTTCGTTGGGCGGGGTAGAGGGCGTTTCTCCTGCAACCGCGCCAGTGACACGAGCGCATCCTTGTGGTTGTTCTGCCATTGTGCCTCCTTTCAGGTACCTGGATGCTACATAACTTTATTATACAGCCTGTCACTTTTTCTGGAATCGGTCAAATGTCATCACTTTGGACGATTTCTGCTGGCTTCCTGTCATCACCCAAATTGCATGGCAGCGGATGGAACGTTCCACCCGCCGCCTGTTTGCCGTTTAATCAACCTGATCCAACCGATTAGATATCCACACCCAACCACAGGCGGATGAGATAGCCTATCCCAAAACTGAAAGCGGCCACGCTCAGGCTCAGCCCGGCCATTTCTACAAAACGGCGGCGGAAGTTTTCGCCCTTGGCAACCGAGATATAGTAATTGAAGACGGCAATAATCAGAACCGCGGTAGTAAGCGAAATGGCCAGGCACAGGTATTCGTTATCGAGCAACAGGTACGGCAAAATTAAAAGAGTCACGGTCAGAACATACGCAATGCCCGTATAAACAGCGGCCCGAACCGGATGTTTGTCGGTCTCTTCTGAGCGCACCGAAAGATATTCTGAAGCGGCCATCGAGAGCGAGGCGGCAATCCCGGTAATCAGCCCCGAAAGCGCAATCAACTGCACATTTTGCAGAGCCAGCGTCAGCCCGGCCAGCGCACCGGTCAATTCCACCAGGGCATCGTTCAGCCCCAGCACCACCGAACCGGCATAGCGCAAACGCTCTTCATCCAGCATATCCAGCAGGCGCTCTTCGTGTTCTTCTTCTTCTTTGTGAATCTGGATGGCGCCAGGGATGACTCTGGCAATCTCAGCATAATTAACCTGAGCGCTTTCTTCACCCTGCTCCATCAATTTGACCCCAAAGGTAAACCCAAACAGGCGGGCCACCAGCACATAAAACCAGACCACAAACCAATTTGGGGCCACATCCTGTCCGGTATATTTTTTCCATTCATGATAGTGACGCAATTCATCAGCCGCAATTTGCTCCAGGATTTTGCGGTTCTCCGCCTGGGGCAAAGTGGCGGCAACGCGGGTATAAATATTTGATTCGGTAATTTCATTTTTTTGCGCTCTCAGCAATCGCTGGCGCATTTCGGGACTGATTTCCATGTTGGTTTCTCCTTTGTGCTTTAAGTCTGTCCCCCAACTGCTCTGATTATACATCTGTCAGACTCAAAAATCTCAAAATGGTTGCGCCTGACACCCCCAAAACGGGACGATTATCAGTAGACACTCACCCGGCAAGCGGCGATAATCATCATATCCTATTGTCTTTCTAATCTCCAGGAGAATCCCACATGACCTTGTCTGAAACCGTTGCAGAGAGCGCCATCCTGGCGCAGTACGATTACCAGTTGCGCCCAGTGGAGCGCGGGTATGCCGGGCGCACACTCTACATCAATCTCGACGATAACAGCATCAAAGAAAAACCGGTCACGCAGCAGATGAAAGACCTGTTTACCGGCGGGCGCGGCTTCGCGCTCAAACTCTTGTGGGACGCGGTGACGCCCCAAACGAAGTGGAACGACCCGGAAAACGAACTGGTCATTGCCAACGGGCCGATTTGCGGCATCACCGCCTACCCCGGCAGCGGCAAGGCCACCGTGGTAACTCTCTCCCCGCTGACCGAAAAC
>CAZNCT010000256.1:0-2278 GCA_964571615.1 uncultured Anaerolinea sp. | reverse complement strand
CCTGCGCCTGGGCCTCTCCGGCCATGGCGGCGCACAGAAAGCGCGCATCGGGGCGCTGGGCCAGCACTTGCGGAATGGCCTTGAAAAACGTATCGTTGCGCACATAAGCCCTGAACCCGCGCGGGTTTACGACCAACGGCGCCGTTTGTGGCTCTGGGGGCGGAAAAAAAACATCACTGCGAATGCCGCCATTGCCAGGCGCAACCAGGGTCGGTTTGCCGGTGGCAAATCCCCACTCGCGGGCCAGCCGAATATCACGCTGACAATCGGCATGCAGGGCATCGGCCACCCGCAAAGCCCAGGTGGTGTAGTGACGCATCAGCGGGGTAGCGGGGGCGTGCAGGGTAAAATCGTTGCCCCAGACAGAAATCAGCAGGGGCACGGATAGCGGCGCGATCGCATCGGCGGCCAACATGCCCTCGTAGGGGATGCGCAGAGCGTGAACGAGGTCGGGGCGGGCCTCCTGGACAAAACGGCGCAGGGCCGGGGCCGCGCGCGCAATTGTCAGCGGGCCAAACCACTGCCGAATGACGGTACGCAGGCCCAGGGTGCGCGCGCCCCACAATCCACTTTTTTGGCGGGAAGCGGACGAGGCTTTTGTCCCGCTAAAGGCCACCGGAATCGTCCTGAATCCGGCCAGGGGTAAATCTACCCGGCAAGGAAAGGTGGATGCCAGGAAAACTTCATCGCCGCGCTCAAGCCAGTGACGCAGCCAGTTGAGGGCAATCGGGGAGCGGCCATCGGCCACAAAAAGGATACGCATGATTTTTCAGCGCGCGGCGCGGGTCAGTTCGACCACAAAGGTTTCGAGGCTCAAGTCAAGGTTCATCGCGCCTGTTTTGGCGGCCTCGTCCATCACCAGCAGGTGATGGTAGATGCTTTTCAGAGAAGGCAGGCTAAAGCGCCTGGCCTGCCCAAAGACTTTTTCGGCTACAAAGGGGTGCTGGCCGAGCGCGGCGGTGACATCGGGCAGGCTGCCGCCTTCGTCCAGCACTTCACGGGCCACCAGGAGCAGGCGGAACTGGCGCACAACCAGGGCAAACAATTCAAAGGCATCGCGCTCGTCGAGCAGGCGCCGCAGCAATTTTTGGGCTTTGCGGCCATCTTGCGAGCCAAGCGCATCGACCAGGTCGAAGACATCGGCGCCCGCCGAGGTCACGCTAACGGCTTCAACATCTTCAAGC
Source organism: uncultured Anaerolinea sp. (assembly GCA_964571615.1). GTDB lineage: Bacteria > Chloroflexota > Anaerolineae > Anaerolineales > Villigracilaceae > UBA8950. The sequence goes on along the minus strand of CAZNCT010000256.1, from coordinate 1,094 downwards.
CCGATTGGGTGGGCAAAATTGACGTAGGTGAGCAGTTTGGTGATTTCCTGAGCGGCCTGGCGCGGGTCTTCGCCGACCATTTCGGCCAGGCGGGCGGCAGCGGCGGGTTCGATTTGGCCGCCCTGACGGCGGGCTTCGGAGATAATCCAGGCGGGCATTTCGCGCTGTTTGGGCAAGAAGAAGCTTTCGCTGGCGGCGATTTCGGGGTGTTTGGCAACCCATTTGACCAGCCAGTGATTGGGGACTTCACGCTCTTTCAGGTCTTCAATTTCAACCAGGGCCAGCACGGTGCTGGGCGGAACTGTTTCGAGAAAGGCACTAAATTTTTTGTGGCCTTCGATGCCGCTGTATTTTTTGGAAGGCGCTTCAAGCACAACCAGACGGCGGGGAGCCAGGAAAGGCATGGCGCCGACTGCGTTGTTGAGGTCGTTCTCGCTCACCTGGCGGGCGTCGAGGCGGGAGGTGTTCATGCCCGCCGAGGTTGGGTCGCTGAAGAGTGAATCGAATTTTGCTACCCGTTTGCGGATGGCAAATTCATCGTTGCCGATGAAAACAAAGATGTGCGGGTCAGAGGCCATAAGAGAGGGGAGTGACTAAGACGAGGAGGGATGCTTTGTGCCAAAACTTGAACAGGATGCGGCGTCTATTATGCCACAAAGCGGTACAGTTCTCTGGCAGAAGAAGTCAATTCTCCAGACAAAAGTTGGTATCTACCCACGGATTATAGAAAAACTGTCGGCAATATCATTTCGAGGCGGTTTTCCCGCACTGCGTTCTGGGCAAGCGTGGCGAAACAATCCCCCGATAAAATGACGAAAATTCCGACTTTGGCATTTTTCCGTCAAAATGGAGATTGCTTCGTCGGGAAAAACACCCTCCTCGCAATGACATGGCAAATTTTTGTATGCGAAAGTTATTTTGGTTGCCATGACTCTGGCCGGATGTTTCAAATATAGAATGTCTGACGTGAAGTAGAAAAACCGCCGACTCAAAATGAGTCGGCGGTTGATGGCTGTCGGGGCGAGAGGATTTGAACCTCCGACCTCTTGCACCCCATGAGATTTTTAGAGCGGTCAACCATAGAGCGGTTGCTT
>CAZNCT010000255.1:0-2465 GCA_964571615.1 uncultured Anaerolinea sp. | reverse complement strand
CGTCGATATCGAAGGTTCGATTTTGCTCGAAATCTGGAAAAGCGGCGGCAAAATCCCCGAAGGCGCCTACCCCAAAACCTACAAAGTCGAAGGCATCGGCGAAGACTTCCTGCCCTCCGCCACCGACCTTTCCATTGTTGACCACATCGTGCGCGTCAATGACAAAGAGAGCTTTGTCGCCGCCCGCGCCCTGGTGCGCCAGGAAGGCATTTTCGCAGGCGGCTCGAGCGGCTCGGCTGTCGCCGGGGCCATCAAATACGCCCGCAACCTGCCCGAAGGCCGCCTGGCGGTCGTCATCCTGCCCGATAGCGGCTCACGCTACCTGTCCAAGTTCTACGATAACAAGTGGATGCGCGAAAACGGCTTCCTGGGCCTCGAATTTGGCGAAATCAGCCTGGGCGACCTGTGGATGGCCAAACCCAACAAAGCCCTCTACACCGCCAGCCTGGGCGACTCAACCCGCAAAGTGATGGCCGTCATGCGCCAAAACGCCATTTCGCAAATGCCCGTCATTGGGCCAGACGGCTCACTGGTTGGCACCCTCGACGAAGTCGATTTGCTCAACCACCTGCTCGACGCCCACGAACACAGCCAGGACGAAAGCATCGACAGCCTGGTGCAAAACGCCCGGGCCGTCTACCCGCCCGAAGCCTCGCTCGATGACGCCATGCCCTCGCTGACCGAAGGCTACGCCCTGATTATCGTTCAGGATGGCAAACCAACCGGCATCCTGACCAAAATTGACGTGCTCGATTTTGTTGCAGGCAAAATTTAATGCCCAATCTGCCCGACCTCGTCTTCCTGCACGCCAACGGCTACCCGCCTGAGTGCTACAGCCCGCTTTTCGAGCGGTTGGGCGCTTCTTACAACATCCACGCCATGCCCATGCGGCCCCTGCGGCCCGGCGCAAACCCCAAAGACCTGCACAACTGGCGTCCGCTGGCAGACGACCTGCAGCACTATCTCGATGACGGCAAATTTGCCCGGCCATACCTGGTCGGGCATTCGTTTGGGGCAGTCACCGCGCTCCGTTTCGCCCTGCGCCAGCCGGAGCGCGTCCGCGCCCTGGTGCTGATTGACCCCGTCCTGTTCGAGCCGCACATCATCCTGCTCTGGCAACTCATCCGCGCCCTGGGGCTGGCCTACAAACTGCACCCGCTGGTGCGCGGCGCGCTCAAAAGAAGGCAGCAGTTTGATGATTTGGAAGGGACATTCAAGCGTTTTCGGCGCTACAGCGTTTTCCGTTATTTCAGCGACGACTCCCTTTGGGCCTATCTGCGCGGAATCACGCAACCCGCCGCCGGGGGAGGCTACGAACTGCGTTACACCCCCGAGTGGGAAGCCCGCATCTACGTCACCGGCGTTTCTCACGACCTCGAGCTGTGGCGCGGGCTGAAAGGATTCAACGTCCCAACCCGAATTTTGCGCGGCGACGAGACCGACACCTTCAGCGCCGCCGCCGGGCGCCGGGTCGAGCGGCTCAATCCCGCCATCCGCGTTGAAACCATCCTGAAGTCCACGCACCTGCTTGCGCTGGAGCGGCCCGCAGAAATCGCCCTGAAAATTGAGACATTTTTCAAGCAAGGGTCATAAAAATATCTCCTGCGCCACACCATACCGAAGTTTCGAGTTCGTTTACAACCAAAACCTTTTGGGCACAGATTACGCGGAAATTCACGGATTTCTTGAGAAAAATCCGCATACGGGTTTGGTTTAGGCTCAACTCAAGTGAGAACAATTTTTGCCGCTTTTCCTGTAAAATTAGAGAAAAATCCGTTCCATCGTAAGGAACCCATCCATGACCGAACTCACCTACTCATCCGCCGAACTGATGATTATCAACGCCGCCCGCCTGCTCAAAGACGGCGACGTGGTCTTTGTCGGCGTCGGACAGCCCAACCTGGCTTGCAATCTGGCAAAACGCACGCATGCCCCCAACCTGGTGATGATTTACGAAGCCGGGGTCATCGGCGCCGAACCAGCGCGGCTGCCGCTCTCCATCGGCGACCCAACCCTGGTCAGCGGCGCGCTCTCGGTGGTCAGCATGTACGATATTTTCGCCAACTACCTGCAGCGCGGCAATGTCGATGTCGGCTTTTTGGGCGGGGCGCAAATTGACCGTTACGGCAACATCAACGCCACCATCGTCGGCACGGATTACGCGCATCCCAAAGTGCGCCTGCCTGGCTCGGGCGGCGCGCAAGAGATTGCCGCCTGGGCAAACCGCTGTTACATCATGACTCCGCATCAGAAACGCCGCTTCCCCGAAAAAGTGGACTTCCTGACCTCGGCAGGCTACCTCGACGGCGCAGGCGGGCGCGAACGGGCCGGTCTGCGCGGACGCGGGCCGGTCGGCGTTGTGACCGACCTGGGCTTTATGGAACCTGACCCAAGCGGCGAACTGACCCTGACCGCCCTGCACCCCGGCAAAACCGTCGAAATGGCGAAAGAGAACACCGGCTGGG
>CAZNCT010000254.1:0-2516 GCA_964571615.1 uncultured Anaerolinea sp. | reverse complement strand
CCCGCCACGCAAGGCATCGACCAGGGCAATCAATTGGCCCAGGCTGGGTGGTTCCTTGACTCTATCTTCTGGCAGGCTCAGTTGCTGCTCCACCTGGTTCATCGCGGCGTGGTAATCTGCCGCGACGGTTCCGTCGTACAGGCGGGCATAGCCCAGGGTTGTGTCAATCTGCTTGTGCCCCAGGATCATCTGCACGCTGGTCACTGGCGCGCCCGCATTGAGCAGCAAAGTGGCGCACGAGTGCCGTAGACGATGCGGAGAAGCTTTTACGTTACAGCGTTCCCCGTAGGTTTCCAGCTTTTGGAAACAGTACGAGCGCGAGAGCGGCATGTGGCGATAGATGAAAACATTTTCGGGCAGGTATTGCTCCTGTCCACGCACTGCCAGGTAATCTTCAAGAGCATCCACTGCGGTTTCGTCGAGGTAAACCAGGCGATCTTTAAGACCTTTGGATTGTTCGATGCGGATGCGTTTTTCGGCCCAGTCGATGTCCTTTATTTTGAGCTGGCGTACTTCGCAAGTGCGCAGACCGCAGTGCAGCATTAACAAAAACCAGGCCCAATCCATGCGCCCGACCCGGTCTCCACTTACGGCCTCAGCTTGGATGACGCCTTGTAGTTGGCGCAAATTGTCCAGCGCCACATCCCGGTGTAAAGGGTGGCCCAGGTCGAGTGGCTCCACCAACAGGAAGCGTTCGTTTACCCGGCGACCTGTTTCGCGCAAGAATTGCGCCAGCCGCTTCAAACCAGACAGGTCGCTGTTCAAGGTGCTGGGTTTGATCTCGGATAGTAGGCGGTGATCCATCCACCGGTACCAGACCTGTGGGGTGAGCTTTTCGATTTCATCTACCCCGGCATGTTCGGCCATCCAGCGCAACGGGACACCCAGTCCATACAGGGTATCGCGACTGCGTTCAAATCGTTGTTCAAGCTTCCAGCTATGTTGGCAGTGTCTCAGGAAATCTCGAATGTCTTCCTGCAAGGCGGGCGAGAGCATCCCGATGGTGTATGACCACGGAATCGGTTTTTCGCGCGTTGGGAGATGGCGGCGCAGGGCGAGGTACTCAGCCAGTTTTTTCAGGCCCTTGGCATAATCGGCCTGGGTGGATGGTTTGCGGTGGCTGTTTTCCAGGTGTTCCAGCACCCGCTCGATGTCTTGCGCCGGGTGGATGCGCTGCCAGGGTTTGCGTAAATATCCCAATGCCATACGCACCGCTGCGCCATAAATGCCCAATGCTGAAGCACTGTAGCCGTTTTCAAACAGCCACTTGCGAAAATCTTTGTAAAACTCAATATTCTCTGCCGACCACTGGTTGAAACGCTCCACATCCGGGTCTTGCAGCGGTGGGCTTTTGAAGTGCGGACGGCGTTTGCCGGGGGTCATGGTTTCACCTCCCCCTGCAGTGGCAGTTCGCGCAGTATCTCTTGCATGGCTGCCCGGTAATCGTCCTGGGCCTGCGCGTCAGAAATATGCAGGTATATCTCGGTGCTTTTCAGCCGCGCATGGCCGAACAAACGCTGGATGGTGGTTACCGGGACTCGCGCTTCGGTGAGATGCCGTCCAAAGGTGTGCCGGAACTGGTGGCAGGTCATCCATAACCCGGCTTTTTTGCAATATCCGGCCAGCCTGTCCTGGATCCCGGTCACGCTGAGACGTTTCCCAAAGCGATTGACAAAGACAGCCGGATCTTTGACCTTGGGCCGCTGCTCCAGCCAGGTTTTGAGCGCCGCCAAAGGCTGTGCCGAAAGGTAAGCCACCCGCTCATAGCTGCCCTTGCCGTGCAGCCACAGTCGCGGCAAACTGCCGGAGGCTGGTTCCAGGTACAAATCCTCCAGCGAAAGATTTCGCACTTCACCCACTCGCAAGCCACAGCGGAGCATTAACAGGAACATCGCCCGGTCCCTGGGTTGTTGGATAACGTTGAACAGCTTTTCCAGGGTGGGATCTTCTACATCGCGCGGCAAACGCTCTCCGTGCCGGATAAAATGCCGTTTGGGAATAACCGGGTTTTGCGGGTCGCCATCGTTCTGCACATATAAAAACTGATAGAACGAGCGCAGCGCGCACAAGCGCCGGTTGACTGTTCCAATGGCGAAGCCTTCCCCAAGGCAATGCTCGATGTAAGCATCAATATCGCGGAAGGTGATGGCGGTATACGGCTTCTGGCTCCACGCGAAGAACAACTTCAAATCGCTGGCATAATGCAGCGCCGTACTGGCCCGCGGCGATTTTCGCCGTAGCCAATTTGCGAACAACTCAATTTCTGGTAACATGGGATTTGCCTCCTGATGCTGAAAAATGGAATTGAAACTTGGCCGTTTCTAGTTCCAGATTAGCACCAGGAGTTTTTCAAGGCAAGACCCTGAAAATTATGCGAAGTTAATGTAAGTACCTCGACGACCCCACCACGGCAGGACGTGAAGGTTTCGGGCTAATGTTCTACCAGGCAAGGTGGTACGATCCGGTTTGGGCCGCTTTGCCCAGGCGGATAGCATCATTCCGGAACAACAGCAGGG
>CAZNCT010000253.1:0-2680 GCA_964571615.1 uncultured Anaerolinea sp. | reverse complement strand
CCACCAGCGCCACCGCTACAATCGCCACCGCAAACAAAATGACCCACTGCCGCTGAAGGTTAAGCGGCATGGTGCGGGCCGATTCAAGCGCCTGGGCCGCTTCGGCATAAGCGGCAAAGACGCGCTTGGGGGCTTCATCATGGTCACGGACAGGTGTTGCGGTCATTTTTTCTCAACAACTCTCAATTTGGCGCTGCGGGCGCGGCTATTGGCTTGCACTTCTGCTTCATCAGCCTCGATAGGCTTGCGATTGATTTCAACCAGCGTGGCGCGGTGTCCGCAGGTGCAAACCGGCTGTGCCGGCGGACAGAGACAATCGCGGCTCTCGCGCCGAAAATAGGTTTTGACAATTCGGTCTTCCAGCGAGTGGAAGGAGATGACCGCCAGGCGGCCACCCGGCCTGAGCATTTCCACTGCCAGGGGCAAAACACTCTCGACCGCATCCAGTTCTCCGTTGACGGCAATTCTCAAACCCTGAAAGGTGCGAGTCGCCGGGTGAATGCGCTCGCGTTTGCCAATCGTTTTGAGCACCAGGTCGGCCAGCTGGCGGGTGGTGGTAAAAGGACGGTTCTGCACGATGGCGCGGGCAATCTTTCGAGAAAGACGCTCCTCGCCATAACGGAAGAGCAAATCGGCCAGTTCGTTCTCAGCCAGGCCGTTGACCAGGTCTGCCGCCGAAGCACCACGCGAGGGGTCGAAACGCATATCGAGCGGGCCATCCTGCAAAAAGGAAAAACCTCGTTCAGCGTTATCCAACTGCATCGAAGAGACGCCCAAATCGAGGACAATCCCATCCACCCGCTCCCAGCCCAGGCGGCCTGCTTCCCGGCCCATCTCTAGATAACTGGCCCGGACAATGTGCGCGCGCCCGCCAAAAGCAGCCAGCCGTTCGGTGGCAATCGCCAGGGCTTGCGGGTCAAGGTCGAGGCCGAGCAATTCGCCATCGGGGGCGCTGGCCTGCAAAATTCCGGCAGCGTGCCCGCCCGCGCCAAGTGTGCCATCAATATAGCGGCCGCCCGCGCGCGGTGCGAGAGCGTGTATAATGTCTTTGTAAAGTACCGAAAGGTGCGGGACGTTCATGCCGGGCCGGTAGAAAGGTCGAGCGTGGCAAAGCGCCCGGCGTTGGCCTCAGTGTCTTCAATCGCCTGCATCTGCTCATCCCAGCCAGCGGGCGACCAGATTTCGAAATATTCGCCCTGGCCGATGACCATTGCTTCGCCTTCCAGCCCGAGGAACTCGCGCAAGCGTGGCGGCAGCAAGATGCGCCCGGCCTTGTCCACTTCGACCTGGTAAGCGTTAGAAAGGAGCAGACGGCGCAGTAAGCGGGCGGCAGGGTCGGTAATGCTCATGGCCTGAACGCGGGCATAAACCTGCTGGAAGTATTCGGCAGTCATGACCATCAGGTTGCGGTCAAATCCTTGCGAAATCACCGCGCCCTGTCCGACAGAATCTCGAAAGACCGCCGGAATGGTCAGGCGACCTTTGTCATCGAGATTGTGGCGGAACTGCCCCAAGAACATACGTTCTAATCCTTTCTTAATGCGCGGAACGCCGGACTCTCGCCCGGCGCTCCACTTCGTCCCACTTACTCCCACTTACACCCACATTTTACACCCAATCGAGGTGCATTTCAAGTGGCGTAGGACTTTTATCCTATTTTTGTGATTGCCGTATGAACCTGACTTTGCTCGAATCTCCCCATTGGCAAGATTATGAACTACTCGATAGCGGACGCGGCCTGAAACTGGAGCGCTTTGGCCCTTACCGCCTGGCGCGGCCCGAGGCGCAGGCCATCTGGCAGCCGCGTTTGCCCGACCCGGCCTGGCGCGAGGCCGACGCGGTCTTTAAGCCGAACAACGAAGAAAGCGGCGGGCATTGGGAAAGCCGCAAAAGCCTGCGCGAACGCTGGGAAATGCGTTACCCGCTGAAGGGCCTGCCTGCGCTGCGCTTTTGGGCCATGACCACGCCGGGGCGGCATCTGGGGCTCTTCCCCGAATGCGCGGCGCACTGGGATTGGATGGCCGAGCGGATTCAGACCGCCGGGCGGCCCGTGCGCGTGCTCAATCTCTTTGGCTATACCGGCCTGGCTTCGCTGGCTGCCGCCAGCGCGGGGGCCAGCGTCACGCACGTGGACGCATCGAAGAAATCGGTGGGCTGGGCGCGTGAAAACCAAGAACTCTCGGGCCTGGGCGAGAAACCAATTCGCTGGATTGTGGATGACGCGCTCAAGTTCGTCCAGCGCGAGGCCCGGCGTGGGGCCACCTACGATGGCATCTACCTTGACCCGCCCAAGTTTGGACGCGGCCCCAAAGGCGAGGTTTGGGAGGTGTATCAATCCCTGCCTGCTCTGCTGGAGGCCTGCCGGGCAGTGCTCAGCCCCAGGCCGCTTTTTATCGCGCTGACGATGTATGCTGTCAAGGCTTCGGCGGTGCATCTGCATACCAGCCTGGATGAACTGATGCGCCCCTACACAGGCCAGGTAGAGGCCGGTGAACTGGTCACCCGCGAAACCAGCGCAAGCCGGTTGGTTTCACAGGCGGTCTTTGCACGCTGGCAATGCGGCTGAAAAATTCTTATGCGTGCCTTGCCATTTTGTATTACCCTTGTTATAATACGCTCTCGCTTGGGCGGGTAGCTCAGTTGGTTAGAGCACTGCTTTGACATAGCAGAGGTCGTAGGT
>CAZNCT010000252.1:0-2697 GCA_964571615.1 uncultured Anaerolinea sp. | reverse complement strand
CGTTTCAATCCACGCCCCCCGGATGGAGGGCGACCGCAACATCTGGCGGCAAAAAAACTGCCGCCCCCAGATGTTGGTCTTGCTGGTTCTAATTATCACTCAAAATGCGTAAAAAGTCTCAAAAAAGGGCTTATTTTCGGTTGTTAAGGTGCAATTTGCCTGCGAACCCTCCAGTGATTTAATGTACGCTTCGGGTTCGCAAACCGCCAATTACGCAATCAGCGTCCCATCCAAATCCAGGCTGGCTTTTGCGCCCACATGCTCCACCCGTTTGCGCCACTCATTGCCCAGATAATAATAGCGAATACTATCTTTCTCCTTGTTCATCAGCGATTCAAGCGTGGCTTGCAACGCTTTCAACTGCGCCGGGTCAAGAATACACTCAAAAACCGAGTTCTGCACCCGTTGACCGTAATTCTGGCAGGCTTTTGCCACTTTGCGCAGGCGTTTTTGTCCGGCCAGCGTTTCAGTGTTTACATCATAGGTGATTAAAACCATCATGGTTAACTCCAAAAGAACGGCGGGTAGGCGTCCAGGTCACCGCGCAAATGACGCGCCAATAGCATCGCCTGTACATGCGGCAACAGCCCAAACGGGATGCGCTCCTTCAAATACGGGTGCAGGATTTCTTCTTTTTTACGCTCCTGCCAGGCGGAGAGTACCGTTTTACGGGTGGATTCATCCATCAAAATTCCACCGCTTTCTTTGGTCAGGAACCCGCTACCCGTCACCTGCTTCCGATTAACCAGCGAAAGCGCCAGCCGGTCACCCAAAACCGGGCGTAGTTCCTCCATCAAGTCCAGCGCCAGCGAAGGGCGTCCGGGACGGTCAGCGTGCAAGAACCCTACGTATGGGTCCAGCCCCACCGCTTCGAGCGCCGAAGCGACCTCATTCGTCAGCAAGGTGTAAAGAAACGAGAGCAGGGCATTCATGTTATCCAACGGCGGACGCCGTGAGCGTTCCCGAAATCGAAAAGTCTCTTTTTGCTGCAAAATCAGGTTATCGAAAACGCCAAAGTAGATTTTTGCCGCACTACCCTCAAAAGCCATCAACTCGGCCAGGCTGCTACAGGTTGGGATGACCGCGAGGATGCCTTTCAGCGCATCCGAAACCTGTTTCAAACCATCAACATCCACCAACAGCGCATGGTCACGCAGGGCACGCTCAATCACCTTGCGGCAGTTGGCAATTTTGGCAAGCAAGAACGAAGCCGCAATCGGAACGCTGGCGGCTTCGTCATCCGAAACCCGATATTGTTTCTTGCGCAAGAGCACATTACCCTGCACTCTGCCAGTGATGCGCGCCTGAAAACGTCCGCTGGGCGCCAGAAAACACAAGCCCACATTGCGCTCCACGCAGGCGTGCATCAGCGCCGGGCTGACGCCCAAATAGTTAAAGCAGACGATATTTTCCAGGTTGTGCAGCGGCAGGCGCGTGGAGACATTCTCTTCTTTCTTAATCACCACGTTTTCGCCATCCAGCGAAAGATAGGCTTCAGGGGTGGTAACATACAGCACATTAGCAAGTTGTTTCATAAACAGCCTTCCGAAGTCAAAATTCTCCTGACTTTTGACCAGCATATCCAAAATCTGGAGATTTTGGAGTCCACGTTCCCATTACGCATTCTTCACCTGCATCTGGATGTATTTCGAGGCCGCGATAACATTTTCCTGCAAAACCGGCAGGCACAGGTCGGCCAGCGAACAAGATTTGCAACCCTTGTGCGTTTTTACGCGCGGGGTATAGCCTCGCGCAAAGTAAGCGTGCATCTCTTCGGCCATTTTCCGCACCAGCCCGCGCAGTTCCGCCGTAAACTCAACCGGCTCGCGGCGGCGGGTTTCGCTATAGAATAGCCAGCCTTGCGGAATGCTGACCGAGAGCATTTCTTCCAGGCACATGGCCTGGGCGCAAAGCTGGGCTTCGTCCACCGGGTCGCGCTTGGGCTTGCCGCGCTTATATTCCACCGGGGCAGGCAGGTACAGCCCGGCGCGGTTGGGCAGAGGAACGCCATCCTCTCCCGCTGGGAGAAGGGATGGGGGCGAGGGGGTAAACTCCACCACATCGCACACGCCCGAAAGCCCCAACTGATACGAGGCGATGGGCACAGCCCGGGCCGTCACCACCCCGTTGCGCGTTTCGGTGAAGAAGGGGTCATCTACCCGCTTGTGCATAATGCGCCCTTCGGCAGTCAGCGCGTTCTCCTTCCACTGCATCTCGACATGAATCAGCGCCCACTGCCTGCGGCAGAACAGGAAGTGTTGAATGCCCGAAAGGGGCAGGAGGTCGTCGGGGGTGTATTCGGATTTGGTCATGGCTTGACATCCCGGAGACAGTCACCGATACAAGTGACTGTCTCCGGGGCTTTCAGGCGGGTTACTTCTCAATAATCGTCACGCCAGCCGGAGCCGCGCCAACGCTAATGTCATAATCCGCAAACTGGCGCGGCGGATTGGCCTCAGCTTTTTTGCTGACCTTGACCAGTTCAAACAACTTGTGCGCGGGGGCGTTGCCCAGGTCGCTTTCGTGCTTAAAAATGACCAGTTTGCGCGCCGCCATCTTGCCGCGCGCCGCTGAGCGGTCATGCTCAAACATATTCATCAGCGCATCCCAGAACAGTTCCAGGTCTTCTTCTGAAAAGCCTGTGCCTTTGGTGGGGTCATTGGCGAGTTTGGCAGAGATGTAGCCCTCCACGCGGTA
>CAZNCT010000251.1:0-2701 GCA_964571615.1 uncultured Anaerolinea sp. | reverse complement strand
AAGATTTCTACCCTACGGGCACGATGTCACCGCTACGCGGTTCGAAATGACAAATATCACGCACAACTTCCCCGCTCCTGCTGCGTATACCTGGATAAGTGTATTCGTAGAAAGGAGCGTCACATGACCACTCAAAATCGCCCTGTTTTGCGCCGTTCGCGCCGTAACCGCGTCTGGCTTGGCGTCTGCGGCGGATTGTCTGAATTTTTCGGTATCAGCGCGTTCTGGTTTCGGCTGGCTTTTCTGATTGCTTTCCTCCCTGGCGGCGTGCCGGGGTTGGGGCTATATCTTTTAGCCTGGTTGATTATCCCCAGCGAATAAAAATCGCGCATCAAAAACACTCCCGCCGCAAACGGGAGTGTTTTCTTGGCTATAATTGACGCATGAGTATCGAGATTCTTGTCACCGTCCCCTTTAGCGCTGACCAGCAAAACCGCCTGCGCGGCATTTCGCCCAAACTGAACTTCCAGTTTTACACACCCCAAAAAGCCGGGGATATCCCGGCAGAAGCCTGGGCGCGGGCCGAGGTGCTTTACACCAGCCATATTCTGCCAACCCCCGAACAAGCCCCCTCCTTGCAATGGATTCAGTTTCACCTGGCGGGCATTGACCGCTTCATCGAAGAGCCTATTTTGCAGCGCAGCGGAATAACCGTCACTACCCTGAGCGGAGCCGCGGCTTCACAGGTGGCCGAGCACGCCCTGGGCATGTTGCTGGCCCTCGGACATCACCTCCCCGCCCTGCTGGCGGCCCAGCGCAAAGCCGAATGGCCGCGAGACCGCTACGAGCGTTTTACGCCTTTTGAGCTGCGCGGCGCTACCGTTGGGATTGTCGGCTACGGCAGCATTGGCAGACAACTGGCTCACCTGCTGCATCCGTTAGGCGCAAAAATACTGGCCATTAAGCGAGATGCCATGCGCCCCGAACACACTGGCTATACGCCAGAAGAGAGCGGCGACCCCGGCGGCGACCTGGTTGAGCGCCTGTACCCGTCTGCAGCGCTGCGCTCGATGCTCAAGTTGTGCCAGTTTGTTGTCGTTACCCTGCCGCTGACCCCAGAGACGCGCGGCTTGCTCAACCTGAAAATGCTCTCGGCCCTGCCGCAAGGCGCCTGCCTGGTAGATGTCTCACGAGGCGGGATTGTCGATACCGGCGCCCTGCTGCAATTGCTCAAAGAAGGCAAACTGGCCGGAGCCGCGCTGGATGTCTTCCCTGAAGAACCCCTGCCTGCCAGCAGTCCGCTTTGGGGCCTGCCCAATCTCATCATCAGCCCTCACATTGCCGGGCATAGTCCGCATTACAACGAGCGCGCCGCGCAATTGTTCTCAGAAAACCTGCATCGTTACCTGGCGGGCCTGACCCTGTATAACATTTTCGATAAGCGACGAGGCTACTAACCCCGCCATGATTCGCGCAATCTTATTCGACCTGGGAGATACGCTCATGTGCCCGGTGGCCGCCTGGCCGCCGGTGCTTGAACGTGCCGACCGGGCTGTGGTGGAGGTACTTGTCAAAAACGGACTGGGCCTCGACTTTGAGCACTTCCACGAAGAATTTAAGGCCCGCCTGCTGCGTTACTACGCAGAACGCGACAGCCAACAGATTGAAACCTCAACCACAACCGTTTTACAAGAGCTGCTGGCAGAAAAAGGCTACACTGGCATTCCGCCAGCCCTGGTGCGCGCAGCCCTGGATGCCCGTTATCGGATTTCGCAATCGAACTGGCAATTAGCCGATGACGCCATCGCAACCCTGGAAACCCTCAAAACGCGCGGCTATCAGATGGGGATTGTCTCCAACGCTGGCGATAACAAAGATGTCTTCCAACTGGTGAACAAGTTTGATATTGACCCCTATTTTGATTTTGTGCTAACCTCTGCCGCCTGCGGATGGCGCAAACCCAATCGACGTATTTTTGAACTGGCCCTGGCGCACTGGGGATATCCGGCCTCGCAGGCTGTCATGGTCTGTGACAAACTGGATGCCGATATTAGCGGGGCAAACCAGGTCGGGATTTTTTCAATCTGGGTCACTCGCTATGCCAGGATACCTGAGCATACAGAAATTCAGCCAACCTTTACGGTTGCCAGCCTGACCGAGAGCATCGAGGCCATTGCGGCACTGGCCTGAAAAACAGACTAGCCCAGCGTGAAATAAAAAACCGTCCCCTGGCCCGGCTGCGATTCGCACCAGATTTGACCGCCATGCCTGCGAATAATGCGCTGGACAGTCGCCAGCCCAATGCCGGTGCCGGGAAAAGCCTCAGAGCTGTGAAAACGCTGAAAGGGGGTAAACAACTTATCGGCGTAGCGCATATCAAACCCGACGCCATTATCCCGCAAGCAAAAAATCTGCGATTTAATCTCTGGGGCAAAATCTTGCTGATTGGGCAGCGCAGAAAATTCTATCAGGGCCTGGGCATTCGTAGAGGTAAACTTCCAGGCATTATCAAGCAGGTTTTGCAGGGCCACCCGCAACAAGCGCTCATCGCCGCTGGTTACACAGCCCGGGCTAATGTGCCACTGAACACTGCGGCCCGGGTCCGTCTCGGCGAGATGATGCAGAATTTCGGCGGCCAGAGCGCTCAAGTCCACTGCGCTGTAATGCAACTCGCCCCGAGAAGCGCGTGAGAGCTGTAACAGGCCCCCAACCATCCGACTCATATGCCGGACCCCTCCCTGAATGTTGCCAAGGGCTCGCT
>CAZNCT010000250.1:0-2767 GCA_964571615.1 uncultured Anaerolinea sp. | reverse complement strand
GGTATGCCGCGCCGGCGAGCGTGATTTGGGTCTGAAGGGTGGGACGGAAGGGCATGGAAATCACCTGATTCAGTGACAATCTAGCTGGTAAATGGAAACGCTGCCAAACCCCAACGCGTGCCGGGCACCGGCCTCAAACAGGATATAAGCGTCGAAGCTGTTCGCAAGCGCATCAACATAAACGTATTCCAGGCCATTTTGGCAAAGCTGTTCCGTCTCGAGAAAAAAGTCAGTGTCAAATCTAATCCTTCGGGTGGGCACGCCAATTATAGGTTCGATCCAGGCACCTCCATCGGCAGGTAAAAAATTTCCGGGTTGGCCTGTGGCTGAGATGGCAATTATTGCACCCGCGGGGATGTTTTGCCGAATCCATTCAAAGGAAAACAGATCATCGTCGGTCATAAACACACAGCAATCGTTGGGGTGATGGTCTTGCAGGAAGAATGCGAAAAAAATTGCGGACAGGGAGACTATAAAAAAAACAATTTTTTTCCACTTGGTCGTTTGCTGATTGATTGTGAGCACTTGATTTAGTGCCAGGCCAATGAAAAAACTGACCGGAATATACAGGAAAATGGCAACGTAGGGGCGGTCAATTAGGGATAAAAGTGGCTCAACGACCGGCTGGGCAACGGCAAAAGCGGCCACCACAAGCCAGCAAGCAACCAAGAAGAGGGTCAGGATAAAATTGGCGTAAAAGGAAACCAACAGCGCGCCAAGCAGGAAAACGCCAAAAAGTGGATGAAAAGGCAAGTCAAGCGCCAAAACCGTCATCACACTCAGGCTCGAAAGTGTGATGGCAAAGATGATTTTTAGATTGGAAATGTCTGCGTTCTTGAACAGCAAATCTAACACAGTCTGGCGCGTGTCAGCCCGATAGAAAGCCAGTCCCAATAAAAATACGATCAAAAAGAGAATGACTGAGCGGCTGTGTAGGGAAAAAGCCGCCAGAATTGAAATAGCCATCAGCCAGTGCAACTTTCGGGGTAAAGTTTTGCCAGGGGTGCCGGTTTTGAGATAAATGAACAGCAAAGACAAAACAAAACAAACCCCAACCAGGCTGGAGATGGCCGGGTATTTGCCCCAATTGCTGGCATAGGCTGGCAGGGGTAGGAGCAAACCACCCACCCCCATTACTAGCCAGGCGGTCAGGCGGTTTTCAAGCGCAATTCGAGCAAGTGGATAAAGCCCTAGGATGGCCAATGCTTGGAAATATTGCCCTAACAGCAGGATCGTTCGCACAGGGTCAAGCCCGCTCAACCCACTCAACCAGGCTGCCAGAGCGTGAAAACCAAAATGATAGTAACGATTCAAGTCCGACGCAACCCGGTAAAAGGCTCGTGGGGGCTGATCTGGGTTGAGCATATCGCGCACAATCGCCACATGTTGAACCGAATCGGCGTAAGGCGGCACGAGCAAATCTTGAACAAAGGGCAGCCTGAGCCAAAGGATCAAGCCAAAGAAAAGCACAAGCCAAACCAGTTCGAGAGAAAGCCATGCTTTTAGTTGTTTGCGGCCCACCAACAGAGCGATAATTGCCACAAGGAAGATAGGCATAGCCAGCCACGGCATAGGGGGTAATTTGAGCCAGGTCAGGGCCAGGAAAAACAGACCTAAACCGAGTAATCCACCCAAAAAAGCCAGCGTAGCCAGGGTTTCACGATCTTTCAGGGTGCTTTTCAAAATCCAGCCAGCCAGGATGCCAAAAGAAACCTGCCCAACCAGCAAGACAGCAAACAGGCAACCAATATTCAAGATGCCGTGCAACTCATCCTGAAAGGATATCAATAAATTCAGCGCAAAAGGCCAGACAGAAATCATGGATAGTTGTTGTCGTTTGACGGTTTTCTAGGGGTAGGCGTGGGTGGTATATAGGCAGGGATGTTGAATTCACCCGAACCTAAGACCTGATTCGACGGCGACAAGACCCGTAATTCATTTTTTCCTGTTACTGTAGGCCCGTTGCAATACAAGCGATCCGGATAAGTGCTGATAATCTCGCATTTGAATTTTTTGCCTGCGACAGTCAAGCTCGGCATACTGCCCGTACTCAAGGGTTGCCTAAACTTCAAGGATACGATCAACCCATTGCTTTGCGGCGCAAAGTTGTAAACACAAACATCAGCGCTGTTTGCGGTGCATAACCCTAAAGCAACAACGGGTTGGCGAAGCGGGGTAGCGGTGGAGGTTCGCCCAGAACTAACCGATGTGGCAGTAGCCGGCTTGGATCGGGTAGCTGTCGCTGGCCTGGTTTGAGTAGCAATCCTGGTTTGAGTAGCAGGTAATTTTGTATTGATTGGATTGCTCTGGGCCTGCGATACTGGAACACTAGGCGTAGCAGGCTGCGCCAAGATCACAACGAAAACAACCAAAGCGCAGGTTACAACCAATCCCAAACCGCCCAGTGCCCAAGACCAAATTCTCTTAGCAGACTTGGGACGATCTGTCGCCGCATTGAAGGGGATGGGAGCGCGATTTGAGACTAGTGCGGGGGTGGGTCGAGTTCCCGGATTCGATGGGTCAGGCGGGGCTAAAAAAACATGAGATGCTGAAATTTGAGCCATTTTTTGATGGATTTCGGTCTTTTCTGACGAAGATGCCATTTCAATCGCCTGTCGCAAGACGCCCAAGGCCGCGGCCGGGTTGCCCTGGGCCACCAGGGTCTCTGCAGTTTTAAGCAGGACTGTCACCGTTGAGCTTGCCTCAGGGGTTTGGGGGCTGGCCGGGGTGCTGCCGATGGTGCGCCAGCCCGAGACAGGGTTTGATG
>CAZNCT010000249.1:0-2767 GCA_964571615.1 uncultured Anaerolinea sp. | reverse complement strand
ACAGTTCCGAAGCCGCCGGGTCGAGCGCGATGGCGACCTGTTCGCCGCGCCCGGCCTTGAAACCGGCCTTTTCGATGGCTTCCAGAATTACTTCAACGGCTTCGTTGTTGGCCTTGAGCGCCGGGGCATAACCGCCTTCGTCACCGACCAGGGTAGCATAGCCCTTGCTCTTCAAAACCGACTTGAGCGCATGGTAAATTTCTGCGCCCCACTGCAAGCCCTCAGCAAAGGAGGAAGCGCCAAATGGCATCACCATAAATTCCTGCGCATCGGTGCTTTGCCAGCCGGTGTGCGCTCCGCCGTTCAAAATGTTCATCATCGGCACGGGCAGGACATGGGCGTACACACCGCCAATGTAGCGGTAGAGCGGCAGGCCCAGGGCGTTGGCCGCGGCTTTGGCAACCGCCAGGCTGACACCCAGCATGGCATTGGCGCCCAGGTTCGATTTGTTGGGCGTGCCATCCAGGGCCAGCAATTCCATGTCAATCGCTTTTTGCTCGGTTGCATCCCAGCCATACAGGGCATCGCTGATTTGCTCGTTGACATTGTCAACCGCTTTCAAAACGCCTTTGCCGCCATAACGGCTCTTGTCGCCATCGCGCAGTTCGAGGGCTTCGTGTACGCCGGTTGAAGCGCCAGAAGGAACCGCCGCGCGGCCCCACGAACCGTCTTCAAGCACGACTTCGACTTCCACCGTCGGGTTGCCGCGCGAATCAAGGATTTCAAGTGCTGAAATGCTTTCAATTGAAGTACTCATGTTTTTTCTCCTGAGAATTCGAAATAAGGGCCAATGTGAGAATATCTTACCAGATTGTTAAACGGGGACAGCCCCGTAAAATTGCCCGCCCAAGTATAATCTAGTTTAACCTAATCTGAGCGGAGAATCTTGTGTCCCCTTTAGAATTACCAGAAAATGACCCGCGTCCCCGCCTGCATTACCCACTTCAAGAGACCACCCTGCATAAAGTGGTCGTTGCCCTGGCCCGCTGGGTTTTCAAGCCCATTATGCTGCTTGATATTCGCGGGTTGGAAAATCTCCCTGCCGAAGGCCGCGCTATTGTCGCGGCCAACCATCTGACCAACTTTGATGTCTTTCCCCTGCAACTGGCCTTGCCGCGTCCGCTTTTTTTTATGGGCAAGGCCGAACTTTTTCAGATTGGCCCACTGCACGCCATTTTTCGCCAGATGGGCGGGTTCCCTGTCTATCGTGGTGAGCGCGATACCTGGGCGCTGGAACACGCCGCCCGCATCTTATCTGCTGAGCAGCTGCTGGCAATGTTTCCAGAGGGGACTCGCTCCCGTGGCCGCGGCCTGGCCGTTGCCAAGACCGGTGTCGCCCGGCTGGCGATTGAAACTGCGTCGCCAATTGTTGCGGTTGCTATCGATGGCAGTCAGCGCTTCTTCAAGCAGTTCCCCCGCCGTAACCTGGTGCGCGTCAGCATTGCCGCGCCCATTTTGGCGCGCCCTGGCGAATCGCCCATCTCACTGACCGAGCGCGTTATGTACACTCTGGCGGCCAACCTGCCGCCCGATCTGCGCGGTGTGTATGCCGAATCGCCCCCTTTCAAACTCTAACCCAACGCTGGCAGACAATCATCGCAAACCTGCCCTTTTCTCCCGATGCCCAAATCCCTGCTTGCCCAACTTGCCGAACTTGATACCGCCATTGCGGCCCAGGAAACCCTGCGCGGCACGCTCGACGATGCAGTTTTAGAGACCATCCTCGCCACCTTGCGCGCCCAAAAAGCGGCTCTCGAACAGCAAATTGTCTCACGCCAGCAGCGCAAAATGGTTACCGTCCTTTTTGCGGATGTCTCTGGTTATACCGCCATGTCTGAAAACATGGATCCAGAAGAAATCACCCTGCTGATGAACCGAATCTGGGAGCGGCTCGACCGCGCTATTCTCGAAAATGGCGGTCAGATTGACAAGCACCTTGGCGATGGCGTCATGGCGCTGTGGGGCGCCGATGAAGCCCGCGAAGACAACCCCGAACAGGCAGTCCTGGCAGGGCTATCGATCCAAAAAGCCCTCAGCGAGTTTTGCGCCGGGAACAGCCTCTCACTTTCCATGCGGGTCGGCATCAACACCGGCCTTGCAATTGTTGGCGAAGTCGGCAGTCAGGCTGAACGCACGGTCATGGGAGACGCCGTCAACGTTGCCAGCCGTCTCGAAAAAGCCGCCCCGCCCGGCGGCGTTTTGATTTCACACGACACCTTCCGCCATGTGCGCGGTGTATTTGATGTCGAAGTCCGCCCGCCGCTCGAAGTCAAAGGCAAAAGTGAGCCGCTTCAGACCTACCTGGTGCTATCTGCCCGCGAACACATCTTCCGACTGCCTTCGCGCGGCATCGAAGGCATTGAAACTCGCATGATTGGGCGCGACGCCGAACTGGAACAATTGGCGGCGGCCCTCGAAAGCGTCTCTCGGCAGTCTGGTATCACCTTTATCACCATCGTTGGCGATGCCGGTATTGGAAAAAGCCGCCTGTTGTACGAATTTGAAAAGTGGTTCGACCTTTCTCCGCTAGAAGCCTACTACTTCAAAGGGCGCGCCACCCTGCAAACCCGCGCCACGCCTTATGGATTCCTGCGTGACCTGTTCGCTTACCGCTTTGGCATCCTTGAGAGCGACTCTGCCCAGGCGGTGCGCCGCAAATTTGAGAGCGAAATTTGCGCTGTTTTGCGCGACGATGGCTTATTCAAAGCCCAAATCATCGGCACCCTGCTGGGGTACGATTTTTCTGAAAGCCCGCTTATCCGTGATG
>CAZNCT010000248.1:1213-2813 GCA_964571615.1 uncultured Anaerolinea sp. | reverse complement strand
TGAACCCACTGATTAAGAGTCAGTTGCTCTGCCATTGAGCTAGTCGACCATCGAGCGGACGATATTATACCGCAAAGAGCCGCCCTGTCAAATCGGTTTTTTTAGCAGTTGGGCGCTTCCAGAATGGTGATTTCGTCCTTCTGGTTGGGGATGATGCACAGAAATTCAAATGGCTCATCGCCCGTGTTCTGGTAATAGTGCGGCGCACCCGCCGGAATGAAGACCACATCGCCCGCTTTCACCTGATAGTCCTGACCGTTGATGCCAATCTGGGCCTGGCCCCGCAGGACATATTGCTCGTGTTCAACGCTATTGGTGTGCAGGGGCATCCCGCCGCCGGGTTGCATGATGAAGCGCCGCAAGGCAAAGTTCGGCCCCTCCTCGGCAGAGATGAGCACCTGAATGGTCGTCTTTTCACCTGCCGCAACAACTTTCTCAGGGATTTCGCTGGCATGTTTGACAGACATAAAAAAGCCTCCTTTTGAGTACGCCTGGCCGCAGGTTTTCAGCGGCCAGGGCAGAAGAGATGAGAAACACCGCTCTAGCGGTTCACCGTCCCGGCCACAACACGCCAGGTCTCAGCCGAGTCGAGAAATTCGGGGCTGAACAGGCCGGTATCGGTGGTCGTCAGCAAGGCCTGTTGCCCGGCCTGGGTCAGCGAGGCCAGCAAATCGGCGCGGCGTTCACCATCCAGTTCGGCCATCACTTCATCTAATAGCACCATTGGGGCCTCGCCGGTGCGCGCCTGCATCCAGCTCACTTCGGCCATTTTCAGGGCCAGCAAGCAGGTGCGGATTTGTCCGCGCGAACCGTAGTGGCCCAAATCGACGCCATTGGCCAGAAAACGCAATTCGTCGCGGTGCGGGCCAAGCGCCGTCACCCCCCGGCTGATTTCTTCAGCGCGGGCGCGGCACAGGCCCTCGAGAAAACCCTGTCGGATGCTCTCCAGGCTCAGGGTAGAGCGATCGGCTGCGACATCAAGTTTCAGGGCAAACTGTCCGGCGGGCCGCGGCAGGGGATCGTAGGCAGGCTGGTAAGAGAGTCGCAGCACTTCCGCGCCGCGAGTCAGTTCGTCATGGGCGCGCGCTGCCAGGCGCTCCATTTCTTGAATGGCCCCAATGCGCCAGTGAATGATTTGCGCCCCGCTGGCGGCCAGGCTTTCATCCCAATAGGCCAGCTGACTGGCGTCGCCGCCGCGCTCGGAGAGCATTTTGAGCAGGGCGTTGCGGCGTGTCAGGGCCTGGTGGTAGGCGCTCAGGGCTGCCGCATACCCAGGAATAGCCTGTGCCAGGGCCAGGTTCAGGTAGCGGCGGCGTTCTTCGGGGCCGCCCTCGAGTACCAGCGACATTTGCGGGATGAACAGGACGGAGGGCAGATGCCCGATGGCCTCGCTGGCCGGACGCTTGACCCCGTCTAACAGAATTTCTTTGCGGCTTCGCACCCCCAGCGGGCCGACGTTTTCGAGGATGATTCTGACTTCCAGGCGGTGTTTGCGCCCGCCGCGCTGATAATCGGCTACGATGCGGGCGACTGCCGGGTTTTGGCGGGCGGCCAAAAAGTTGACCAACTGCCGGTCGTTGTGGGTCTGGAAAGATGCAAA
>CAZNCT010000248.1:852-1203 GCA_964571615.1 uncultured Anaerolinea sp. | reverse complement strand
CGGCCTCGAGCAGGCTGGTTTTGCCCTGGGCATTATTGCCGACCAAGACAACAGCCCGCCGTGGAAGGTCAATATCCAGGCGGGCAAAGTTGCGAAAGTTGGTCAGCGAGAGATGGCTGAGATACACAGGTTTAGACCTTGTCCTCCACCGGGCCTTCGGGCTTCCAGACGCGGGTTGCCAGGTCGGTGAACAGGACTCCGTTCAGGTGGTCAATTTCGTGTTGGAAGATGCGCGCGGTCCAGTCTTTGAGTTTGAGCGTTACAGGCTGCCCGCGCCGGTTCTGCCCTTTGACGGTAATGGCCAGGTGACGTTCCACATCGCCCATCACCCCTGGGATGGATAGACAGCCC
>CAZNCT010000248.1:0-829 GCA_964571615.1 uncultured Anaerolinea sp. | reverse complement strand
CGAGGCGCGGGTGATTTCGGGGTTCACAATTGCGTAGAGTTTTTTGGGCGCGTTGGCGGGGTCGTCGCTTTCTTCGTCTTCTTCATTTTCAAAGTACTCAACCACAATCACCCGCTCTGAGACGCCAACCTGGGGCGCGGCCAGTCCAACGCCCGGGGCTTCACGCATGGTTTCAACCATGTCATCAATCAGGGTTTGCAGTTTGTCGTCAAATTTGGTCACCGGCTGGGCTTTGCGCCGCAAGACCGGGTCGGGGGTGGTGACAATTGTTCGGAGTGCCATTGGTTTACCTTTAGAAATAGAGAAATACAGAGGCCCGATTTTACCCTGATTCTGTGCCGCGCGATTGTCCGGCCTGTTTTTCGATTTCGCTCATGGTGCGATGGTACATCGCCAGCCATTCGGCCATTCGTTCGCGTTCGGCGGCAGTATCGGCCTCGCGCTTTTTTTGCAGACGCACGTTCATGCGTTCGATGATGTCTTTCTGCACCGAGGGCGGGTCGGCAACATCTCTGAAGTCAAAGGTGGTACCACCGACCTGAATGTTGACCACCCCAAAGTTGAAGAGCAAGCCCCAAAAACCGGTGCGTTTGTATTCGGTGCTGAGGATGTTTTCGAGCGGGGCCGATTTGCGGTCTTCGTCTCCAAATGGCACGCGGTACACATCCACAATCTGCTCGGGGGTCACCTGGTACAGGTCATTGCGCCAGTCAAGGAATCCGTACACCCACCAGACCCCGGCGGCCACAATTAAAAAGGCGACAATGCTCCCAAGCGCCAGCGGAATTAACTCCCCGGCGAAGTAAGGCCATAAGATGTAAGAGGAGAG
>CAZNCT010000247.1:2064-2865 GCA_964571615.1 uncultured Anaerolinea sp. | reverse complement strand
ATTCGCTGCGCGTGCCGACCCCGACCGTTTCGGTGGTTGATTTCACCGCTGAAATCGAAACCGAAACCACCACCGAAGAACTGCGCCAGGCCTTCCGCGATGCCGCCGCCAGTCCGCGCTTTAAGGGCATTCTCGAAGCGGTGGATGAGCCGCTGGTGAGCATGGACTTTAAGGGCAGTTCTTACAGTTCATCGGTTGACTTGCCCTTCACCAGCGTCTTGGGCAAGGAAAAAAGCACCTTCATCAAGGTTGTGACCTGGTACGATAACGAATGGGGCTACTCCTGCCGCACGGCGGATTTGGCCGCGTTGATGGCGAAGAGCCTGTAATAAAGTAAAACGTACACAAGTACACATGTAGACAAGGAAATCCTGTTTACCTGTGTACTTGTTTTCTTGCATCACCGAACGGAGTTCTCATGAACAAAAAAACCGTAAAAGACATTGACCTGAAGGGCAAGCGCGTTTTCATGCGCGTTGATTTCAACGTGCCGATGGCCGATGGCAAAGTGACCGATGACAAGCGCATCAAGGCCGCCCTGCCGACCATTCAGTATGTGCTGGACCAGGGCGCATCCGTTTTGCTCGCCAGCCACCTGGGGCGCCCCAAAGGCGGGCCGGACCCGGAATTCAGCCTGAAAGCCGCCTCCGAAGTGCTGGCTGGCCTTTTGGGCCGCCCGGTCATTATGGCGCCCGATTGCGTGGGGCCGGAAGTGGAAGAGATTGCCAAAAATCTCAAGCCTGGCGAGGTGGTCATGCTCGAAAATACCCGCTTCCACAAGGGCGAGGAGAAGAACGACCT
>CAZNCT010000247.1:1733-2037 GCA_964571615.1 uncultured Anaerolinea sp. | reverse complement strand
CGATGTGTACGTCAATGACGCCTTTGGCTCGGCGCATCGCGCGCACGCCTCCACCGAAGGGATTGCCCGCTTCCTCCCGGCGGTTTCTGGTTTCCTGATGGAGCAGGAATTGGAGTATTTAGGCAAGGCCGTTGCCAACCCCGAACATCCCTACGTTGCCATTTTGGGCGGCGCGAAAATCAGCGACAAGATTCTGGTCGTCGAAACCCTGGCCGCCAAATGCGACAAACTCATCATCGGCGGCGGCATGGCGAATACCTTCCTGGCGGCCAAAGGCCTGAACATGCAGGACAGCCTGGTGGAA
>CAZNCT010000247.1:0-1714 GCA_964571615.1 uncultured Anaerolinea sp. | reverse complement strand
AAACCGCCAAAGGCCTGCTCGAAAAACTGGGCGACAAACTCGTCCTGCCGGTGGATGCCGTTATTGCCGATAAATTCGATGCCGAAGCCAACAGCCAGGTGGTGGATGTGGATAAAATCCCGGCTGGCTGGCGAATGCTGGATGTTGGCCCGAAGACCCTCGAACTCTACAAGCAGACCCTGGCGGGCGCGAAACTGGTCGTCTGGAACGGCCCGGTGGGCGTCTTTGAGTTCCCCAGGTTTGCCGAAGGCACCTTTGCTCTGGCCCGGCTGCTGGCCGAGAGCGGCGCAACGACCGTCATCGGCGGCGGCGACAGCGCCAGCGCCGTCAAGAAGGCCGGCGTTGCCAGGCAGATGACGCACGTCTCAACCGGCGGCGGCGCCAGCCTGGAGTTCCTGGAAGGCAAGGAACTGCCCGGCGTGGCCGCGCTCAACGATAAGTAGAAAACGCTTCTCGATTTTTGAACAGGGCTGTCTATCACAGGCAGCCCTGTTTTCTTTTGCCTATCCCCCATATTGCTGATTGAAAAGATATTCTGGCGGCGTATACTGTAGGTTGTTATTTGAATTTCTAACCCAAGGAGAGAAACCATGAATTCAGAATTTTCGAATGTCCCCGCAGCGCCCAAAAAGAACAATACCCCGCTGATTATCGGCGCAGTTGTCGTTCTCTTGCTGTGCTGTTGTTGTGCTTTGATTGCCGGTACGCTTAGCATTCTGGGGCCGACCGTAAACAGTGTCTATGAGAGCATTCAGCAGGAAGTCCCCTATCAGGCGCCGTCGGGCGAAGATGGTGACGAAGAAAATCCCATCACTGTGCCGGGGCTTTCAGACTTTGTCCCTACCGGCGGATTGGGGGATGACATCCTGCGCGCCGATACCTGGGCCAACCTGAATGTGGCGGCGGCCATGGCCTCTTGCACCATCCCGGCAGATGGCGCAGGGCGCACTCGCATTTCAGTCATTCAGAACCCCGATAGCGCCGGCGCCTGGGTGGAGCGCTGGACAGTTCCGTGCTCTGAAGGTGGCACCAAGTCATTTGACATCACCTACACCCCTGTCGAAGGTGGCGGAACAGATTTCTCCATTACCCTGGCCGACTAATTGCTGCCTGCACGTCCAGATTCTCCTTTCTACCTAATTTCTATACCCTGTTAACGTGATTCTTGCATTTATCGGTTATCTTAAGGGTCATACCGCTTAAAGAATCATTGCTTGAAGGAGAATTTGCAAAAATGGGAAAAATCATTGGAATTGACCTGGGAACCACCAACAGCGTGGTGGCCGTCATGGAAGGTGGCTCACCCACCGTCATCACCACTGCCGAAGGCGGACGACTGTGCCCGTCAGTTGTCGCTTTCAACAAGGCGGGTGAGCGCATGGTGGGCCAAACCGCTAAGCGCCAGGCTGTGATTAACTCTGAAAACACGATTTACTCAATCAAACGTTTCATGGGCCGCCGCTACGATGAAGTTGAAGGCGAGCGCAAGATGGTGCCTTATCAAGTAGTTGAAGGCCCCTCCGACGATGTGCGCGTCAAAATTTCAGCCACCGGGCGCGAATACAGCCCGCAAGAAATCAGCGCCATGGTACTGGCCAAACTCAAGGCCGATGCCGAAGCCCATCTCGGTCAGCCGGTTACGCAGGCGGTCATTACCGTTCCGGCTTACTTCAACGACAGCCAGCGCCAGGCGACCAAAGACGCCGGACGCATT
>CAZNCT010000246.1:0-2876 GCA_964571615.1 uncultured Anaerolinea sp. | reverse complement strand
GCTTTCACAAAACCCGCCGGATGGCTTCCAGGCCAGCCCCGGGCAGGATATTCCTGTTTCGTGGCGCATTCAAAACGTTGGCAAACGTGACTGGGAAGGCCACAACATGGATTATGGTTATGTCTCGGGCAACAAAATGTCGATTGGCGGCGAATTGTTTGACCTGGGCCAGGACATCAAAACAACCCAAACCGGCGAGATTGTGGTTGTCTTTGAAGCGCCCAAGAAAAGTGGCGACTTCAAAACCACCTGGGCTCTGTTTCGGGGCAAAACGGCTTTCTGTGAGTTCTCATTTAGTTTGACTGTAAAATAAGATGCGGAGGAACTGCCCCAAATGATATGCGGATTGAGAAAAATCTCCCACTTTGCTGTTCTGCTCATGTTCTTTGGGCTGGTTGCCTGTGCGCCCGCTGTGACGCCCCCACCCGAAGGATTTCTCGAAACCATGGTGGCCGCCACCGTGCAGGCCCTGCCAACCAACACCCCCCTGCCAGCCGCCACCGCCACGTTGCGCCCCACCCGGGCACCGCCCACCGAGATTTTCTCGCCTACCCCGGTAATGTCGGTGACACCCTTTCCCACCATCACCGAAACCCCCAGCCTGACCCCCACAGCCACCGAATTGGGCGTCGCCGCGCGCCAGGGGGTTTATCAGGGCAGCGGCAACTACGCCTGTATGGTGATGAACCAGAAACCAACCAACTGGAGCAAGTTTGGCCCCAACACCCTCATCTACGCCACCTGGACGGTCAAAAATGTCGGCGCGCGTGATTGGGTCAAAGACGGGCTGAACATCGTCTATGTCAGCGGCCAAAAAATTTATGAATATGCTCCCAAACAACCCCTGGCGTTTAACGTCCCAGCCGGAGAAACCCGCGATATTGTGATTGTCATTCGCACGCCCCCCAACGGCGGCGACTTTCAGACCATCTTTGGCCTGGAACGCGCTGACAACGTCTTTTGCCAATTGATTATTGGAATCTCGGTGCGCTAAAAGGAGAAAGACGCGTGAACATTCGACGTTTCTGGCTTGCCAGCCTGGTCTTACTCATGCTGATTGGTGGTTGTGTGCCTGGCGCCAGTCAAACGGTGGAAAACCCGCAGGATATGATTGCCACCATCGCCGCGGCGACGGTAGCCGCGCTGCCAACCAATACCCCGCAGCCGACCTGGACTGCTTCTCTAACCCCCACCCGGGCACGCAGCACCCCCACCGACCTGCCGACCAACACCCCCGCCCCAACCCTCGAGTTGATTGCTTCGCCCACTTCCATGTACGAATTGCCCGGCCCCGGCACGCTCTTGCCCGGCACACCCGGCCAGGGCGGCATTCTGTTCTTCTGGACCTCCACCCCCGAACCCTACAAATGTGACCTGAACAAAACCCAGCCCGAACCCTATACCGTTTTCAGGGGGCGCAAAGATTTCAGGGCCGAGTGGCGGGTCTGGAATCGCGGCTCAGCCATCTGGAAGGCAGACGGGGTCGTTTTCTACTTCGTTGGCGGAACGAAATTGCACAGAGACGAAGAGCGCGCCGATGGCATTTTCCTGCCCTACACGGTTTACCCCGAAGACAAAGTATTGCTCTCTGTTGCCATGATTAGCCCCAAAGAACCGGGCATTTACTCGGCCACCTGGGGCCTTCGGCGTGAAAATCGGGATGTCCCTTTTTGCACCTTTGATGTCATTATTCGTGTCAAGTAAACCAGCCTGAAGTTTTTATATGGAGTCAGCATGGCGCAAAAAACAATCGGTTATGTGGAACTGGAATGGGCCTGTCCAAACTGCGGTGCCAAAAACCCCGGCACGGCCAAAACCTGCAAAGCCTGCGGCGCGCCCCAACCCCAAAATGTTCAATTTGAACAAGCGCCAG
This sequence comes from uncultured Anaerolinea sp., assembly GCA_964571615.1. Classification (GTDB taxonomy): domain Bacteria; phylum Chloroflexota; class Anaerolineae; order Anaerolineales; family Villigracilaceae; genus UBA8950. The sequence goes on along the minus strand of CAZNCT010000246.1, from coordinate 1,003 downwards.
ATGCCCAATTGCTGGAAGACGAAGCCAAAATAGCCCGCGCCCAAAAAGGGCCAGACATTCACTGCCCCTATTGCGGCACACGCAACCCTGCCGATGCAGCCTCCTGCGCGCAATGCGGAGGCGACCTGGCCGAAGGCACCCGGCGCACCGCCGGACAGGTCATAGGCGCTTTCTCAACCAGCCCTGTGACCGTTGAACCAGTCCACTGCCCGCATTGCGGCACCGAAAACCCGGGCACAAACAAAACCTGCCGGGCCTGCGGCGCCAACCTGAAATCTGGAGCGCCTGCGCCAGCAGCCCCAACCAGCCCCACAAAACCCAAACCAGCCCCCAAAGCCCTGTGGCTGCTCATCCCGCTCGGCGCCATGCTGCTCTTGTGCTGTGGCCTGTTGTTTGCTTTTGCCTTCCGCACCAGCGAATCGCGGGGGGTGGTGCAAAGCGCCACCTGGGAGCGCATCATCAACATTCAGGCCCAGGTAGAAGTCACCCGCGAAGCCTGGTGGGATGAACTTCCCCAGGGCACCCAGCCGAATTCCTGCACCGAAAAACTGCGCCGCACCGAAAATCAGCCGGTTGCCAATGCGCGCGAAGTCTGCGGCACCCCCTACTCAAAAGACACCGGCTCGGGGTTTGCCGAAGTGGTGCAGGACTGCGTCTATGAAGTCTATGAAGATTATTGCCAGTACACCGCCCGCGAATGGCGCGATGTAGATGCGGCAGTCGCCAGCGGCAACGATTACAACCCATACTGGCCGCAACCGCAACTCAAAAGCGGACAGCGCGAAGGAGAACGGACAGAAAAATACCGGATTCTTTTCAGCACAGACGAAGGCCCCAAAGAGTTTTCAACCTCTAATGAGAGCCTGTTCAGGGAACTGCAACCCGGCACCGAATGGACTCTCGAAATGAACGTTTTTGGCGCAATTGTATCGGTTCGACGTTAATCTATATCATCAAGGAGGCTTTTCATGCACTACCGGCGTTTGGGTCGTTCGGGTTTGAA
>CAZNCT010000245.1:1718-2914 GCA_964571615.1 uncultured Anaerolinea sp. | reverse complement strand
GCAATTCGGCCTGACGACCGTTTACCACTTCCTGTTCGTCCCGCTCACCCTCGGGCTGGGCTGGTTTGTGGCGTTTATGCAAACGCGCTACTACCAGACCCGAGATGAGAACTACCGCAAGATGAGCAAGTTCTGGGGCAAACTGTTCCTGATTAACTTTGCCATCGGCGTAGTGACGGGCATCGTGCAGGAGTTCCAGTTTGGCATGAACTGGAGCGAATACAGCCGCTATGTGGGCGATATTTTCGGCGCGCCGCTGGCGGTGGAAGCCCTGATGGCTTTCTTCATGGAAAGCACCTTCCTGGGCGTGTGGATTTTTGGCGAAGGCAAAGTGCCGGAAAAAGTTCACCTGGCCTCCATTTGGCTGGCCGCAATTGGCTCGAACCTTTCGGCGCTGTGGATTTTGCTCGCCAACGGCTGGATGCAGCACCCGGTCGGGTACGTCATCAACGAAGCCAACGGCCGCGCCGAACTGGTCGATTTCTTCGCTCTGATTACCAACCCCAAAGGCTGGGTGTTCTTCTGGCACACCATCTCTGCCGGGTTTGCAACCGCCGCCTTCCTGATTCTGGGCGTCAGCGCCTACCATATCATCCGCAAGCAGCACCTTGAAATCTTCAAGCCCTCCTTCCAGATGGCCGCGCTGGTCGGTATTATTGCCAGTACGCTGGTTTTCCTGGGCGGCCACGAGCAGGGACAGTTCATGTTCCGCGAACAACCGATGAAGTTTGCGGCCATTGAAGCCCACTGGGAAACCTCCGCCCCGGCGGATTTCTCCATCCTGACCATCGGCGACCTGACCGGCAAGCAAGAAGTCTGGTCATTCCGCACCAGCCAGATTGGCATCCCCGGCGTTCTTTCCTTCCTGGCCTGCAATAACTTCGATTGCGAAGTGAAAGGCGTCAATCAACTACAAGCCGAATATGAAGCCCTGTACGGCCCCGGCGACTACATCCCGCTGATGGTTGTCACCTATTGGACCTTCCGGTTCATGATGACGATTGGTTTCATCATGATTGCGCTGGCGGCTTTCTTCCTGTGGGCAACCCGCGGCAAATATGAAAACGCCAAATGGATGAAATACGTCCCCTGGGTGATTGCCCTGCCCTACATCGCCAATATGAGCGGCTGGGTGCTGACCGAAATGGGCCGCCAACCCTGGATTGTGCAAGGCCTGCTCAAAGTGGAGGATGCCA
>CAZNCT010000245.1:0-1646 GCA_964571615.1 uncultured Anaerolinea sp. | reverse complement strand
GGTTTACCTGATGAAAAAATACGCCACCGCCGGGCCAGATGCCGCCATGCACGAATCGGTGGATGTCAACCCCAAACTGGTTGGAGCTCAAGACTAATAGCGGAGTGCGAAGTCTCCCGACTTCGCAGCGACGACAGGAGTCGTCGCACTCCAAGGAGAAAAAATCATGTCCTACGAATTCCTGCAAATCCTTTGGTTCATCCTGATTGCCGTCTTGTGGATTGGCTTCTTCTTCCTCGAAGGCTTCGACTTCGGCGTTGGCATGTTGCTGCCCTTCCTCGGCAAGAAAGATGTCGAGCGGCGCGCCATCATCAACACCGTTGGCCCCACCTGGGACGGCAACGAAGTCTGGCTGTTGACGGCAGGCGGCGCGACCTTTGCGGCCTTCCCGCACTGGTACGCCACCATGTTCAGCGGCTTCTATCTGGCCCTGTTCCTGCTGTTGGTTGGCCTGATTCTTCGCGGCATTTCGTTTGAGTACCGCTCAAAAGACGCCAACCCCAAATGGCGCAACACCTTCGACTGGATGATTGCGGTCGGCTCCTTCCTGGCGGCCCTGCTCTTGGGCGCGGCCTTCGCCAACCTGGCGCGCGGCGTACCGATTGACCAGAACATGATGTTCACCGGCAACCTGTTCACCCTGCTCAACCCCTACGGGCTGTTGGGCGGCGTGACCACCGTCGCCATCTTCCTGCTGCACGGCGCGAACTTCCTCGGCCTGAAACTGGAAGGCGAACTGAAAGACCGCGCCGATGCCTGGGCCAAGAAAATCTGGGTCGTGGCAACCGTCCTGTACGTCCTGCTGGCTGTCTTCACCTACATTTCAGGCTACTGGCAGCGCGGCATGGTCAACCCCGGTATCGTGCCGATTGGCGCGCTGGCCGCCCTGCTGGTGGCGGGCTACTTCATCAATCAGCGCCGCGATGGCTGGTCGTTCATCATGGTTGCCCTCAACATTGTGCTGACCCAGGTGGCCTTCTTCTCGATGACCTTCCCGAATGTGATGATTTCCAGCACCAACCCGGCCTGGTCGCTGACCATCTACAACGCCTCGTCCTCGCAATACACGCTGACAGTTATGTCCGTTATCGCGCTCATCTTCGTCCCGATTGTGCTGGCCTACCAGGGCTGGACGTACTGGATGTTCCGCAAGCGCGTAACAACCGACAAAAAAGCACTGGTGTACTAAACCACTCCCAAGCCCCAGGCACGTCCCTGGGGCTTTTTTTGTCCTCTCTTTCACAATGTAACTTTTTTGGACAAAAGAAATCTAAATTAAAGAATTCCACAAAGGAGCGCTGCGCATGGCAAAAATCGTTGTTATTGGGGCGGGGTTCGCCGGGCAAACCGCCGCCATCTATCTCGGCACCCGGCTGGGTAAGAAGCACGAAGTGACCGTCATCAGCAACCGTGATGTGTTCGGCTACGTGCCCTCGTGGGTGTGGGTGGGCGTGGGACACATGAAGCCCGAAGAGACGGTGTTCAAACTCAAGCCGGTCTATGACCGCATCAACGTCCGCTTCGTTCACGCCGCCGCCAAAGAGATTCACCCGGAGCCCGGCGACCAGTACGTGCTGGGCGAGGAAGTCGGCACCGGCAAACCAGTGCGGCTGGATTACGATTACCTGGTCGTTGCCCCCGGCCCG
>CAZNCT010000244.1:0-2931 GCA_964571615.1 uncultured Anaerolinea sp. | reverse complement strand
CCGTTTTTTACGATTCGGCTTTTGATTGCACAAAAGTTACGTTAGGCAAGCTTCGTTTGCTGGCCCGCCTGTATGCAGAGCAGGCCGCCCGCTTACTTTAAACTGCGCTTTTTGAACGAGGAGAGAGTTATGGCAAACCAGCAATTTGAACAGGCTGTAGATACCATCAGAACCTTAACCGGCATCAGCCAGGCAGATTTTGACCTGCTTCACAGTGTCGAAGCCGAAGCCGCGCAGTGGACTGATGAGGTTGTCAAACTGTTCTACGATACGCTTTTTGGGCATCCTCGCACAGCGGCGGTCTTTCACGCTGGCGAACGCCCAGACCGCGAGAAAACACTTGCCGATTGGTATCGCGCCATTTTCAATGCCAGCGATACCCCTGAGTTTTGGGAAAAGCAAGGCCGAATTGGTTTTGCGCACATTCGGCGGCATGTCAACAACGAATTCATGATTGGCATGGCAAGTAAACTGGTGCAATTTTTCACCCAAAAGGCCGTCGAAACATTTGGCCCACAAAAAGGTGTGCCGGTCGCTTTGTCTTTTGAACGCGCGCTGAAAGCGGTTGTGGGGCTTACTGCCGAAGGCTATGACGTTGCTTCACAGGCCGCTTTTACTGAGTCAACGGGAGCAGATGCCAAACTGGTCAATCGTTTGATTCAGGAATCGGTCGATATTATTCAAAAAGAATGGCTCAAATAACTTTAGGAGAAGAATATGGCCCAAGACCTTGATGCAATTTTGCAAACAATGAGCGGAGATGTAAATGGTTATGTCGCCAGCGTCATTGCTGGCATGGATGGGCTTTCGATTGCCCAGCACGCCAGCAAAAAACTGAGCACCGACGCCATTAGTGCCCAACTTACCCTCTTGCTCAAACTGGTAGAAACTTCGACCCTCAAATTAAATGCCGGACAACTCGAAGACGAACTCCTTACGACCCAAGATGTTTTCATCCTGATGCGTTTCTTGCCGGGCAAAGAGTTTTTTCTGGGTGTCGTTGCGGACCGGCGCACAGGCAACCTGGGCAACCTGCGCCTGATTACCCGAATGTACACCGAACGTTTGGCGAAAGCCATGCCAAAGTAAAAAGGGAGATATTCTATGACAAAACTTGATCAAATCCTTCAGCAAGTCCGGGCCGAACTGGGTACCGACTTTATCAGTTCCGATATTGTCGGCCTGGATGGGCTTTCGATTGTGGGAACCTCGGTAGATGCCAGCTTCGATAGCAGTTCATCTGCCGCTCGTTTCGCAATGGTGATGAAACTGGCCTCTAAAGTGGCAGAAAAACTTAATATTGGCGCTATCGAGGATACCCTGGCCAGCACCGACACGATGCTTATCCTGACCCGCCAGTTGGGCGATGGATCCTACTTCTGGCAAATGACTGTTCCGCGCGATGCCACTTTGGGTACTGTGCGCATGATTATGAATGAGTACGCTGACAAACTTTGGGATGCGATCCCGCGCTAAAACCGACCACGAATGACAGGAGAAACCATGAGCGACATTAAAACCAAATTTAACGAAGGCCTGAATACGATTAAGACCCTTACCGGTGTTTCTCAGGCCGATTTTGATACTTTGCGCGAGGCCGGCCCGGTTGCGCTAACCTGGACAGACGAAATTGTGCAAGTTTTTTACGACACAGTGTACGCCCATGCCCGCACTGCGGCAGTTTTTCACGAAGGTGAACGCCCCGACCGCGAAAACACCCTGCGCACCTGGTACCAATCTGTTTTTGCGGAAAACGACACCCAGGAGTTCTGGCTCAAGCAGGGACGTATCGGCTTTGCGCACATTCGCCGGCATATCCACAACGAGTTTATGATTGGCATGGCCAACCGGGTGACGGATATGTTTAGCCAAAAATCACTGGCCGCCTTTGGGCCCGAAAAAGGGTTGCAAGTAGCGCTGGCTTTTAGCCGTGTCCTTAAGTCGGTGGTCGGTTTGACGGCGGAAGGCTATGATGTCGCTTCGCGCATGGCCTTGCTCGAATCAACGGGCGCTTCTGAAGCCTTACTCGACCGCATGGTGCAAGACTCAGTCAATCAGGTCCAAGACGACTTATTCAAAGCGTCCTGAAATCTGCTTTTCGGTTGCTCTCATCCAGCAGAGCAACAAAGATCATTTTTGCATAGAGATGAAGCCAGAGAATACATGCCAGGCGAAAAAATTTTAGTAGTAGATGATAACGACGAAATGCGTTCGTTTCTCAACCGTATTCTCACTGCGGAAGGGTATGTGGTCTTGCAAGCTGCTAACGGCTTGCAAGGCCTTTCTCTTGCTACCAGCGAAGACCCCGATTTAATTTTCACCGACTTTAACATGCCAGAAATGAACGGATTCGACATGTTGCGCGCTTTGCGCCCCAAAGAGCAGAATATTTCGGTGGTTCTTATGACGATGCATGGCTCAGAAGATGTAGCCGTAGAGGCTTTTCGATTGGGGGTGCGCGAATACCTGACCAAGCCATTTCGGGTTGATGAAGTTTTGCTGGTTGCCGAAAACGCCCTGCGCGAAAAACGTTACTATCGGGAGAAAGAGCAACTTAACCGTGAATTGCTTGCTGCCGAGTCGGCTCGCGCGGCTGTGGTCACATTGTCACACTATCTTAACAACTATTTGACCATTCTTGCAACCGGACTTGGTTTACTGGATGAAGCCTTGCGGGAAAGATATCCAGACAAAAAACTATTGCAAATTGTTCAGCGGGGATTTGAAAGCGCAATTGGCATTCTTGCCGTGCTTAACGTGATGAAGCAGGCCGCCAATCTCAAAGTGACAGAATATGGCGCCAATACACCCATGCTCAACATCGATGCTGCGCTCAAACAAGAAATCTTGCGCTTAAGCAGCCAGAACAAGAAAAATTTTCTCTACCGTACATCTGAACTGAAAGGGTCAGTCATAAGGTACACTTTTGCG
>CAZNCT010000243.1:0-3010 GCA_964571615.1 uncultured Anaerolinea sp. | reverse complement strand
AAGCATACGCGCTGGCCGAAGCCGGGTCAAGTTGCAGGGCTTTTTCTTGAGCGGGCAGAGAATCTGCCACCCCGGTTTGCTGACGCGCCTCACCGAGCAATGCCCAGGCCGGAGCATAAGCAGGGTCAAATGCCACCGCCCGCTCGAGGGCCTGGCGCGCCAGCAACCACTCACCCAGCGAGGCCAGCGCCTGGGCCGAAAGAGTCCAGCGATACGATTGTGAATCGACCAGCGAGGCGCGGTCAAGGACGAGAATCAGGTCACGGGCCGGATACCCAGGCGAAGGGGAGAGCGCCTGCACACGCTCTAAAAACGGATAGGCCTCGAGCGGCGCTTCGGCCATTTTGAGCAATCCAAACCGCCAGTGAAATTCGGCCACATCTGGCGCAAGCGAGGCGCCCAGGGTGGCAATTTCGGCTTCACGGTGAAATTCGGCTCGCCGATGATAAAGACGCGCCATTTGCAGCAAAACTTCGGGGCTTGCGGCCTGCCCATCTACAAGCTGCTCAAACTCGTTCAGGGCCAGGTCAGCCTGCCCGGTTTGCAAATAGGCTTCGGCCAGGGCCTGCTGGCCCGCAAGACTGAGCGCATTGCGCTGACGAGCCTGCAAGAGCAGGTCAATAGCCGCCTGGTAATCGGCCCCAGAAGCGGCCGCCAGGCCAGCCTTCTCAAGAAGGTCTACACGCCAGGGCTGCCAGCGATAGGCTTCGAGAAAACGGCCATTTTGCTCCAAAAAATTATTTTGGGATTGAAAAAGCGTCCACAACAATAGTAAAATCAGGGGAATCAAAACGGCATGGCGCGGCATCTTTTTCATAGAGAATTGATTATATCCTTCCTTATTTCCAAATCCGTTCACACAAAAAAGCCGTGCTATAATTTTGAGGCATGAACATGTCGTTTTTTGAACAAGTCTTTACCGTCTTAGCCAACGCCCCAGGAAACCTTGTCTATCACCTGGTGTTGGCCTTTTCGATTACCGGGGCTTTGCAAGGAGCCATTAGCCAGTTGCGCGCTACGGGGTATCCGCAAGTGCGGCGCATGGTCATTGGTCTGAGCCTGCTGTTATTGGGCCAGGTGGCCCTTTTTATCGCCAGCGGCCTGGCCTGGCAGGGCGTTTTCGCCGCGGATCATTTACTGCCCAATCTCGACCGGGCCGTATTGTTCTTCAGCCTGGTTTGGATTATCTGGATGTGGGCCTTTCCCGAACCGGCGCGTGTCTGGGATGCTTCTGCCGTTATCTTGAGCCTTTTGGCGCTCACCGCCTTGGCCTTCGGCATCGTTTCACAGGCCAGTATCAACGCGGAAGGTGGGTTCAACCTCTCTACTCACAGCTTTTTCTGGAATATTGCCTCCCTCGTCCTGCTGGGCGCGGGTGGGCTTTTGCTGGTCACGCGCCGTCCGCTTGGTTTTGGCAACGGGCTGACGATGATTATCCTGGCCGCGCTTGGTTTTGCCTTTGGCCTGGTCTGGGCGCGGGCAGGTGATTATGCCGGTATCACCCGCTTGTTCATCATGGCGGCTTACCCCCTGCTGCTGACACTGCCCAACCGTTTCCCGACTCCAAGCAGCAGCGCAAAAACACAAACCGTAGCGGTCTTTCAAAAGAATGTCGCCGAATCGAGCGGCACCGACCGGCCCAGCCAGGCTCTGCGTGAACGCCGCCGCTACAGCACCGACCCCAAGACGCTCAGTTCACTGCTAACCCTGGCGGCTGAAATTGACGCCAGCAAAATCAACCAGCACGTTGCCCGGGCAGTTGCCCAGGCCATGCTTTCAGACCTTTGTTTTCTGATTTTCATTGGTGAAGACAAAAACACGCTGTTCATTGTCAGCGGCTACGACCTGATTCGAGAAGAAAGCCTGGACGGGGGCCTGATGAACAAAGACAGCGTTCCCATGCTGGCCAACGCTGTCTTGCGCGGGCGCCCGTTACGCCTTCCGGCCAGCACCACCTCGTCAGACCTGAAAGGGCTTGGCGATATGCTCGGGTTAAGCAACCCCGGCAACCTGCTGAATGTGCCCATCACAAGCGAAAAAGGCACCCTGGGCAGTATCCTGCTGCTTTCGCCTTATTCCAACCGCTTATGGAACGCCGACGACCAGACCTTCCTGGGCAATATCGCCACTTCCTTCGTGCCGATTATCGAGCGCGGACGCCGGATTGCTGAGATAGAACACCAGCGCGATATGGCCCGTCAGAGTTCGGAAGAGTCCCTGGCCCAACTGGCGCGCATTCAGACCCGCAACGCGGAACTGATGCAGGAAATGCAAGCCGTTGAACAAAAAGCCGCCCAGATTAGCGAGATGGAGCATAACTACAAAGAGGCCATGCAAGCCCTCGAAGCGCTGCGCATTGAAAATGAAAAACTCAAATCGCGGGTCGAGGCAGCCCAGTCTGATGGCGCCAGCAGCGGCGGCACCGAATACTACGAGCAAGAACTCAAACTGACCCTGCGCGAGGTTGCCCGCCTGCAAAATCAACTGGCTGAAGCCAACATCAAGATTTTGGAGATGGAAAAACGCCCAAGCGGCAAACTTTCCACCGACCAGGCCGAGGTCATCGCCTCGATTGCCCAGGAACTGCGCCAGCCGATGTCTTCCATTATCGGCTACACCGACCTGATGCTGGGCGAATCGGTTGGTATTTTGGGCGCCTTACAGCGCAAATTTGTTGAGCGCATCAAAGCCTCCACCGAACGAATTGGCAGTCTGATTGATGACCTGATTCAAATTACCACCCTCGAAACCGGCCTGATGGCCCTCAAGCCTGAAAGCGTGGACTTGAATCTGATTATCGACAATGCGATGGCGTATACATCGAGCCAGTTACGCGAGAAAAATATCAGCCTGCGAATTGACCTGCCCGAAGCCATGCAGCCCATCCAGGCGGACCGTGAGGCGATTCAGCAAATTTTGATTCACCTGTTGCAAAATGCAGGCGCGGCTTCGCCGGTTGAGGGAAGTATCACCCTGCGAGTACGCACCGAGCAGGAAAACAACCGCGATT
>CAZNCT010000242.1:1472-3020 GCA_964571615.1 uncultured Anaerolinea sp. | reverse complement strand
AGTCATGCCACTTCCGTTCTGGCCCAAAAAGCCGCCCGCGCCGGCCTGGCGCTCAAACTCCAGCCGCCGGTCGAAGTCCGCACCACCGTCTGGTACAACCCAGACCTGGTCAGCGCGCACTTCATGATTCCGGGCGTAATTGGCATGATTCTCTACGCCATCACTGCCATTCTCACCGCCTCAGCGGTTGTGCGCGAGCGCGAGCGCGGCACCATCGAGCAGCTCATCGTCACCCCCATCCGCCCCTGGGAACTGGTCATCGGCAAAATCACGCCCTACACCCTGCTGGCGCTCTTCGATACGCTCACCGTCCTGTTCGTTGGTCACTGGTGGTTTGGCGTCCCCATTCGCGGTTCGCTGGCGCTCATCATCGGCGTTTCGGCCATCTTCCTGCTCTCCGGGCTGGGAATTGGCCTGTTTGCCTCCACCATCGCCAACACCCAGCAAGAAGCCATGCTCACAGTCTGGATGACCCTCCTGCCGAGCATCTTCCTTTCCGGCTTTTTCTTCCCGCTGGAGGCCATGCCCCAAATCTTGCAATGGATTTCCTACGCCATGCCCCTGCGCTACTACCTGAGCATCATCCGCGTCCTGCTGCTCAAGGGCGTTGGCCTGGAAAGCATCCTGCCCGATTTCGTGGCGCTGACCGTCTTCGGCCTGGTCATCATGACCGCTGCCGCTTTCCGCTTCCGCAAACGACTCGATTGATTGGAGTTTTCCATGAACCACAACCGCCCGCCCGTTCCCGTCCTCGTCATCCTCCTGCTGGCTGTGCTTGGCGCCGCCGTTTACTTCCTGTGGCCGCAGTTCCAGCCCGCGCCCGAAACCGGTCTCACGGCCTCCGGTACGGTCGAAACCGTTCAGATTTCCATCGCGCCCGAAGTGGCTGGTAAGGTGCTGGAAGTGCTGGTGGAGGAAGGGGATTCGGTCTCCTCCGGAGACGTTCTCCTGCGCCTCGACCCTTCCCTGCTCCAGGCGCAGCGCGACCTGGCCGCCGCCAATCTGGCTTCCGTTAAAGCGGCAGTATCCACCGCCGAAGCCGCTCTCGCCTCCGCGCGGGCGCAGTATGACCTGACCATGCAAGCCGCCCTTGCCGAAGAAGCCGCCTTGCGCGCCGCCGATTGGAAGTTGAGCAAGCCGGGCGACTTCGCCCAGCCCGTCTGGTACTTTACCCGCGCCGAACAGCGCGCCGCCCTCGAAGCGGAACTGACCGCCGCGCGCGAAGCCCTGACCCGCGCCGAAAACCGCCTGGCCGCCTATCAGCAGCAGGCCGCCGGGGCCGATTTTCTCCAGGCCGAGCGCCGCCTGGCCGCCGCCCGCGCCGCCTACGACCTCGCCAAATCCCTGCTCGATTTCACCACCGGCGCCGACCCGGCCCTGCGCGATTCGGCTCAAACCCGCTTCGATGACGCCCAATCAGACCTGAAAGACGCCCAAAAAGCCTACGACGACGCCCTGACGACCGAAGCCGCCCAGGACATCCTGGAAGCCCGCGCTGACCTGCGCCTGGCGCAGGAACGCGCCGACCGCGCCGCCGACCGTCTGCGC
>CAZNCT010000242.1:241-1458 GCA_964571615.1 uncultured Anaerolinea sp. | reverse complement strand
ACTGGCCGGAACGCGCCCAAAGTGCTGGCCGCGCAAAAAGCCGTCGAACAGGCCGAAGCCGCGCTCCAGCAGGCGCAAACTGCCGTCCAGCAGGCCGAAGCCAATCTCAAAGTCATCGAAACCCAAATTGCCCGCCTGACCCTCACTGCCCCCAGCGATGGCGTCATCCTGACCCGCAGCGTCCAACCGGGCGAAGTCGTCAGCCCGGGCGCGGTGGCGCTCACCCTTGCCAATCTCTCCAACCTGACCCTGACAGTGTACATCCCCGAAGACCGCTACGGTGAAGTGACGCTCGGCCAAACTGTCCGCGTGACGGTGGATTCCTTCCCCGGCGAGACCTTCCGCGCCGTTGTCGTCCACATCTCTGACCGCGCCGAGTTCACCCCGCGCAACGTGCAGACGGTCGAAGGCCGCAAGACCACCGTCTTTGCCATCAAACTGCGCCTGGAAGACCCGCAAGGCAAGTTGAAGCCCGGGATGCCGGCGGATGTGGTGTTTGAGTAGTTAGCCGGTTATGCAGTTATCCGGTTATCCGGTTATCCAGTTATCCGAAGGAAGGAGCGAATCATGCCAACCATTTCCCGCTTTGAAGAGATTGAGGCATGGCAATTGGCGCGAGAGTTGACCAATCTGGTGTACGCGTTTTCCCGACGTGAACCGTTTGCGCGTGATTTTGGCTTGAAGGACCAGATTTGCCGCGCAGCCGTTTCGGTGATGAGCAACATTGCGGAAGGATTCGAGAGTCAGACTCAGGCGCAATTCATTCGTTATCTTGGGATTGCTAAGGCTTCGGTTGCGGAGGTTCGCAGTCAGTTGTATGTTGCGCTTGACCAGAAGTACATCTCGAAAGAGGAGTTTCAAACGGCTTTCGATATTGCCTATAAAACGCTGCGGAAAATCGTCTCTTTTATGGCTTATCTTCAGGCTCATTCGTATGCCCGCCGCGTGAGTGAGGGGCAGGTGGAGTACATTGTTGATTAGAGGCGTTGGGTGTTCAGTTATCCGGTTATTCGGTTGGGCAGTTATCCAGTTATCCAGTTATCCAGTTATCCAGTTATCCAGTTATCCAGTTATCCGGTTGTCCAGTTGTCAGGTTAAGCGCAAACCGGTTAACCGGAGAACCGAAAAACCGCACAACCGAACAACCGAAAAACTGAAAAACTGGAGAACCGAAAAACCGGAAAACCAAACATGATTACCGTCCTCAATCTCAAGAA
>CAZNCT010000242.1:0-214 GCA_964571615.1 uncultured Anaerolinea sp. | reverse complement strand
GCGTCAGTTTGCAGGTTGCCCCGGGCGAAATCTACGGCCTGGTCGGCGCGGATGGGGCCGGGAAGACCACCACCCTGCGGCTGATTTGCGGCGCGCTGAAGCCCGATTCGGGCGAGGTGAGCATTTGCGGTTTCGACCTGCGCCGCCAGACCGAACAGGCCCGCGAGCAGATAGGGTATCTCTCCCAGCGGTTTTCGCTTTACGAAGACCTGAC
>CAZNCT010000241.1:0-3062 GCA_964571615.1 uncultured Anaerolinea sp. | reverse complement strand
CTGGCTCGACGACCCGCCCCATCCGCGCCGGATCGCACCGCCCATTCAGAAAGAAGTGGCCGAGCGCATTTGCGCCCGGCCCGGCGAGATGAGCCTGCTGGCGTTGAGTGTTCAGGTTTACGGGCAGCCCTTCATTGCAGAGCGCATCCCTGCCGGGGCTTTTTACCCTGTTCCAAAAGTTGATTCTGCTGTCTTGCGGGTCGACCTGTACCCGCAGCCTGTCATCCCTGCCGGGCAATTGGATTCATTCTTTCGCCTGGCCCGGGCCGGTTTTTCGCAAAAACGCAAAACCCTGCGCAACAGTCTTTCTGCCGGGCTGGCGATTCGCCCGGATGTGGCTGGTGAGCTTCTCGCCCGGGCTGGCATTGACCCAATCCGCCGCGCTGAAACCCTTTCGTTGGGAGAGTGGCAAGCCTTGACCGCCGCGTTTCAGTCCGCCTAGGCTGCCGGGCGCTTTTTCTGGTTGAATTTGTTCTCTGAAAGGAGTATAGTTTTATTAGCAAAATTTTTACACGCACCGCTCAAAAGGGAGGCCGCTATGAATAAGCAATCCTTTAGTGATTTTATTCGTGTGGTTGGTGTCGTGGTTGTGATAGGGGTGTTGATCTATTTACTCTATCAGGTGGTTATTCTACCGGCGCCTGATTCAATCCAACATGTTAATAATGAGTTGAGCACCGAACCGCCAGGTCTTGTGGAGAAGTTATCTCCACGGGCCACGATTTCGATTGTGTTAGTCCTGGTGGGGCTTTTAGCCTGGATGTTTTGGTTGACCATAGATTTCGGCAGGCGATTGTCTTCACGCAGCTATTTGGGGCCTTTGACTCGTGACGCTCTCAAACGGGCCGAAATTAACCGGATTGAAGATGATTTGAAAAGCGATTTGAGAGCGGGCGTCTTTGCCGTTGAAATCGATGTGAATTCCAAACAATGGCGTGACAAATATGATATTCCGGATGGAATTGATGCCCCGGTACTGATCCCTGGCGTTATTTTGGAACAATATTATGACCAGGCCAGGAAATCTGACACCTGGCAAAATGAGTGGTATGACTGGGAAAGCAGCGAAGATCTAGAATCTTTTAGACAACAAATCCGAAGCTTAACAAAACAGAAAATGATTGAGGAAAGAGATAGGCTGAATGAAATCAGACGTAATGAGCCATCTCAATATCCAATTTCTAGTGAAAAAATTAGGCTGATCGACCAGGAAATTCAACGACGTTTTGAAGATGCCTATCGCGATGAGCAAGTTGCGCTATATCAAAAAGCGCGCATGGAAAAGAGAAAAGAGGCCCAAAACCATGCAGATAGGCTTTTGCCCAGCATCGATGTCTCGGCTTTTGGAGGAGGTTGGGTTTTTGTCCTTGAATTTACCACCATCATTTTCATTATTTTTGCTACTTTAGCGCTTGGCTTTGTCGAGGTGCTCAGCTCTGAACAAATAGGCACCATTCTTGCCGCAATTGCCGGGTACGTTTTGGGTAAATCCACAACCATTAAGGGGGCTGATGGGGTCGAGACAGTACGTGGCGCAGACCAGCCTACCGCCTTGATGGATTTACTAGCCAGGCAGGCTGACACGCGCACCAAGACCGATGATGAAAAGAAAGCTCTGGCAGAGAGAGTTGCCCAGCTCGAAAAAGAACTGAACAACATTACCGTCATTGTTCCTGATTTGCGCAAAAAAACCTTTGATGACGCTGAAAAAGAACTAAAGCAAAAAGGGTTATTGGCATCTCGCAAAGATGTTATTACTGACTCGGAAGAACCAGGGATTGTTTTTGAGCAAGTGCCGGCAGGCAAAGAAGAACTGGCCAAAGGCAGTGCGGTTATCTTGTTGGTCGCTGCTCAAAAAGAGTCTGAAGATGGAACAACTCCCGAACAAAAAACTGACCAAAAGGATGAGGAAAACAAAGGATCCGAACAACAATCCGACCAGAAGGATGAGGAAAACAAAGAATCCGAACAACAAAAAGATGACAATAGCCAGGTGAGTGACGCAGATAAATCACCAGCCTAGTTGCAGGGTCTTGTTCAGCCTGAAGGCCTCTCAGGGTATGCCCTGAGGGGCTTTTTCTTGTTGACTTGTCTATCCCTTTCTGCTAAACTATAAGTTGTCAGACAACTTTAATTCAGGCAGAAAATCATGACCACTCTCCTTGTCAAAAACGCCTATATTGCCACATTTGACGACCACCAGACCGAGTTTTCGGACGGTGGTCTTTTTATTCGGGATGGCTTCATTGAGCAGGTCGGGCCAACTTCCAGTTTGCCCACCACCGCCGATGAAGTCCTCGACCTTTCCGGTCACATTGTCCTGCCGGGGCTGGTGAACACGCACCATCACTTTTACCAGACCCTCACCCGCAACATCCCCGCCGCGCAAAACGCCAATCTGTTCAACTGGCTCAAAACGCTTTACCCCATTTGGGCGCGCCTGCAACCGGATGATATTTTCACCTCCGCCCAAACCGCGCTGGCGGAACTGGCGCTTTCGGGCTGCACCACCGCCTCCGACCACCTGTACCTGTTCCCCAACGGCTCAAAATTGGATGATGAAATTGAAGCGGGACTCTCGCTCGGAGTGCGTCTCCACGCTTCGAGAGGCTCCATGTCTCTGGGTGAATCGCAGGGCGGATTGCCCCCCGACCGTGTTACCGATAAAGAAGATGTGATTCTGTCTGACAGCGAGCGCGTCATTCAGCGTTACCATGACCCCAAACCGGGCGCCATGACCCAAATTGTGCTGGCGCCCTGCTCGCCCTTTAGCGTCACCGGCGACCTGATGCGCGAATCGGCCAAACTGGCGCGCAAATATGGCGTTCATCTGCACACGCATCTGGCCGAAACCGAAGACGAGGAGCAATTCTGCCTGCAAAAATTTGGCTACCGCCCGGTGGGCTACATGCAATCGGTGGATTGGGTCGGCGCGGATGTGTGGTTCGCGCACTCGGTTTATGTCAACGCCGCCGAAATTGACGTTTTCGCCCATCACAACTGCGGGGTGGCGCATTGTCCCACCTCCAACATGCGCCTGGCCTCCGGCATTGCCCCGATTA
>CAZNCT010000240.1:271-3115 GCA_964571615.1 uncultured Anaerolinea sp. | reverse complement strand
ACCCAACCTAAGGGCAAAGCTCGTTTTTGGTATAGCACGCTGACCATCAAGACCATGCACCTGCGCCCAATCTGGCTGCCGTCCATCACCAAAACCAAGGGCTGTGCTGAGAGTGCTTCCAAAATCTGTCTGGCAAAGGGCAGATACACGACATCGGCTTCAATGCTTTTGTGTTTGACCCAGCGTCTCAAACGCATTTCAGTGCTTTTGTCTTTGGCTTGGGTGGCTGTCTCGGCGCTCACGGCTGATAATTGCGCTTTGCGGCCGATCACGATCCCGGCAATCAACATCGCCAGGGTCAAAACGTGACCTGGATGCGATAGACTCAGCATTTCTTTCAGCACTTTCAAAACTTTTGTGTATACTTTGTAGCGGTCAGTCATTTGGCTTCACTTTTTTGTTTGGTCGCCGCAAAAGTGTACCTTATTACTCTTTATTTCAAATGTACGGTAGCAAAATCGGTTCAGGGGAGAACGTTCTGGCGGGTGATTGCAAAATCACCCGCTTTTTCTTTTGAAATCCCCCATTCTTCAGAGTCTTGTTGATGACAATCTGGATAAGTTTTGGTAAATTTACAGAGTATCTTATCTTCCCTTAATCTTTCTTGCCTGATGACCGAAGCCCATTCTTCCTTGCGCCGTGTTCTGATAGTTTCTGCGAATCCTCTCTTTCGTGAGGGGCTTCGCAAAATTTATGCTGAACGCTGGGAATCAAAGGCGTTTATTGCTGGCATGGCAACCACCATGACCGAGGCGCTTGAAGCCTTGCGTGTTCACCAGCCCGACCTGGTGATTGTGGATTATGACGATAAGACCATCAATCGGGCGGAATTCCTTGAGCATTTTGTTTCCGACGAATTCCCAATGCAGATTATGCTGGTTTCTTTGGGTCAATCAGGAGAAGTATTGATTTACGACCGCAAACGCCTGACCCCGGCCCAGGCCGAGACCTGGGATCCCTGGCCGGGCGAGTCATCGCGCTAATTTTTTTATCAGGAGTGTAACCTTATGCGGAATGTGCGACATATTGTCACCATCACAGCCTTGATTTTGCTGTCAACGTATCTCTTATACGTTGGTCTGACCTCTTTGGGGCTGATGCCTGCCGCGGCCAGTCTGCAAGCAGACCCGATTGACTGGCTGTTCGATTTGCATGTGCTGATGATGGCGTTCCTGTTCTCACTGATTACCGTCATTCTCGGCTATTCGCTGATTGTCTTTCGGCGAAAACCCGGCGAAACTGGCGATGGCGCCCACATTGAAGGCAATACCGGCCTGGAAATTTTCTGGACGGTGGTGCCACTGGTGGTCGTGGTCTGGTTTGGCATCATTGGCGCCGACAATCTGCGCCAGGTGCGCGCTGTTGACCCGAACGCCCTCGAAGTGCGCGTGATTGGGTTCCAGTGGTCGTGGCGCTTCGAGTATCCGGGTGGTTTTTCCTCCAGCACCCTGTACTTGCCTGCCAACAAGCAGGTCTTGTTGAAGATGGAAAGCATTGATGTCTTGCACTCGTTTTGGGTGCCCGAGTTTCGCGTCAAGCAAGACTTAATCCCCGGGCGTGTGACCGAGTTGCGCATTACCCCCATGCTGGAAGGGGACTACTCGCTCAAGTGCGCTGAGATTTGCGGTACTTCTCATGCTTATATGGTTTCACCAGTCAAGGTGCTTTCGCAGGCCGCCTACGATGCCTGGGCCGCCGAGCAGCTGGCCTTGTATGAAGCCGAGTTGAAGGCCTCAGAAGGCAAACCGGATGCCCGCCGCGGTGAGCGTCTGTATTCAGAACTTGGCTGTAAGGCCTGTCACTCTCTGAACGGCGCCGCTGGGGTTGGGCCCACCTGGCAGGGCCTGTTTGGACGTGAGAATCGTCCCCTGGCCGATGGCTCGGTGGTCGCCCTGGTGAATGAAGAATACCTGTACGAGTCGATTACGGCCCCGAATGCCAAAGTCGCCCAGGGGTTCAACGCCAACGCCATGCCCAGTTTCAGTTACCTGCGCGATTCACAGGTCTATGACCTGATTGAATTCATCAAAACCCTCAAGTAATTGTGGAGGAGACCCCTTTTTATGAAAACATTTCTTTCCCTGGGGCTGGTGCGCGGTTTGTTTGCGCAGTTTGTCGGTACGCTGGTGGGCGGCTTGTTCATCTCCGCCATCCGCGCCCTGATGGGCCTGCCCGCCTTCGATAAATTCTTTTTCTCCGAACCGGCCTGGGTTTTTGGCGGCCTGGTTGGGGCGATTTCCTTCCTGGCTGGGGTAGGCGCTCTGACCGACTGGTTCAAGTGGGCCAAAGGTGAGCCAACCCATGAGCATCACGACGAAGACCGCCGCTGGCAGCGTTATTTTGGCGTTTCGCTCGACCACAAAGTGATTGGTATTCAGTACGTTTTCACCGCGCTGGTCTTGCTCTCGGTTGGCGGCCTGTTTGCGCTTATCTTCCGTACCGAACTTTCGGCTTCGGGCCTGCAATTCCTGACCGAACAATTCCGCATCTTTGACCAGAACGGCCTGCAATTCTACAATACCCTGATGAGCCTGCACGGCATGGTGATGATTATCTCCATCGTCCCCATGCTGATTGGCGCATCGGATATGGCCTTCCCGCGCCTGAATGCCTTCTCGTTTTGGGTGGCGGTTCCGGCGGCTGTCTTGCTGCTCTCGAGCATGGTGCTGGGCGGTTTTGATACCGGTTGGACGGGCTATCCGCCCCTTGGCTTGCGCGCTCCGGTCGGTATTCAGATGTTTTACCTGGGCGTTTGGGTGGCCGGTTGGTCTTCCATCCTCGGCGCGCTCAACCTGGTCGTGACCGTTGTGCGCCTGCGCGCCAAAGGCATGACCGCCTTCCGTA
>CAZNCT010000240.1:0-260 GCA_964571615.1 uncultured Anaerolinea sp. | reverse complement strand
GCCGATTTTCGTCTGGGCCGCGGTAGCGACCTCGATTATTTCCCTGACCGCCACCCAGATGATTGGCCTGGCTTTCCAGTTGGTTGTCTTCGAGCGCCTGCTCGGGATGCCCTTCTTCAACGTCCAGAATGGCGGTAACCCGGTTTTGTTCCAGCACCTGTTCTGGTTCTACTCGCACCCGGTCGTGTATGTGTTCGTCCTGCCGGGCCTGGGCATCTTCTCGGAACTGCTGCCGGTCTTTGCCCGCAAGCCGCTCTTTG
>CAZNCT010000239.1:0-3263 GCA_964571615.1 uncultured Anaerolinea sp. | reverse complement strand
CGTCGCGCAAAATGACATGCAGTTCCATATAACTGGAATAAACACCCGCGCCGCAGAATTTGAAATCGCCAAAAGTGCCGCTGCCTGGTGAGGTATAGGCGCGCACAATTTGCGGCCCTGCGGTGTCACAATTGGAATAGACCAGCCGAACCGGCGGCCCGGCAGCGCTGGTCTGGTTGCCTGCCTGGTCAAGGGCGGTCACCTCCCACAACATCCAGCCGCCCTGACCCTGGATGGCGTTTTCGGCCCGATTGTCCTCGTTATGATTGAGCACCAGGCTGTATTGGCCGTTTTCGGCGGGCTTCATCTCGGCTTCATAGCGGGCTGTGTCGTCGTTATTGTCCAGAGGGTCGGAGGAGTATTGATACCAGTAAATCACCCGAACCGTCTGAATGCCTGCCGGGTCTTCGGCGTAGGCAAACAGCGTGGTTTCGCTCAATTGCCCACAGCGCTCCGCCGATGCGCCATAGTACGACTCTGTCGGGTCGGCGTAGAGTTTCCCCAAGCGAGGAGGCAGGCTGTCAGGAGTCGGGCTGTTCGCAGGGGTGGGGGTGGCAGAGGCGGGACTCGGGGGTGCGACCGGTGTGTCGGTAGGCCGCTCAACAGCCGGGGTGTCGGTTGCGCTGACAACCTCGGTAACGACGCTCAACGAGGGGAATAGATTGGTGAACTGGGTCGAAAAAATCCCTAAAAAGACGAACAGCGCAGCCGCCAGGGTGCCGAAAACGGCCCAAACTCTTGATGAGACGTTTGTAGTTTGCCTGGCGACAGGGATGGGTCTGAGCACAGACAGGTTATGGCGCGTATAGGCCGCCCCGGCCTGGTCGCCCAATTTTTCGCGTAGTTTGAGCGCCTGGTTAAGCAGCAACCCGGCCTGCGCTTTTTGGCCGAGACCAATCAGCCGCGTACCCATCTGGTGCAAGGCCCAGGCTTCGGCCCGGGGGTCTCCGAGGCTTTGGGCGGCTTCGAGCGCGGTTTCCAGTGTTCTTCCCCACAAATCCCACAATCCGTTCAGGGTCAGGGTTGGGTCGAGGGCGCGGGCCAGGGCCAGGGCTTTCTCGCCGCTGTTTGCCGTGAGGGCGGCGGCAAAATTGCCCAGTTCTTCGAGAATAAACCCGGGTTTGGATTGGTTGGCCAGCAGGTAATCGCTCAGGGTTGCCATCAGGGGGCCTGGTTCGACCTGCCGGGCCGCTTCTTTTTGGGCCGGGGACAAAAAGCCCGGCGGCAGGCGCAGGCGCGGACTGTTGGCGTAGAGCAGGCCGAGGGCTTGCAGGCGCTCAAGCGCGTCCGCGAGCGGAACTCCGCCCAGGGCGTAGGTGAGCCACTCGGGGGCCACCGAAAGCGAGGGGGTTTGGGCGGCGACAGCCAGCACTTTTTGCTCTTCAGGCTTGAGACGGCTGAAGGCGTAGGCAAAGGCCCGGTCGAGCGCGCAGCGCAGCGGCACGGGGCTGGAATCGGGCTGTTCGCGCAGATAAGACAGCGCGGCGTCGGGCGAGTCGCTTGTTTCTCGCAGAACGTTGCCGGTGATGGTCAGGGCCAGGGGCGCATCCGCAAGCAGGGCGCAGAGCGCATCCAGCACATCCCGGTTGTGGTCGTCGAGGGGCATGGCGGCTTTTTCAGAGAGCAGGGTCAGGGCTTCATGGCGCGGCAGGGGTTTGATGGAAAGCCGCTCGAAATCGCCGCCAGTCGGCAGGTCGGCGGCCAATATCAACGCGGATTGCGGCATCAGGTCGGGCAGGGCATTTTGCAGGGCGGGCGTAAGCGGCACTTCGTCGAACAAAACCAGTGCGCGGGTGTTTGAGAGATAGGTGCGGGCGGTGGTGGCGTTGACTTTGAGCGGTGGGTTCGATTCAAACAGGGCGTCAAATAAGCGCTGGAGGATGTCTTCGGGGCCAAGGGCCTGGCCGCTGGCATCGACACTCTCTAGTAGGATGACACCATCGGGCCGGGCGCGGGCGGATGGGCTGTTGGCGGCTTGTTTGAGCAGGGCGGTTTTTCCCAGGCCATCGGGGGCGTGCAGCAAGACGATTTCGCCGGATTGAATCCAGGCTTCCAGGCGGGCCAGTTCAACCGAGCGGTTGACAAACCCCCGCGGGGCGCGCGGGGGGGCGGGGGCCAGGCTCCGCTTTTGGACTTGCGGCGCGGCCTGCTGGTACACAATGGTGCCATGATTGGTATTGACGACAAAGTTGTTATCGCCAATGACGATGGAGCCTTCTACATTGCCGGAAATGTTGATGGAGTCTGACATACAGTCAATCGGGGGGAGTTAAGACCTGAAAGCCTGCCAGGTTTTGGAAAAACTATTCACCTTGCGAGTGACTGAATTCGGGTTTGGGGTTTTCGCCTTCGCGGCGTCCGGCAAAGAAATAGACTGCCCGCAGCCACGAAAATTGCTCGGCCTGACTGCGCGGGGCGCGTTTGTCGTAATCATATTTGGAGATGTGCCCGCGCAGGTCGGCATCGAGGGCTTTCAGGTTTTCGAGGGTGTCTTCGAGCAGGAATTGCAGCCCGGCGGCGCTGGCCGGGACGGCTTTATCAATGGCCTGGCGCAGATGGTCGAAGCACAGCCGGTTCGATTGCTGGTACAAACGCCGGGTTTCATCGCGCTCGGGGTCAGACAGGCCTTCGAGCAGCCAGCGGACGTAAGAATCATCCGACTCGGCGGCCATCTGGCAGACACGGCAGGGCTTCTCGGCGCGCAGGGAGGCCGAGGGCAGCGTTTGCTTGGGCAGGTATTTTTGAACTTGCTGAATCAGCGGGTTGTGCGCGGCCAGGCCAGGGGACTGATGTTTCAGTTTTTCAAGCCGCTCAATGATAACCAGGGCCAGGTGTTCGTAGATGATGCTCGTCCCCAGGGTTTCGCCGTCTTCTTTTTTCTCCACTTCGGCAATTTTCCAGGTGTGGGTTGGACAATAGCCCAGCGAGTTGATGATGTGCACCCGGCTGGCGGGGTCGTTGATATGATCCATGATAATCGAGCGGATATATTTGGCCTCGGCCTGCTGGCGCATGTAGCAGAGCGGGCATCCGGTGACTTTAACGGCCTGCTCGAGTTTGTTGGCGAAAAATGGGTTGACCATAAAACGAGTATATCTTAATCTGACCGAAATCTTATCTTTTTATCTCCAAATACGGGGAATAAAGAAATACTGCCAATCGGATTGCAAAATAAAAAGACTGCCCGGCAAACAGGCAGTCTTCTGGTTGGCTGCGCTCAGTTTTTAGAGCTGGTACAGTTCCACCAGCACGCCGCTGGTGCT
>CAZNCT010000238.1:0-3351 GCA_964571615.1 uncultured Anaerolinea sp. | reverse complement strand
TTCGCCCAGGCCCAGGCTGGTGAGCTGGCGGATGACCTTAATGGTCTCAATTTTCTTGGGGCCAGCGTCTTTGATGATGACATCAAATTCGGTCTTCTCTTCGACCGGTTCGGCGGCAGCGGCGGCGGGGCCGGCAGCAGCGGCGACAGCGACAGGAGCGGCGGCGGAAACGCCCCACTTCTCTTCCAGCATTTTGACGAGTTCAGCGGCCTCGAGAACAGACAGTTTGCTCAGTTCTTCGACCAGATTTGCGAGATTTGCAGCCATTGTTGGTTAACTCCTTAGTAAACCAGAGAAATTTTTTGAAATTGAGTAAGTTTGAAAAGTGCGTAACACTTGTTTACGCGGCAGCCTGAGCCTTGTCGGCATAGGCGCGGAATACGGAAGCCAGGGAGCGGGCCGGTTCGGCGATGGTGCGAACCAGTTTGCCAGCCGGGGCCTGCAAAACGCCCAGCAGTTGTGAGCGTACCACGGGCAGGGGCGGCAGGTCAGCCAATGCTTTGACCTGGGCAGCATTCAGGGCTTGCTTTTCAAGGAAGCCGCCTTTGAGCTTGATGGCTTCGATGCCTTTGGTGGCCTCGGTCAGCGCTTTTGCGGTACCGGCGGCGTCACTGAAAGCAAACGTAATGGCGGTGCTTTTTTCAAGCAGCCCCTGAGGTACCTGGACATCGCGTCCTTCGAGGACTTTGCGCATCAGGGTATTTTTGACAATGTGCATCTCGCCGCCGCTTTCGCGCACCTTGGCGCGGATGGCATCGAGCTGCTTGACGGTCACGCCGGTATATTCCACCAGCACGAGCGCCTGGCTTTTGTCAAACCATTCCTGATACTGTTCCAGTACCTGATCTTTTTTCTGTCGTGAGATAGCCAAAGAAAATTACCTCCTTTCCTTAAGAATCTTTGCCTGACAAACGCCAGGCAAAGACCTTTCCCGAGACGGGAAACACCCCAGAGTTGGGATGGGAAAATTTCCAGTAGTCTTCACCTGAGCAGGAGATTAAGCGGCCCATTCGGGTACGCGCCTGCTGTCATGGGCGAAGTGTTTGTCAGTGCAGTGGACGGGTAACGCAAGGCTACCCGGCAACCTCCATGCTTTGGGCCAGGTTGGGGTCTACTTTGATGCCAGGCCCCATGCTCGAAGCCAGGGTGACATGCTTGATGTAAGACCCTTTGGCGCCCGAAGGACGGGCTTTTTTGATGGCATCCATCAGGGTGGCCAGGTTTTCGTACAACTTCTTGTCTTCAAAGCTGGCTTTGCCAATCTGGACGTGAATGTTGGCGGTTTTATCAAGGCGGAACTCAACGCGGCCAGCCTTGGCTTCCTGAATGGCGCGCGGCAGGTCTTCAGCAGGGACAACCGTGCCAGCCTTGGGGTTCGGCATCAAGCCGCGCGGGCCGAGGATACGACCCAGGCGACCTACTTTACCCATCAGGTCGGGCGTGGCGATGGCAACATCAAAATCTGCCCAGCCAGCCTGGATTTTGTTGAAGGTTTCATCATCATCGGCGACGGTGTCGGCGCCAGAGTTGCGCGCCAGGGTGGCGGCTTCACCTGCGGCGAAAACCAGCACGCGCACGGTCTTGCCCAGCCCATGCGGCAGGACGACCACATCGCGCACTTGCTGGTCAGCCTGGCGGGGGTCGAGGGTGGTGCGAATGTGTACCTCGATGGTGCCGTCAAATTTGGTAAACGAAGTTTCCTTGGCGAGTGTCAGAGCCTGTTCGGGGGTGTAAAGTTCGTCCCGGTTTACTTTGGCCGCAGCGGCCAGGTATTTTTTTCCGTGTTTTGCCATTTTTTATGCCTCCGTGGTGCAAACGGGTCGCAATTCTGCAACCCTCCCAACAGTTGATTAATCTACGACTGTGATACCCATTGAGCGGGCGGTGCCTTCAATCTGCTTCATCGCGCCTTCGATATCGATGGCGTTCAGGTCTTTCATCTTGGTTTCGGCAATCTGGCGAACCTGGGCGCGGGTAATTTTGCCAACTTTGTCTTTGTTGGGTGCGCTGGAGCCTTTGTTGACACCCGCTGCTTTGCGAATCAGAACCGGGGCCGGAGAGGTCTTCAGAACAAAGGTGAAAGAGCCATCGGTGTAGATGCTGATTTCCGCAGGCAGAATTTCACCCGGGCGATTCGATGTGCGGGCGTTGTACTCTTTACAGAAGGCCATAATGTTCAGGCCATGACCTGCCAGAGCCGGGCCAACCGGGGGGGCCGGGTTGGCTTTGCCGGCTTCGAGTTGAAGACGAACAATTGCTTTTAGTTTCTTTGCCATTTTTACTCCTTGTGGTTTTTACGGGTGATTTGGGGGACACCCTCCCACGTTGTTGATAACGCTGCCACGCGGCAACGCTTTTTACGCTTTTTCGACTTGCAAGAAGTCCAATTCGACCGGGGTTTCACGCCCAAAGAACGAGACCATGACACGGACTTTGGTGCGTTCCATGTCAATTTCAGAGACAATCCCACGGAAATCATTGAACGGGCCATCAATAATCCGAACACGCTCACCGACTTTGTAGGTGACTTTGACGGTCGGGGCCTCGGCTTCCATGCGCTTGATGATTTGATGCACTTCTTCGGGGCGCAGGGGAGTGGGTTCGTTGCCCATACCGACAAAACCAGTCACACCCGGGGTATTGCGCACCACAAACCACGATTCTTCGGTCAGAATCATATTGACCAGCACATAACCCGGGAAGATGTGGCGTTCTACCGTGCGCCGCTTTCCTTCGCGGACTTCAATTTCTTCCTGCGTAGGAATGACGACATCAAAAATTTTGTCTTTCATTCCCATGGTCTCGACACGTTGTTCCAGGTTGTGTCGAACTTTGTTTTCGTAGCCCGAGTAACAATGCACAACGTACCAGGCCCGGCTGTCTGTGGTTTGTTCAGGTGCGCTTGAAGACCCGGAAGGCGTAATACCTTCTTCCGAGAGGGGGGATTCCTCGGTGTGTTTGATGGGTTCCATCTGTTCGGGGTCTTTCGCGCTCATCTTGGTTTTCTCCAGGTTAGGGCAGCGCCAGGCCAATCAGGGATGCGCCGATGAAGTCGATACCGCCCAGGAAAATCGCCATGACGACAAGCACAACCAGCACGATTTTGGTCAAATGCCAGGCTTCCTGACGGGTGGGCCAGCTGACTTTTTTCAGTTCGCCCCAGGTTTCGCGCGAAAAGCGAACCAAAGCATTTGGGCGTTGGACAACTTTCTTTTCTTTTTCAGCCAAGGCTAGACTCCTTTTGCACTTATTCTTACGGTCAAAACGCCGCCTCTCAACCGCTGATGAGGACGGCGCTTGGAATTTCAGGCAGGCCAGGCAGGATTTGAACCCACAACCGCTCGTTTTGGA
>CAZNCT010000237.1:0-3493 GCA_964571615.1 uncultured Anaerolinea sp. | reverse complement strand
CGCCCTTGTCGCAGACCGGGCAATCGAGCGGGTGCGAGGTGAGCAAGAGTTCGAGAATTTCCTTTTGGCCGCTCTTTGCCTTTTCGCTGTCGGTGATGACGAACATGCCCTCCGAGACCGGGGTGGTGCAGGAGGTTTCGAGTTTGGGGCCAAATTGCAGTTTGGGCTGGCCGTTTTCATCGAGGACAGGCTGACCGGTGGCGCGGTCAATCGTCGGGCGGCCAATTTCGACCAGACACTGGCGGCACATGCCGACCGGCTCCATTTTGGGATGGTAGCAAAAGACCGGGATGTCAATTCCGACCGTTTTGGCGGCATTGACAATCAGCGTGCCTTCGGGGACGCTGACGGGTTTTCCGTTGATTTTCAGGTTGACCATTTTGGGCATAATTGCTCCTGTAGGACAGGCTTAAGCCTGTCCTACTTTGAAATCTTCCGGGAAGCGCTCAATCGCCGAGCGCACGGCCATGGTCGAGAAATCGCCCAGCGCGCACAGGCATTTGCCATAGACTTGGGCCGCCACGCTGTCGAGCAGTTTGACATCGGCGGCGCTGGCCTTGCCCGCGTGAATGCGGGCAGTCAGGTGCTTCATCCAGTAATTGCCGTCACGGCAGGGGGTGCATTTGCCGCATGATTCGTGCTTGAAAAAGTCAATCGTCTTGTTGATGACCCAATCCATGCTGTGGCTGTCGTCAATGATAATGACCGAGGCCGAACCAAGCATAGACCCCACCGCCGGAACGCTTTCGTAATCCATCGGCGTATCCATCACCCGGTCAAAACTCTCGTCATCCACGCGGATAATCGCCGAGGAGGCCCCGGCGGGCATGATGGCGCGGACTTTGCGTCCGTTGGGAATGCCGCCGCCGTGCGTGAAAATCAACTCGCGGAAGGTCGTTCCGAGCGGCAGTTCGTAGTTGCCGGGGCGTTCCACGTTGCCCGAAAGCGAGAAAATCTTGACGCCGGGGCTTTTCTCCGTGCCAAATTCGCGGAAGGCCGCCGCGCCGCGCTCCACAATGAAGGGCAGGTTGGTGAGCGTCTCGACGTTGTTGATAACGGTCGGCTTGCCATACAGCCCGACCACCGCCGGGAAGGGCGGACGCAGGCGCGGCTGTCCGCGCTTGCCTTCAAGCGATTCGAGCAGGGCGGTCTCTTCGCCGCAGATGTAGGCCCCCGCGCCGAGATGGGGTTTCAGGCGGATGGAGGTTTCAGTCCCAAACAATTTATCGCCCAGGTAGCCCTGTTTCTCCATTTCGGCAATGCAGGCTTCGATTTGCTTTGCGATGGGGTAATACTCGCCGCGAATGTAAATATAGCCTTCCGTTGCGCCAACGGCGAAGCAGGAAATCGCCACGCCCTCCAGGAACTGGTAGGGGTTGCCTTCCATGATTTCGCGGTCTTTGAACGTGCCAGGTTCCGATTCATCGGCATTGCAGACCACATAATGCGGCCAGATGGTATCGGGCAGGAACGACCACTTGACGCCGGTCGGAAAGCCCGCCCCGCCGCGTCCGCGCAGGCCGGAGGCTTTGACTTCCTCCATGACCTGTTTGGGCTGCATGGTAGTCACAGCCTTTTCGAGCGCGCGAAACCCGCCGTTTTGTTTATAGACTTCGATATTGTTCAGGCCGGGAATGTCCCGGTGACGAAGCAAGAGATACGCCATAAAAATTCTCAATCTGCCAGTGGAATAATCTGCCCTTCGCGGCGGGCAATTTCGATAATCATGTTTGTATTATCTTCAGCAAACTGTTTCTCTCCAACCGGAATCGGCTCAATGCGGCTGTCAGTGCGTCCGGCGTAGATGAACAGGTTTTCATAGTCCGTATGCGTGCGTTGTTCATCAAATTGAGGAGAAACGACCAAAACATCAATATCACTCAATTCATTGGCTTTGCCTTTGGCATACGAACCAAATAAAACCCCATACTTGACAGGGATACCTTGTTCAGACACATATTTCAAATACTTCTGTACCAGCCTTATAACTGCTTTATGAGCCATTCCATCAACTCCTTGGCAATTCGCAGGTATTCTTTGGCCGTTTGCTGGGATGGAATCGGGAATTTTGCTCCCAGATAGCGGCCATGAATAGCGTAAAAGTTCATTCGACTCAAAAAATCAATCTGGTCGGAAGATAAATCTACTTGAGCAAGTTGAGCCAGGCGCACCAGGTCATGAATTTTAGGCGCTAACGCTTTTGTTTGCTTGATAATGTGGGTCTTCAAGACTTTTTCAAGCGACAGATGTAAAGCAAAAAGGCCAAGCGTAATGCGCTTATCCTCAATCAAATAGCGAGCGTCATCCCATGAACTCAGCGAATCTGCTTTCCAGTCTGCAACCAGAGCGTCAATATCCAGGCTGCTCATAAGCAAACAATTATCCTTGTGTCTTCCTCAACGCTTCCACCAACTCCATCGTCTTATCGACCGTCATATTCTCATGGAAGGCGACTGTATCGCCCTCCTGAATCTGGAACAGCGGGGCGCGGTCGCAGCCGCCCAGGCATTTGACTTCCTCGAGCGTTATCAGCCCATCAGGCGTGGTCTCGCCGACCCGAATTCCCAGGTTCTCGCACAGGCTTTCCATAAACTTGTCCGCGCCGCGCAGGGCGCAGGGCAGGTCAGTACAAACCTGCATGCGGTACTTGCCGGCTTTTTCATCGTGATACATGGTGTAAAAGCCGACAATCGCCGCCACTTCGGTCACGTCCAGCTCGAGCATGTCGGCAATTTCCTGCATGGATTCTTTCTGGATGTAGCCCGCCTCGCGCTGGGCCAGGTACAGCAACGGCATAACCGCCGAGCGCTTGACGGGATATTTGGCGAAAATGGCCTGAATTTCACTTGAATATTTCTCTGCCAGCATGGATTCTCCAATGAAGCGGTGGTCTCGATACGTCCCGCGAAAACCGCGCGGGACTACTCGACCACCGACTGATAACTGATTACTGAATCACCGGTCAATATCGCCCAGGACAATATCCACCGAAGCGATGATTGCAACCAGGTCGGCGACGAAATGACCTTTTGCCAGGCGCGGCAACACTTGCAGGTTATCAAAAGAGGGAGCGCGGAAGTGGACGCGGTAGGGCTTGGGGCCGCCGTCGCCTTCCAGGAAACAGCCCAACTCGCCGCGCGGCGATTCAGTCGCGGCATAAACCGAAGCCTTCGGCGCGTTGAAGCCTTCGGTCCACAGCTTGAAGTGGTGAATCAGGGCTTCCATGCTGGTACCGATTTCTGAGCGCGGCGGCGGGACAAATTTATAGTTGTTCGAGCGCACCGGGCCGAGCGGCATTTTGTCCAGCGCCTGCTGGATAATCCGAATCGACTGGCGCATTTCCTCGATATGCAGGATGTAACGGGCGTAGACATCGCCCTCGGTGCGAGTGGGGATGTCAAAGTCATACTGCTCGTAGCCGGAATACGGCGCGAACTTGCGGACATCGTAATCCGGGCCGGAAGCGCGCAGGGTGGCGCCGGTCAGCCCCCAG
>CAZNCT010000236.1:0-3553 GCA_964571615.1 uncultured Anaerolinea sp. | reverse complement strand
ATCCACAATCGTGCTGACCTGGCTGCCATCGGGGGAGGTGACGGTGGTCGTTTTCGTCCCCATGCCGAAGGAAGTTTCTGTGGTGGTGTACATTTCGGGATTGCCCGAACCAAAAGGAACACTCTGGCGAATTCTCGTGGCGCTGTCGTATTTGGTCTCGCTGGTGGATGAGAGCGTGAACGCCCAGGATGAGAAGTTGACAGCGCTGCTGCCGGTCTCCATCTTGACCTGGCGGCCCGCGCCATCGTAGTAGCGGCGCAGGGTGAAGTAATTGACCCCTTCGACCCGCTGGCTGATGTCCACCCGGAACGGCGCGGCCGTGTCGAAATAATCAATTTTGATGCTCGGGTAGGTTTCGCTGTCCCCGGGGCGAATCAATTTAACCAGGCGGCCAAAAATATCATACCTGGCCTCGGTAACGGCACCGTTCGGGTCGGTTTCATGCACCGGAATTCCCAGGCTGTAATCATACAGCCAGGAGGTTTCGTGGCCAAGATGGTTGGAACTGGAAACCGGGTAGGTATGGTAAATATCATCATAAACGGTTTGGTTTGTGCGCGCGCCCTGGGCAGGCGGGGTATTCCAGCCCGCATAGCCGCCCCAGGTCGTTTCGCTGGTTCGGTTGCCCCAGTTGTCGTAGCCATAAGACACCTGGCTGTAGGTATCGGGCAGCGACACCAGGCTCCGCACCGCGGTCAGGATGCCCCGCTGGGGCGGGGTCTGGTGATTGTTGCTCGAGTCATAATGGTACAGGGTAATGCCCAGCAGGTTTCCGCTGGGGTCATATTGCCGGGTCTTGCCCGGCAGGGAGACCAGGTAAGCGCCGTTGACCCCACTAGGGTTGGGGTAGTAATGAGTCTCCTGCCTGGTGTAATCTTCCCAGGCACTCCCGCTCCAACGTTGCAACAGTTGGCCCACCTGGTTGCCGTAGATTGCTTCGAAGGTATACAGTTTGCGCACTGCGCCAATCATGCCTTGCGAGCCAAAGGTTTGCGTTTCTTCCGAAACCTGCCGCGTCCAGTTGCGTGAAAGCCCAAGATAGGCCGGGCAATTGGTGCAATTGCCTACTTTTACCGGCCCATCGATGGCGAAGGAGGTATTCTCGTATGAGAGCAACTGCCGCGAGTGAAGGTAATTGTCCGAATCCAAAACGCTGACCAAGACCGGCTTGCCTTTCAAGACATCATCCTGGTGATAGCGCGTGATGGTCTTGAGGCCATTCGGGGCAATCTCGGTCACCCATTCGTGCCCGCGCGTTTGCGAGTAAACCGGCGTAAATTCGTGGCAATTGGTATCCACTTTGTAGCCGTAGGTCAGGTAAGGTTCCGCCGTCTGGAGCGGGCAATAGGCGGAGGTCAGTGCCGGGTCATTGACCCGGGCGCTGTCACGGGCCGGGGAGACCGGAAGCAGCGTTTGCGGGTCATAGGCCTGGTAGGAGTAGCCAAAACGCTGATACACGGCCAGGTTGCTGGCATCGGGATAGATTTTCTTCTCTGTCACCCGGTAAACAGAAGTCAATAACTCAAGTTTGGCCCAGTTGATATAGGCCCAATTGCTCGCGCCGGAGGCTTGCAGCAGTATTTCGGCTGTCTTGTCTGCGCTGGCTGGCAGGGAGAAGACCCCGTTCGAGCCGGGCCCAATCTCGGTGTTCCCATCCCAAAGGCGGTAGGTGAGGCTGTTGCCGTTGGCGTTCACCCCGGCGCTAATGCGGTAAAAACCGCCCGGGCGCACTTTCGAATTCAGTTCACCGCTGGCCGTAACCGCCTTGCCCTGAAATTTCAGCCCGTCTGCGGGGTTTGCATCCCCGCCATTATCTTCGCATTCAACCGTCCCCTGGCCCTGGTGCGCTCCAAACCAGGCCCACCCCCTGGCCCGGCATGACCCTACGGTCAGGCCCTGTTCGGGTACCGCAGGCTGCCCGACCCGGTCAAGCAGGGTGTTCGATTTCGAGGCCCGCCCTTCGGTGTAGACCCAGGGCTCGTAAGTGAATTGCACCTTCCCGCCATAGCCATTTTCGGCTTCGGTCAGGTGCATCTGGTCGCCGTACGTAAACTGGTACGGGGGCAGGCCCTGGGCGCCTCCCAATCCAAATTCCCTGACCCCCACAAGGGTGAGAGTCTTGCCTCCGGCGCTCCACGAAACCCCGGGCCAGACCAGGTTCGGGTCGGTATCGCCTGCGAAGATGAAGCGATACCGGCGGACAATCGTCTCGAAGTTGCCGTCCTGGTTGGCGTCTTGCTCCACATAAACATCCGAAAGCCGCTTGCGCATGAAGGTTTCATGCAATCCGCCCGTAACCCAGGCGCTTTTGTAATCTGCACGGTCGGCAAGTTGGAAACGCACCCGGTACAGGCCGTGCGGATATAGGATTGTTTCCGGATAGACAGCCGTGTCTGTCTGGTACCCACTGCTAATCGTCTTGGTTTCTTTGGTGTAGGTGTAGCGAAGTTCTGTGGGCGGCTGAACAAATTCAGAATGCACATTGCGCACACGGGTCAGGTGCCATTGGTAGGTCAATTCGCGGGTTTCAGAATCTTTTTCATACCTGGCAATCGCGCGATATTCAAAATAATAAGTGTTGCCCACCTTGTCTTTCACCATCCAGGAATCCGGGCTGTCAAGTTTTTCGATCTTCCAGAAATTCTCGTCCGCCAGGTGATAGCCATTGGCATCCCGGACAATCATCGAACTGACCCCGTTGACGGTCAGGAAAAAAGTATCGTCGCGGGTGTCGTCGGTTGTCCCTTGCGTATTCCGCTCCACCATGCCGGTATCCAGCGACCAGCCCATGCCCACCCACGAGGCCTGGCTGATGCTAAGGGCCTGGTCAACCACCTGGCTGCTGTATGAAAGGGTCAGGCTCGGCTGCAAACCACCCGGCCCGGGCGGCACCTGAATCGGCATCGAAAAGGTCGCCGCGCCGGTAAAGCCGGAGGTTTGAAACCCATCCAGGGTCGGCAGCCTGGAGGCCTGCCAGTCATGAACATTGACATCGAAAACTGTAAAGTGCGTTGTCCGGGCGCGCAAGGTGCGCGTTTCAGGGTCGGCAGAAGAGGGCAGGGCTTCCCAATCGCCGCTCGTCTCGTTGTACCAATATAACGCCAGGTCGTCATCCCGGCCATCGGGAAGGCCCAGGGAACTATAATCCACCTCTATCTCTACTTCCTGGTTAAAGGTTTTAATTTCCCGCTTGTCTTGCAGCGAACGCGCTGTAATCTCGAAGGGCCTGCCGCTCAGGCTGTGGGGCGGCAGCGAGTCTCGCAGGGGCTGGTGGATGAAAACCGCCGCCGTCTCACCCAGGGCATTGGCCGGGAAGGTGACTTTTACGCGGCCGTTCAGCCCGCTCACCCGTCCGCCGCTTTTGAGCACCTCCGCCTTTTCAACCAGGGCAATTTCCGCCTCGGCCAGA
Source organism: uncultured Anaerolinea sp. (assembly GCA_964571615.1). Classification (GTDB taxonomy): domain Bacteria; phylum Chloroflexota; class Anaerolineae; order Anaerolineales; family Villigracilaceae; genus UBA8950. The sequence continues at coordinate 144 of CAZNCT010000236.1, read as the reverse complement.
GGTTTTGTCTCCAAGGACGGGACGGTGTCGAGGAGGCTTTCCCGGCCAACCAGCCAGGCGCGAATCACAACCGGCATTTCAACCTGGCTGCCAATCTCGATGTTCAGGGAACCCTGTTCTTGCGCCGGAGCGCGATACATCGTC
>CAZNCT010000235.1:0-3571 GCA_964571615.1 uncultured Anaerolinea sp. | reverse complement strand
GTCATTTTGCGCCCGGGCGGAATTCCGCGGGAACGAATTGAGCAGGTATTGGGGCCGGTAAGTTTGCTGACCGCCTCGCCTGCTGCGCCAGATTTGGCCCAGGTTTCGCCCGGTTTGCTCGAGAAGCATTATGCGCCGCGCGCCGAGCTGGTGCTTTTTGAATGGCGCGGTTCTCCGGCTCAGGCAATTGAGAAAATGGCCTCGATGGCGCGTGAACGTGTCGCGCGCGGTGAACGAGTCGGGTTGCTGCTGGCCGACGAAGATGGCCAGCAATTGGCGGGTATTGAAGCCCGCGTTTTTCTGCTCGGTTCAGAAGACGACCTCGAAACAGTCGCTCGCAACCTGTTTGCGGGCTTGCGCAGCCTGGACGAGGCCGGGGTGCAGGTGATTCTGGCGCGCGATTTCGGTGAACAGGGCCTGGGGTTGGCCATCCGTGACCGCTTGCGGCGCGCCGCTGCCCGCCGGGTGGATGCCTGATTTTTTTCCCTGAAAGCAGATTGTCTTGGTAAAAATTGCATAACAAATCGTTTTTTTTCGCCAAAAGATTGTAAAATGAGACCAGGCGCAGGCGGATTGCGTCTGTTAACATTGCGGAGACCTTATGGAATTGACTGGTACTGCTCAGACAAGCCCTCGCCCAGACGACAAGCGCGAAATCTTTGGTTGGGCCATGTACGACTGGGCCAACTCGGCATTCAGCACAACTGTTGGGACGGTTTTTCTTGGGCCTTACCTGGCGTCCCTGGTGCGCGAGGCCGCCAATCTTGAGTTTTATGCCAAATATGGCCTTGAGTGGAGCGAAGCCCTGGTCGGTCAATATCCGCCGCCGACCGCCAGCCTGGGCATGTTGCCGATTGCGCCCGATTCGTTTTTGCCCTATTGTGTTTCCATTTCGGTTGCTTTGCAGGTCTTGTTCCTGCCGGTTTTGGGGGCGATTGCCGATTATTCGCACCTGCGCAAGCGCATGATGCAGTTTTTTGCCACCGTGGGGGCGCTGGCAACGATAGGCCTGTTTTTTGTGACTGGTGATTTATGGTGGCTGGGCGGCCTGCTTTACATCATTGCCAATCTGACCTTTGGCGCGGCCCTGGTGTTCTACAACTCGTATCTGCCCGATATTGCCAGCGAAGAGAACCGTGACCGGGTGTCCTCGTATGGTTGGGCAATGGGTTATCTTGGCGGTGGTTTGTTGCTGGTGTTTAACCTGGTGTTTTACCAGTTTCGAGATGCGCTTGGGGTGCCGACCGAACTGGCTGTGCGTATCAATCTGGCATCGGCGGGTCTGTGGTGGTTGGGATTCTCGCTGATTACCTGGGCCAGGCTGCGTTCACGCCGGGCGGCGCGTCCTTTGCCTGAGGGAGAGACTTATATTCGTATTGGGTTCAGGCAGTTGGGTCAGACCTTGCGCGAGGTGCGGCATTTTCCTGAGACGCTCAAGTATCTGCTGGCCTACTTCCTTTACAACGATGGCATTCAGACCGTAATTGCTGTTTCGGCCACCTTTGCCGCTGCCCCGCTGATAAACGGCGGCCTGGCGATTGAACAGGAAACTCTGACCGTTGTAATTTTGATGATTCAGTTTGTGGCTTTTGGCGGAGCGCTTCTGTGGGGCTGGCTGGCCGGAAAAATTGGCGCCAAAGAGTCGATTATTGTCAGCCTGGTGATTTGGTCGGCAGTGGTGATTTACACCTATGTCGGCTTATATGGTGAAAGCCGGGTGGCGCAATTCTACGGGATGGGTTTCTTCATTGCGCTGGTGCTGGGCGGCAGTCAGGCCATTAGCCGTAGTTTGTTTGCACAAATGATTCCGAAGGGAAAAGAAGCCGAGTTTTACTCTTTTTATGAGGTTTCTGAGCGTGGCACCTCGTGGATTGGCCCACTGATTTTTGGCTTGATGAACCAGGTATTTGGCAGTTTGCGCCCGGCCTTGCTGTCGTTGATTTTCTTCTTTGTGGCCGGATTGCTTATTTTGCCGCTGGTCAATGTCAAAAAGGCGGTGGCTGATGTCAAAGCCTACGACGAGCAGCGAGCGGCAGAAGGGCATTTGTAAAAAGGCAAGAAGAGTTGTTGTTCAACTCCCTGAAAAAGTACAGCGACCGCGTTTCTGGCGGTCGCTTTTGATTGCCTGCATAAACTGGTGGTATTCCCGCTTATGGCTGACCCTCGGTGCCAAAGTTGAGGTTTGCGTAATGCCCCCAGAAGCCAATTGCAAAGACGATGTAAGCCAGGTTGTAGGCGATATCTGAAAAAAGGCGGCTCATATCGGCCTGGCTGAGCAGGAAGGCATAGGCATTTGATTGCAGCATGATTGCATAAATCAGGTCTGCAACGAACATGGCAACGAATCCCCAAAAGGGCCGCGCCAGTGTCCCTTTTTGCAGGATGTGCAACAGGTGAAAAGCAATCACCGCCAGCATCAGGTCAAAAATCGGGTAAAGGAATTCGAAAAAGCCAGCGGTTGTCCATGCGCCTGTAACGCTTCTTGATAACAGGGCAGATAGCGTAAAAGTCAACAGGATGGTGATCCCTGCAAACAGAAGTTGTTGGTTTGTTCGGTTTGGAAAAATCAAGAAATATTGGCGCAAAAGGCCGCTTGTCAGGAAAAAGTAGCCGACCACATAAAACCAATCGGCCAGCGATGGCACAGGCACTTGCACCTGGGTGAGGTTGAGATAGGCCCATAAAATCTCGCCAATCAGGAAAAAGCCAAACCCGATCAGAAAGTCCTGCCATACCAGGCGAGGCGCTTCAGAAGACCCATAAAATCGCTGAATTCGCCATAGCAGCCAGACCGGATAAGCCACAAAGACAGTATAGATGACATTCAGCACCAACTCATTGCCCATTCCGCCGAGCGGAGAAACGAGATAGACCCAAATGTAAATCAGAAAGAGCAGGACAATCACGGCCATGAAGATGACCAGTTCCTGCTGACGTTGCAACGATCCGCGCATAGACTCAGCCTCCGAATGAGATGGCAAGGTCGTACTCGTTGGGAAGTAGTTTCTGCATATTGGCCTGTCGCTCCGATGCAATCTGGCTGACAAATTCGGTTAGCATGTAGCGCATTAATTTCTTGCCGACCACCAGGTTGACCTGATAACATAAATGAGACAGGATGTATTGGTAGGTTTGAATAGTTTCTTCCAGGTCAGGTAACACCAGGATTCCGTTTACGTTGTCGGACTGAAACGTGATGGGCCAGTTGTATTTGCCAACAAAGTAATTCATTGTGCGTACCAGAGATTGAAGCATCGCGCGCCCGCTGATTTGGCTGTATCGTTCCAGGATGTTTTTGCTGATTTCACAAAAGTTGATGTGCAGGCAGTATTCTTGCCAGGCGCTTTGTTCTGGGTGATAAGGGTAGTAGGCAATGCGGATTGTCTCCCCGGGTTTTTCGAGGGCCGACGCAATTTGTGCCGGGTCTGAAACCAACTGCCCTACCGCTATATCCAGCACCTGGTTGGCGGGTTGGTGATTGCCGGGCAAAAAGACAAACCACTGGTTGACGCCATCCTCTACCTGTAGCATGCCGGGCAGTGGCAGGCTCTGAAAGCGGCTCAACAGACGA
>CAZNCT010000234.1:0-3652 GCA_964571615.1 uncultured Anaerolinea sp. | reverse complement strand
ATCGCCATCCGCAGGAGGATAAGCCACGGCCGCCACGCCCGCGCCGTTGGCCCAGGAGGCCATGCCATCTCCGGTTCCGGCGACGACAAAAATCAGCTTGCCGCGCTCGGCGGCTTTTACCAGGCTCTCCGGCGAGACGGATGACTCGGGCGAAATCACCACAATCGCGCGGAAGTCGAACAGGTCGATGTGCTGGGGGGTGAAGGCCGCCACCTGGGCCACAACAGCGTGGCCCTGTTCGGCAAACAAAAGTCCCAGCCGGGATGTGACAGTCCCGGCGCCCAAAAGTAATACCTGCATCAGTGGCCGCCTTTCAGGACATCCTCGCGGTCGGCTTCGAACTGGTCTTCAAAATCCCAGTAAGTGAAACCGGCGGTCGGGTTGTCGTCGCCACGCGCCATCAACGAGACAACCAGTTTGTCGCCCTGCTGCAGGGCCAGCGCCAGCACTTCGCGGGCTTCGTTCGGCACGAGCAGGATGAGCATACGGGTCTGCGAAAAATCATTGAAGGTGCTGGTGGAGGCTTCGCCATTCTCATCCGTGGTCTGGACCGGCAGGCCCTGCACGGAAATCACACGCACACCCATCGGGAACAGGTCTTTGGCGAGCGGCGGGAAGGTGCGCGCGAGCGCTTCAGCCAGAGCGCTTTCGGCAGATGAGGGGGTTGCGGCCGGCTGCGGGTTGGCCGGCACCAGCACGGCTTCCGGCATGGGGGTCGGGGTGGATTGTTCGTGCGGGCGGGAGGCAATCACCACCGTGACGCCGACCAGGTCGCCGGGCAGGAAGGATGCTGCATCCGGCGCGACCAGGTTCATGGCATCCAGCGGCAGGGGGAACAACGAATGACCGGGATATTGTGCCAGCACGGCCGACAGGCGCGTCTCTTCGGCGGCTTTGGCGACAATCGCGCTGCGGAAAACCGGCTGACCGGCGAAGATGGGCTGGGCCACGATGCCGCCCACCACCGCTTCGGCTTCGTCTGCCGGAATGTAATAAGCAGCATTGTCATCTTCAAAGACGGTCTTTTCGGCCAGGCTGTCGGGAGTGATGACTTCCCCGATGGACAGGTCGCGGGTGGCCGTCAGGACGGTGATGGTGGGCGGGCGCTGGGCCGCGCCAATCGTGGTCAGCAGGAAAAAGGCCGCCAGAAAGATGACGACCGAGACACCCAGCACGATGATGTTCACGCCGGCGCTTGCAATACGTTTGAACATGGTTTCTCCTTGGGGTTATGAATTCCAGTCCAGGCCGCTCTGATGCAGGGCCTGTTGGTAGGCGGGGGTTTGTTCGATCAGTCCGTCCAGGCGCTCCTGCATGTTTTGGATCAGGCCGGCGAAAGCAACAATGACAAAATCTGGGTGCACCAGCCGGGATGAGAACAGGGCTTCCTGCGCACCATATACGGCCCGCAGTTCAGCCAGGGCTGGCGCTTCGGCCAGCGCCCGGGCTGCCACTTCCGGCATGTCGGGGTAGCAGGTGCGCAGCAGGGCGGCCAGGGCGGGGGTATTGTCCGCCGATGCACCCGACACACCCGAGACGGGCTGCCGGGCGGAACCTGATACACCCTTGCGGGAGGCATCCGGCAGTAACGTTTCAAGGCTGGCCTGCGGATCCCCGGCAAGCATGCGCAGCGCCACGGAAATCTTGACCAGCCCGCGCTCCAGGGCGCTGGCGAGCGTACGCTGGGCTTCCGGGGGCAGCGCGGCCACCGCCTCGGCGTTGCGCAGGGACACGCGCCCGCGCAAATCTTCCGGCAGGTTGGCCAGCGCCCGTTGCATGCGTTCGCGTTTTTCCTGATAGGATTCAGTCATGCGGGGGATGATAGTAAAAGACGGGACAGGGTGTATCGGGTGGTGTCGCTGAACTGCCGGAATACAACAGTCCCCCGATACACCCTGTTGCAAGGTGTATCGGGGGACTGTATTGTTTGTCCGTCTGGAGAGTGGGATGCCGGCGCACGAGATTGGCTGGAAAAACCGGTTTGGCCGGCTTGCGCTGTTTACCGGGCCTCCTCTGGTTTGCGGGCGGCCAGACGCTGAAAATCAAGGCGAAAACTGCGTTAAATTCCCGGGTTCACACAATGGTAAATAGGGGGGGATGTCCCGGTAATTTTTTTGGCATTGGCCTGCCGCCAACGTGCTGCTCGAAAGGAACCATAATGTTTGCGCGAAAGCCGGATTTCAGGGTGCCTGGGTTGCCAGTTTGTCCGCCAGCCTGGTGATGTAATCGCACAGGCATAGTTTTTCCAGCCAGGGCCTCGGGATGCCGGATCGTCCGTAATGTGCGCCGGCGATCTGGCCGCAAATCGCCGCAGTTGTATCGGCATCCTCGCCCAGATTGGCGGCGGCCAGCACGGCTTCCGAAAACGTGCCGGTTGTCCAAAAACACCATAGAGCGGCTTCGAGCGAATCAACCACATAACCATTGCCGCGAATGTGCTGCACTGCTTTGTCGCGATAACCGCCACGGGCAATCGCCAAAATTTTCTCCGAGACAATTCCCGATAGACTGGCATCTAAAAGGATGGATTCCTTCGAGCGTCCCGCCAATGCCGCCACAAGCATGCCGGCAATCAGTGCGCAGGCGTCCAGGCACTCTTTTGCGCCATGCGTGGTGCGGGAACTCCGCACAGCGTAGGTTCGGGCCTGTTTCTTGTCGGGTGCATAGAACAGCGCCACCGGCGCCAGGCGCATGAGTGAACCGTTGCCGGCGCTGGACGGATGGGTTGAGCCGCTGTTTGGATTTCCGGTGGTCTTGAATTTCTCCAGCGCCTGGCGGGTGGCGTTGCCGATGTCAAAACAGCGGCCCGTGCTCGACAGGTAGCCGGTTTCGTACCAGGCCAGGTAGCGCTGCATCTGGTCGAGTGCGTCGAAGCCGCTCTTTTCGACCAGGCTTTCCGCCAGGCAGAGGGCCATCGAGGTGTCATCCGTCCATTGCCCGGGCTGGAGATTGAACGCGCCGCCCCCGACCATGTCCGTCACCGGCGGGAAAGTGCCGCGCGGTTTGAACTCCACGGTGGTGCCAATCGCATCCCCTACGGCCAGACCCAGCAAACAACCACGATACCGATCCAGATTTTTCATATCCGCCATCCAAAAAAAATAATTGCAGCCATTATAAATTCAATGCCGCCAACGTCGGTTGACAGCTGCGATTCACGCCCCTATAATCCCGTTTGTCTGACCCCATCCCACAATTTATTTCTCCCCCCCTTTCAAAGCCCGGCTCACGCTGGGCATTTCCCATTGTTTCATCATTTCCATCCCATCCCGAAGGAAAACACACATGCCCGATCCCACCATCTACACCTTTGTTCATCCCGTGCTCAACAAACCCGTGCGCGGCCTGCTTGAATCCGGCCAGTCCATCCGCACCAGCCGCATCGTGATGCTGGAAGAGAGCGCCACCGTCCGCACCCTGTTTGGTCCCCATACCGGATACTTCGCCACTTCAGCCAGCGGCCGCCGATACAGCCTGATTGTTCTGCCTGTATCGGTGCTGCATGCCTGGCTGGCGGAGCATCTGGGTGTTTCCGCACCGCTCAAGGAGGTCGTTCCCATCTGATATACAACCCGCAGTTCCCCAAAGAAAAAACGGGCGCCGCCCTGGAAAACTCCAGGGCGGCGCCCGTTTTCGTTTTCCACACCATTGA
>CAZNCT010000233.1:0-3661 GCA_964571615.1 uncultured Anaerolinea sp. | reverse complement strand
CCACCAGCCTGTACATCATGCCTTACGAAGTAGCGATTTCAAACAAGGCTCGTTCGAGCATCTTTGTTTGGAAAATCATCTTCATGGTCTTTACCATTGTTGTTCCGGTGGCAATTGAAGCGACGATTAAACCTGAAGTCGGGGATATAGCCGGAATCAGTTTCTTCCGCTGGTTTATGATTTTGTTTGCAATCGGCATGGGACTGATTATCTTTGCCAGCACCTTTTTCTACAAAGAAAAACACTATACCCAGGAAGATGAGCAGCCCGGCCTGCTGACGGCGCTGGTGGAATGCTTCAAAAACCGCTCATTTGTGATTTTTGAAGTGCTCAGTTTCACCATCATCTTCGTACAGACCGCCCTGATGCAAGGCCTGTGGTACTACTTTGACGAGATTGATGTCGAACGCACGCCGCTTTACATCGCGCTGGCGGTTGGGATTGTCGGCGGCGTGTTCCTGTGGATTAATCGCCGCGAGCCGTGGGGCGTCAAGTTCAGCACACGGGCTTTTAGCCTTTTGTTTGCAATTGGTTGTTTTGTCATGGCCGTTTTAGGACAAAACAGCCTGGCCGCCACGCTCGGGTTTTTCCTGTTCGGCTTGGGCTTTGCAGGCGGCATGTATCTGATTCCGCTGATGAATGGCGATGTGATTGACATGGACGAGCATCGCACCGGCCTGCGCCGCGAAGGCATGTATGCGGGCGTCAACAGCCTGGTGACCAAACCGGCCATCAGCATTGCCCAGTGGGTCATGCTGACCATTATGGCGGCCTTTGGCTACGACCAGACGCTCGGCAAAGGCCTGCAATCGGCCAGCGCCGAAACCGGCATTTTGCTCGGCTGGGTGCTCGTACCGGGCATTTTGCTCTTTATTTCGTTCCTGGTACTGCACTGGTATCCGCTGGATGGCAAAGAATGGCTGGGAATCAAATCAAAACTGGCTGAAATTCACAAAGAAAAAGAGCGCAAATATCTTGAAGCGCAGGGCTACAAGTTTGTTGAGTAAGGAAATTGCATAAAAAAAGGAGTGGATGAGTTTTTTTGCTCATCCACTCCTTTTTTGTTTTTACGGTCAGCGTTTTGTACCGGCGTTGTTCATCTCTTCGCGCACGGTGTGATACAGATTTTCGGCCTTAATTTCACCCAGGCTGTAGCATGGCGCCTTGAGATGCTCTGCCAGCTGCTGGGCCAGGCCCTGGTCAAAAGCGGCGTGTTCCATATTGATCACCACCGAGCGGATTTTTTGCTCGGCAATGGCTTCGGCAAAGCGCAGGGATTCCTCCTGCGGCGACATGGTCCCGACCGAAACGTTGCCCGCGCCATCGGTCATCACCAGCAAGAGCGGCTGGACATCGGGATGCAGGCGTTTTTCGCGCTGGAGGACATCATACGCCATCAGCAAACCCGCCGAAAGCGGGGTTTTGCCGCCGACAGGGATATCCATCAGGGCGCGCTGGGCCAGCTGCACCGAGTTGGTCGGCGGCAGGACAAGCGTGGCGCGGTCTTTCTGGAAGACAATCAGCCCAACCCGGTCGCGGCGCTGGTAGGCATCGGTCAGCAAAGAGAGAATCGCGCCCTTGGTGGCGTTCATGCGCTCGGCAACCGCCATCGACCAGGAGGCATCTACCAGAAACAGGACCAGATTGGCCATGCGCTTGACGCGAATCTTGCGCTGTAAATCAGACGGCAGGATGGCAAAGGCCATGTGTTTGCGCTGTTCTTCGCGGCGGCGCTGGAAAGGAGCCGCGGCGCGGATGGTGGCGTCGAAGGCGATGTCGCTGGTCTTGCCATTGGCCGGACGCGACATGATATACCGTCCGCGTTTGCGGTCGGTGCGGGTGCGCGAACGGCGCCCGGCGTTTTTGCGAGTCAGTTTATCGAGGGGGGTATCCAACTTGCGCGGGGCAAAGGTCTCGCCTGTCTTGACCTTTTTGCCACCGTCCCACCAGTTGGCGTTGGTGTCTGCAAAGACATCCTGCGGGGCCGGTTCGGGTGTCCCGGCCTCCGCAGAGTCATCTTCCATCGAATTTTCTAAGACCGACTTTTTTTTTCCTGTGCGTTTTCAGGCTCGCCCGGCTCGGATTGCGAGTCATCCGGCACAGACTGCCCAACCAACTGCTCAATGCGTTCCTGCAACTGCTGGCTGGTCAGTTCGGCCTGGTGGAACGGCCCGCGCTTGATGCGATGCGGCAGGGCGAGTTCGGCGGCCAGGGCAATATCGAGGTCGGTGATGTGGGTGCGGCCCTCAAAAGCAGCCTGGGCGCGGGCGGCTTTTAGAATCACCAGGTCGGCGCGGTGGCCGTCCACGTTCAGGGAGGAGGTCAGGGCGGCAATGGAGAGCATATCGCGCTTGGTGTGCGTCACCTGTCCAACCAGTTTGCGCGCCAGTTCGATTTTGTGCGAGAGTTCTTCTTCTTGAGCAATAAACGCCTGGCGGAAGGCGTTGGCATCGGCCTCGTAGCCGAGATTGCGTTCCATAATGGCGACCCGCTCACGAGTATCACGAATCCCGGTAATATCAACGGAAAAGGCAAAACGGTCGAGCAGTTGCGGGCGCAGGTCGCCCTCTTCGGGGTTCATCGTCCCAACCAAAATGAAACGGGCGGGGTGCGAGAAGGAGATGCCCTCACGTTCGACAATGTTCATGCCCATCGCCGCCGAGTCGAGCAGCAGGTCAACGACGTGGTCGTCGAGCAGGTTGACTTCGTCGATGTAGAGCAGGCCGCCATTGGCATTTGCCAGCACGCCCGGCTCAAAGTGGCGCTCACCCTTTTGAATGGCTTTTTCGATGTCGAGCGTACCCACCACACGGTCTTCGGTCGCGGAAACCGGCAGGTTGACAAACGGAATTGGGCGGATGACGTAGGGAAGTTCCTGCCCATTTGCGGCGCGTTCTTTGCATTCGGTGCACCAGGTGTTCGGCTGGTCGGGGTCACAGCCAAAGCGGCAATCTTTAACGGCTTTGACTTTGGGCAGCAGGGCCGCCAGGGCGCGCGCAGCGGTCGATTTTCCGGTGCCGCGCTCCCCGCGAATCAGTACCCCACCGATGCGGGTATCGACGGCGTTCAAAATCAGGGCGCGTTTCATGCGCTCCTGACCAACAATAGCAGTAAATGGATAAATGGTTGGCATAAATGTTTCCTCGGAATGCGGATTATACTGCTTTTTAGCAGGGTCGTTGAAAAACAGACCGGTTTTGTGAGATAATGATGCCCTGAACTTCAGGGACGAGAAAACATGCACGAACTGATTGTCAACCTGCACATGCATACCCAATACTCAGACGGCAGCGGCCTGCACCGCGATATTGGTCAGGCGGCCCTGCGCGCTGGGGTCGATGTAGTCATTGTCACAGACCACAACATTTTGGTTGCGGGCGCAGAGCAGTACTTTCGTGAAGGCAAACAACGTGTCTTGATGCTGGTGGGCGAGGAAATTCACGACCAGGCCCGCCAGCCGCAGAAAAATCATCTACTGGTTTTCAACGCCGGGCGCGAACTGGCGACCTTTGCCCACGACCCGCAATTGCTGATAGACAACGTCCGGCGCGCAGGGGGGCTGTCGTTCCTGGCGCACCCCACCGATAAAGCCTGTCCGGCCATTGGCGAAGAGGCCATCGATTGGGTAGATTGGCAGGTCAAAGGCTACACCGGCATCGAG
>CAZNCT010000232.1:0-3765 GCA_964571615.1 uncultured Anaerolinea sp. | reverse complement strand
CAAATTGTTCGAGGGGGTCATGGGCCAGATTTCAGGCACTGGCCCAGGCATTGACTTCGAGGCCATCGGCCAGATTTTGCTCCTGGCGCTCGGGCTATACGTCATCTCAGCCATCCTGGCCTATGTTCAGGGTTGGATTATGACCGGCGTCGCCGTGGACATCACCTACCGCCTGCGCCGCGACATCGCCGAAAAAATCAACCGCATGCCCCTGCGCTATTTTGACGGCACCAATCACGGTGAAATTCTCTCGCGCATCACCAACGATGTGGACACAGTCAATCAAACCCTCAGCCAGAGCCTCTCGCAAATCATCACCTCCGTCACCACCGTCATCGGCGTCTTGCTCATGATGTTGAGCATCTCGTGGCAAATGACCCTGGTCTCGCTCCTGATGATTCCGCTCTCGCTGGTGATTGTGCAATTCATCGTCACCCGCTCGCAACGCTACTTCAAACAACAGCAGGATTACCTCGGGCATGTCAACGGGCACATCGAAGAAATGTTCGCCGGGCATGTCGAGGTCAAAGCCTTCAACGGCGAAGCCCGCAGCATCGAAAAATTTGACGACCTGAATAAAACCCTGTATGGCTCAGCCTGGAAATCGCAGTTCCTCTCTGGCGTCATGATGCCGATGATGAACTTCGTCAGCAACCTGGGCTATGTTGGCGTCGTCGTCCTGGGCGGCTACCTGGCCGTGCGCAACCTGATTACGATTGGCGACATTCAGGCCTTCATCCAGTACGTGCGCTCGTTCACCCAACCCATCATGCAGTTGGCCAACATCTCAAACGTGCTGCAACAAACCGCCGCCGCGGCAGAGCGTGTCTTTGAATTCCTTGAAGAAGACGAAGAAGTGCGCGACACCGAAACCCCCGCCGCCCTCGAACGCGCCCGCGGACAGGTCGAATTCCGCAAAGTGCGCTTTGGCTACAAGCCCGAAACCACCGTCATCAAAGACTTCTCGGCCCAAATCGAACCTGGCAAACGGGTTGCCATCGTTGGCCCAACCGGCGCAGGCAAAACCACCCTGGTCAAACTGCTAATGCGCTTCTACGACGTCAACGACGGCGCCATTCTGCTTGACGGGCGCGACATCCGCGAATTTCGACGGGCCGACCTGCGCCGCCAGTTTGGCATGGTCTTGCAAGACACCTGGCTGTTCAACGGCAGCATTCAAGACAACATCCGCTACGGGCGCGAAGACGCCAGCGAAGAAGAAGTCATCGAAGCCGCCCGCGCCGCCCACGCCGACCACTTCATCCGCGCCCTGCCTGGCGGCTACCAGATGGTACTCAACGAAGAAACCAGCAACATCTCCGCCGGACAAAAACAACTCCTGACCATCGCCCGCGCCTTCCTGGTCAACCCGCCCATGCTGATTTTGGACGAAGCCACCAGTTCCGTTGATACCCACACCGAACTGCTCATTCAAGAAGCCATGCGCCGCCTGATGCGCGGACGCACCAGTTTCATCATCGCTCACCGCCTCTCCACCATCCGCGATGCCGATTGGATACTGGTCATCAACCAGGGCGACATTGTCGAACAAGGCAAACACGAAGACCTGCTGGCCCAAAACGGCTTCTACGCCAGCCTGTATAACAGTCAGTTCGCCCAGGCCGCGCCAGCATAACATTGATAGCCAACCCAAAAGACGGCAGCCACTCAACGGGCCGCCGTCTTTTTTTTTTAGATTTGACCTGTCATCAGGCCGCGCTTATTTTTTGAAAGGTGGATGTCAGCGCCGGATACAGTTCCCGGTAAAGCGGGTAGAGCGCATCGTAGGCTTTTACGCGCTTCTCATCAGGGAGCGTGCTCCCCGTGACCTTCACCGCCGTTTCGCAAGCCGACTCTACACTGACATATTCTCCCGCGCCCACCGCCGCCAGCAGGGCCGCGCCGTAGGCCGCGCCCTCGGTGGTATTGACCGTCACCAGTTCACAGCCAAACACATCCGCCAGAATCCCCCGCCAGAGCGGGCTCTTGGCCCCCCCCCCCGAAACGCGCACCTGGGTTATCTCACCCAACCCCGAAGACTTCATCAACTCAAACGAATCGCGCAGACCAAAGGCCACCCCCTCCAGCACGGCGCGGGTCATGTGCGCCAGCCCGTGCCGCACCGTCAGCCCGACAAACGCGCCGCGCGCCAGCGGGTCGGGGTGCGGAGTGCGCTCACCGGTGAGATACGGCAGAAAGAGCAAGCCCTCCGCGCCGGGGGCAATCTCCGCCGCCGGGGCCAGCAAATCGTCGAAGCCAACGCCGGGGGCAAAGGTATCCCGATGCCAGCGCAAAGACCCTGCCGCCGAGAGCATGACGCCCATCAGATGCCACTTGCCCGGCACCGAATGGCAAAAGGCGTGCAGTCGTCCTTGCGGTTCGATGAACGCGCCGTTGGCGGTGGCAAAGACCACCCCGCTGGTGCCCAGCGTCAGGGCCACGATACCCTCCGTCACCGCCCCCACGCCGACGGCCTGGGCCGCCTGGTCGCCGCCGCCCGCCATGACGGGCGTGCCGGCCCGAAGTCCGGTCGCTTCCGCCGCTTCAACGCTCAAATGCCCGGTGACCTGCGGCCCTTCATAAAGCGGCGGCATCCACGAGCGCGGAATATCCAGCGCCGCCAGCACATCCTCCGACCAGTCGCGGGCTTTCAAGTCCATCAGGACCGTGCCTGCGCCATCGGCTTTGTCCATCGCATACGCGCCGGTCAGTTTGTAGCGCACATAATCTTTGGGCAGCAGAACGTGCGCGGCCCTGGCATAGATTTCCGGTTCGTTCTCCTTGACCCACAGAATCTTGGGCGCGGTGAAGCCGGTCAGGGCCACGTTGCCGGTTATCTGGATGAATTTATCGCGCCCAATCCGGCGGTGGATTTCGTCACACTGGGCCTGGGTGCGCTGGTCGTTCCACAGGATGGCCGGACGCAGGACGTTGCCGTCTGCATCCAGCAAGACCAGCCCGTGCATTTGCCCGGTCAGCCCAACCCCGCCGACCTGGGCCGGGTCGATGCCCGCTTGCGCCAGCACTGCGCGGATGGATTTCTGGGCCCCCTGCCACCACAGGTCGGGGTGTTGTTCGCTCCACAGCGGGCGCGGCGTCTCGAAGGGGTATTCACTGGCCGCCACCGCCAAAACCCGCCCGGCAGAATCCATCAGCAGGGCTTTGGTGGCGGTGGTGGAACTGTCGATGCCGATGTAATACATGGGCGCTCCTTTTGTAAAGTAACCGGGGGCGAGCAACAGGTAGACAGGTGAACAGGTGGAGAAGTACCCGTTTCCTTATCTACCTGTCTCCTTGATTCGCCTGCCGTTTCCGGATTTAGCGAACACCCGTCAAAATATCAATCGTCAACTGGTCGAGGCGCTCGTACTTCAGGCCGCGTTTGCTGATGGCGGGGCGGTCGAAGGGCTGGGCCTTGAGCGCGGCGGCTTTTTCGGGGGAGTACTTGCCAAAGAATCCGCTCATGCTGCCGTCGTCAGCGTTAATTTCGGCCAGCAGCGCCTGCACTTCGGGGTCGGCGTTGAATTGGGCGGCTTTTTCTTTCAGGATGAGATACGTCCGCATACAGCCGCGCGCAAAGTCCTTGACGCCCTCGAAGTCTTCGGTGCGGTAGGCGTGGGCGTCGAAGTGGCGGGAGCCGTCGTATTTGACATCTTCCAGGAATTTGACCAGGTAGAAGGCGGCCTTCAGGTCGCGCGAGCCGAAGCGCAAATCCTGGTCGTAGCGGCCAGGGTACTGGTCGTTCAGGTCGATGTGGAAGAGTTT
>CAZNCT010000231.1:2761-3787 GCA_964571615.1 uncultured Anaerolinea sp. | reverse complement strand
GCGCGCTTCGGTGTAACGCATGGCCGCGGGGGCGTCTCCATCTACCGACCCAAAGTTGCCCTGGCCGTCCACCAGCGTATAGCGCATTGAAAAATCCTGCGCCATACGCGCCATGGCATCATAAACCGCTGCATCGCCGTGAGGGTGATATTTGCCCAGCACTTCGCCAACGATACGGGCCGATTTTTTATAAGCGCTGTTGGAGCGAATTCCCATATCGTGCATGGCGTATAAAATGCGCCTGTGGACTGGTTTCAAACCATCGCGGGCATCGGGCAGGGCGCGCGAGACGATGACGCTCATGGCATAATCAATAAACGCGTCGCGCATCTGGCTGTCAATATCAACGTGTTGAATCTGGCCGATTTCCATTCAATATCCTCTTTCAAGCCACAGAGACACGGACAGCGCCGGGAAACCTCCCCGCGCCTGGTGTCTCTGTGACCAAAATGATTACTCGCAAACTTCAATTATACTATGAAGGCGGGCGTACTTATTTCTTCTTAAGCCAAAACTTGACGGCTTTTGAACGCCCGTGTTATGATGACCAAAACAGGTAAAGAATGAGCGAAGAATTCCAAGAAACAGCCAATCCGCCGGAAGACGCGGCACAAACCCCTACCGAAATTCTCCCCAGGCAAGACCGACAAGAAAAAACAGGCTGGCTTGAAGCCCTGGCCCGCCTGGGTCTGGGCGATGTCATCTTGCGTGTCTCCACCAGTATTTTGACGATTTTCGCCCTGGTTTTGATTGTCCTGTTGTTGCGCTCGTCGTTCACGGGCGCAGCGCCAGAGGGTGTGCAATTGCCAGACCTGCCTCTGGCAGATGCTGGCCCTGTTGAAGAAATCAGCCTGGCTTCTATTCCACAGGTTGCCGAGAGTTATCGCGGGATTGCGCGCATGGCCATGATTCGGACTATTATTCCAAACCGTCCGCGCACCGAGATTGTCAAATATACGGTTGTTCCGGGTGACACAGTTTTTGGGATTGCCGAAAAATTTGGTCTGAAACCGCAAACCAGCGTAT
>CAZNCT010000231.1:0-2735 GCA_964571615.1 uncultured Anaerolinea sp. | reverse complement strand
TGATGACCCGCATAACCTGCGGCCTGGTCAGGAACTCAACATTTTGCCTGTGGATGGCACGTATTACGAGTGGCAATCGGGTGATGGCCTGAATGGCGTTGCGCGCGGACTGAATGTTCGGCCTGAGGACATCATCAATTACCCTGGCAACAACCTCGACCCGGCCACGATTGGTAATTATTCCAACCCCAACATTAAGCCTGGCACCTGGCTGATTGTGCCAGGCGGCACGCGCGAGTTTATCTCATGGAGCGCGCCAATTGGGGTGACACGTCAGAACCCGGGCGTGGCCCGTCAGTTGGGCCCGGGCGCCTGTGGGGTAGTTTCAGATGGCGCTGTCGGATATGGCTACTTCATCTGGCCGTCGAACAAGCACTACCTTTCCGGGTTTGATTACTCGCCTGAAACCAATCACCGTGGCATTGATATTGCCGGGTCGCTGGGTGAGGCGCTGTACGCTGTTGATGCTGGTGTGATTGTCTATGCCGGTTGGAACGACTGGGGCTATGGCAATATGGTCGTGATTGACCACGGTAACGGCTGGCAGTCACTCTATGCTCACATGAGCGCTCTCAACGTGGTTTGTGGGCAGAGTGTGGGGCAGGGGGCCGTGATTGGCGCTGTCGGCAGTACAGGACGCTCAAGCGGTGCGCACCTTCATTTTGAGTTAATGCACAGTTCTTATGGCAAGGTCAATCCCTGGCTTTATTTGCCCCCGCCGTAGGTCTTTCCAAACTGGTTTTGTGTGTGGTGCTTTGATGGTTGGCGGCCCAGGCGAAAAATGCCTGGGCCGCCTGTTTTTTTGCACATCAAAATAACCTTGTCAGTTGCGTAGCCAGGGTTTTGGCCAGGTGCGTTAGCCCAGATAGGCGCCGCCCCAGGCCGGCAGACTGATGAGAATTTGACCATTGCTGACGGTGAAGGGCTGGTTGTCGAGCAGACTGCGCACGGTGCGGCCCTCTGCCCAGATGCCTTGCACTGGCACGCGGATATCGCGCCTGGTTTCAGAAAAGTTGAGCGCAATCACGGTTTTTTCCTCGCCCAGCACGCGCGCAAAGGCATACCAGCGTTCGGCAGAAGATAAGCCCAGGCGGGTGTAATCGCCGCGCCGCAGGCTGGGGCGCTGTTTGCGAAGGTCGATGAGTGCGCGAACATAATCGCGCAGGTCGGCTTTCCAGTGGCGCGAGTCCCAGTCAAAGGCGCGGCGGCTGTCGGGGTCGTTGCCGCCTTCCAGGCCAATTTCATCCCCATAATAAACCGCAGGTGCGCCAGGGTAGGCAAAAAGATACAGAAAAGCGGCCTTGAGTTTTTCAAGCCGACCGCCCAGGATGGTCAGCGCGCGCGGGGTGTCATGTGAGTCGAGCGGCACATACATCGCATACAGATTTTCGCGTCGATAGGTCTTGAACAGGCTCTCAACCCGTTCAGCGAAATTTTCTACGTTTTCATGGTGGTTCAGACAGGCCAGCAAGGCGTCTTTAACCGGATAGTTCATCAGACCATCGAAATGCCGCTCACCAACCCAGCGTGGGTCAGCAGTCCAGATTTCGCCAAGCAAGTAAGCATCACGGTTGACCGACTTGACCACATGCCGAAATTCGGCCCAAAATGAGTCGTCGTCAATCTCGTTTGGCACATCTAACCGCCAGCCGTCTGCGCCGCGTTCTATCCAATAACGCGCTACGCGCATGATGTAAGCGCGTACCTGCGGATTTTGAATGTTGAGTTTGGGTAGAGATTTGAAATTCCACCAGCCCGCGTAATTGTAGGCCTCGCCTGGGCCGTAAGCATCGACCGGAAAGTGCCGGACATGAAACCAATCACGGTAGGGAGAATATTCGCCATTTTCGAGCAGGTCGTTGAAGGCAAAAAATCCACGCCCAACATGGTTGAAAACCCCATCCAGAATAACCCGCACATTGTTCCGATGCGCCAACTCGAGCAAAGCGTGAAAATCAAGCATTGTGCCGAGTTTGTCGTCAATTTTGAAGTAATCGCTGGTGTTGTAGCGATGCGAAGAAGTCGCCTGAAAAATAGGGTTAAGGTAAATGGCCGTAATTCCCAGGTCGAGCAGGTAATCGAATTTCTGGATAATCCCGCGTAAATCGCCGCCCTGAAAATGGTGAATGGTGGGCGGCGCGCCCCAGGGTTGGACGTTAATCGGGTCAATGCTGGGGTCGCCGTTGGCAAACCGGTCTGGAAATATCTGATAAAAAACAGTGTCTTGTACCCAGTAAGGGACGGTCATGTTGGCTCCGCGAGTTGGGATGTTATCGGTCACAATTGTACAACAGGATGGCTCTGAATGCAGTTCAATCTCATGGCAATCTTGCCAAAACAATTCTTTCAGGTATCATAACGGCACAAGGAGAATAGTCAATGGAAATAGACCCCGCTTCACTGGACCCCGAAGAACGTACCAACAAAATGATGGCCCTGGCTTCTGCGGCGCTGGGATTGATCAGCTTATGCTTATCCTTAATTCCGATTTGTGGCGGGCCGCTTGCCCTGGCTGGCATTGGCCTGGGCTTGTGGGGCCTGCGCTCAGAGAGCCGCAAGACTGCTATGTTCGGTATTGGCGCCTGTATCCTTGGGGTGCTGATTGCATTGACTTATGTTGTCTTTCAGTTCTTTTACCGCTTGAAGCTTTTTATCATTCAATTTAACTTTGTATTCACCCATGGCTTACTCCTGATCTCCCGAGATCCGTATCCCCGGCCCCATCGTAGAGGAAA
>CAZNCT010000230.1:0-3842 GCA_964571615.1 uncultured Anaerolinea sp. | reverse complement strand
CTGGTTATGTTATCACCGACAGCCTTGAACTCTGGAACGCCGGTGAATTTCCGGCAGACATCATCCTGCGCCCGGAACCCGGTGATTTTGATGACAGCCACATCGAACCGGACGAAGGCCCCTTGACCGAGCAGTACGAAAACGCCTGCCGGCTGGGGGATGACGATTGGCTGGAGGCTGCCTACGAGGACAGCATCAGCGGCTGGGATGAGTAGCCGAAAATAACGGCGGTTTATCGGCGATTTATCGGCGGAATAACGGCGGTTAAGACATGGCACTGTCATACCGAAAACTGGGCGGCAGTGTCATGTTCAGCCGTATCATGATTGGCTATAATTCTCACATCTCTTGGAGGCTGTGATGGATAAAGTCGAAATTTTTCTGGAACCCGAAGAACGGATAGCACTTGAACAAATGGCAAAAGATGCCGGCCTTGGCGTTTCCGAGATGGTTCGAAACCTGCTGCGAGAGCGCGTCAAGCAAAATTGGCGAGCCAGGATGCGTGAAGCTGCCAACATGATGGCGGATGCCTACCAAACTGACAAAGAACTGACCGCTTTCAGTGATCTGGACGGTGAAACCAACCACGAATGCCCTGACGAATTATAGGATGTCGTTAAACATCCAGCGAAGGAGTACAGGCAAATGAAGCTCGCAGAAGCCCAACATATTCTCAGTGAACATTACCCAAATCTGAAAAAACGCTACAAAATTTCAGCTCTGTCGATTTTTGGTTCTGTGGCGCGCAATGAAGCAGGCCCGAATAGCGACATCGACATTCTGGTTCAATTTGCGGAAACGCCTGGATTGCTGGAGTTTATTGGACTACAACAGAGACTGGAATTGTTGTTGGGGTGTAAAGTTGACTTGGCTACGCCGCGCTCATTAAAAGGTTACGTCACCCCCGAATTCTTGAATAACACGATCCCCATCGTCTGAAAAGTTTCAAAAACCCATCTTCCCCTTTCCCACCCCCGAAGGTTCCCCCTTCGGGGGCTTTTCATTTTCCCTGGAGTACAAAAACATGATTACCCCCTACCCAATCATCAATTTCAAACCCGGCAAAGGAACACTCGCCCCTGGCTCCTTTCGCAGAACAGCCCTGTATCGCTTCAAGGGCATCAAACCCAAAACCAAACTCCCCGCGCGGCGCTTGCACCTTGCCGATCAACAAGCCGTATTTTCCCAGCCCAGGGCGCAAGCCACCAACATCTTGTTCCGCTATATGTACCGGGACGCATCCAATTACAAACAGCACGGGGAAGCTATTTTCACCAATCAGACCCTGTTGCTGCCTGCTGAAATTGATAAACAAATCCGCGCCTTTCTGAAGGATGGCGAATTCTTCATCGCCAGGCAGATCAACATCGAGGAACGTTTCTTTGATGCCTTGCGTGAGGATGACCATCCCTGGCACACTTTTGAACGCATTGAAGTCACCACCCTGGCGCCCTTTGACCCGGATCACTGGTTCCAGAAGCAGCACCGCCGCGACATTGTGGAGTTCCTGGCCGACCTCGAGAAAGCCCAACGGGCCGGCTGGGATGAAATGAATGTCCGCGCTGACCTGCAGCAACTGCAAGAACAAAGGATGAATTCTTTACGCCGCAAACTATCAGAAAGTAATTGACACAATCCGCAAATCCGTTATACTGATAAATGGATTGACGGATTATCAGGAGAAAATTATGAATAACACATTCCAAGTACAAGTTGTACGCCGCGGTGTCATCACCCTTCCCAAGGAACTGCGGGAACAAAACAAAATAGAGGAAGGCGACACCCTGACCTTGATTGATCTGGGGGATGGAGTGTTTGTGATGAGTCCACGCCGCTCACGGATTGACGAAATTGCCGATAAGCTTGCCCGGGAATGGCAAGACTCTGGCGAATCCCTGGAATCAATGCTGGCTACTTTGCGAGAGGTTCGGGCCGATTATGACGCGAAAAAGCCATAGGGTTTTCCTTGACACCAGTGTTGTCTTTTCCGCAGTATTATCCACAACTGGCGGCGCTCGAAAATTGTTCCTGCTGGCCGAAGCTGGATTTCTCCGCCTGGTGGTTGGCCCAAACGTGCTACGTGAATGTCAGGATGTTATTCAGCGGAAAGCTTTATCATCCTTACCCACCCTTGCGCAACTATTGTCGATAGGGCAAGTAGAAACATCTGATATTCCATCCGCCCGGCAGATAGAATTAGCTCGCACGTTGGTTCATTATCCACCAGATGCCTATGTCCTGGCCGAAGCAATGAATGCCAGGCCCGATTGGTTTGTCACGCATGACAAGGAACATTTCCTAAAAAATCGTATTCAAACAGACCCACCCTTTGAAATCGGCACGCCCGGAGATTTGCTCCAAGCGCTGAAAGACGATTTCCAACTACCCTAAACCCTGTTTAAACAATCCTTGACGGCGGAACCGGTTCAACCCGGTTCCGCCGTTTTTATTTCCTTGGAGAAACCATGTTTCCTACCAATTTCAATCCCGATCTGATCGTCCTGCCTTTCAAAGCCTGCCTGGCTGCCACGGGCGAACCCCTGACCTTTGACCAGGCCGCTGACTTGTTCGCACGCGGCGAAGCCCGTTCCATGCGCATCGAGCGCAGTTACCGGGAAGCACCGGAAACCATTGGCTGGACGATTTTCCAGCAAGCCCGCCTGACCTACATCCACACCGGCAAACCGCTCTATGAAAACGAGCGCGATGCCCGCCGGCATATTCGGCACGCCCATCCGATTGGCTATGGCCGGAACAGCAATCTCACATCCAGCCATTCCCGTTTGCACTTCTAACCCGGAGGAAAATCATGGACGATACTCAACCCGCGGCATCTCCCGTTCAAACCGGGGAGACGCCAGCAGACCTGGTTCCCAAAGAAGAAAAGAAACCCGAAGGCATCGAGCACGATCCTTACGAGTGGGGCAAGTGCGCTATTACCGCCAGCATTGTCTGGCTGCCGGATGGCTCGGTCATGCTGGGCGCGCGCAACCACCTGGATGCGCCGGTGATCAGACTGCTGGCGGGCGATGAACTTGCCAGCCTGCCCGGCCACGCCGCTGAACTGCCCATCCCAACCAGCGAAGCGATTGCGGACCTGCTGGCCGAACTGCGCGAAGAACTGCCCCTGCGCGCCCAGGCCAAAGCGGAGCGCGACAAAGCTGCTGAAGCAAAGCAGAAACCAGCGGCCGGTAAAAAGAGCGCCAAAACCGCTCCAGCTACACCCACTCCCGCGTCCGCCGTTCCGGCAAGCGCCCCTGCGGGGAAACTCTCTCCGGCAGGAAAGGCTCCGGCCGGTAATCAAATTGCGATGTTCAACTTTTTCACCGGAGGAAACTAACCATGAGCGACGAAAAGAAAATCAAGGTTGTGACCGGCGAAGGCCAGGAAACCTTCGTCCCAGAAAGTATTTCACGGGACGACACCCTGCTAAAACGCCTGCTGGCTTCCTTCTATGGCACAGACAATTTCCGCATCGAGCGCAAGGAGGAAAACGGCGAAGCGCTGGTACGGGTGGTGAAGATGGCCGGCGCCAAGGGCAACCTGCCGGCCCTACGGAACTGCCCCAGCGGGGAGAACCCTGTCCAGGCCCTGTACCGCGAACTGGCAGACTTGGACCTGGCCCAATTGGCTCCCGAAGACATCCCCATCCTGAACCGGCGCGTGGAGGAGGCGCTGGCTGCCGGAACGGAGCAATACCAGCGCTTGCAATCCGCCCGCACCCGTCTGGTACGCGCCCGTTCCTTCCCGGCGCCCCTGCCCATCACAGGGTTCTGAGATGGACGCCACCTTTGCCCAGGCCAGCCGCTTTCTCGAGCGGCTGGCGCTGCCATCCTTCCCCA
>CAZNCT010000229.1:0-3922 GCA_964571615.1 uncultured Anaerolinea sp. | reverse complement strand
CCGCTCGACGAACAGCAGTTAGAAACCTACCGCCAGATGTTTGCGGCTCCGCCCGGCGCAATTTGCGGCGAGTTTTCGACCAGTTATCTCTCATACCCGAATACACTTGAACAGGTGGCCCAGGCTGCGCCACAGGCAAAAATCCTGGTCATGCTGCGCAACCCGATTGACCGCCTGCTCTCGCATCTCAACCATATGCACATTGCCCGGGCCTATTGGTTTAAGGGCCTGAATGCTGACCAGGCCAGGCTCTTTAAGCAATATCCCCTATACAGCGAAGCCGCCCTGTACAGCCTGTATGCGGTCGGATTGCGCCGCCTGTTTCGGTATTATGCCCCCGAACAGGTGCTCATCCTGCAATATGAACGCTGTGTGCGCGAAACCGAGAGTGAGTTGCGCCGCACCTATCGCTTTCTGGGACTGGATGAGACCTTTGTGCCCGACAACTTGAACCGCGAAGTCAACGTTAAGGAATACGTCCTGCCGCGCTTCACGCCCGAGGAGCGGGCCAGGCTGAGCGCTTACTTTGCCGATGACGTTGCCGAAACCCTGGCGCTCTGCCCCGCGCTGAATGCTGACTTGTGGCCTGATTTTGCCCAAAAATAAGAAAACCATGCGCATCCTCGGATTAATCGCCGCTTATAACGAAGAACCAGTGCTGGAAGCCTGTATTCGGCATTATCGCGCCCAGGGAGTGGAGTTATACCTGATAGATAATCAATCAAATGACCGCACGCTCGAGATTGCCCACGCTTACCTCGGTCAGGGTGTTGCTGGGGTCGAGTCGATGCCTCGCTACGGGGTACACGATTGGGAAAAACTCCTGCGCCGCAAACAAGAACTGGCCCACAGCCTGGAAGCCGATTGGTTCATCCACCTCGACCCGGATGAATTCCGCTTTGGGCCAGACCCTGCCCAAACTCTGGCCGAATCGCTGGCCCGGGTGGATGCAGCCGGTTACAACACGGTTAACTTTGTCGAGTTTACGTTTGTCCCAACCCGCGAAAACCCGGAGCATGAGCACCCCAACTTTCAAGAGACAATGCGCTGGTACTATCCGTTCGTTAACCGCCCCCTTGCCCGGGTTAACGCCTGGAAGAAACAGCCCCAGCCGGTTGACCTGATCAGTCATTCGGGTCACTTTGTCCACTTTCCCAACCAGTTTATCTATCCGCTGCCGTTTGAAATGCGTCATTACCAGTTTTTGAGCATCGCGCACGCCATCCGAAAATACGCCCAACGCCGCCATCCTGCGGCAGCCCTGGCACGCGGCATGCACGGCTGGCGCGAACAACTCGACCCGGCCTCCATCCGTCTGCCATCCCAGGATGAATTAAACGAACTCGACTCGCAGGGACGGGTGGACTTTTCGCACCCGCGGGCGATGCACATTCTTGACAACCGAAACGCTAAAAATGGCGCTAAACACCCCACGGCAAAAACCCCTGCCGACCTGACCCGGGTACCAGCCCGGCAACTGTTGCGCGCCCTGGCGCAAAAAATCATCCGCCGCCTGGGTCAGAAGAAGTAGGATACGAGATGCACAATGTCATCATTCTCGGCTCGGGGCGCAGCGGCACCAGCATGGTGGCTGGCACCCTGGCGCACGCGGGTTATTTCATGGGTGAAAACCTGCACCCGGCCCGCAATGCCAACCCCAAAGGCTTCTTTGAAGATGTCGATGTCAATGCGATTAACGAGGCCATTCTGGCCGAAATTGTCCCCGGACCGCCATCCTACCCTGGCCCGACCTGGCTGCGGCGCTGGTTGAGACGGATATTCCACCCTGGTCAGCCTGGTCACGGACAGCGCTGGCTGGCGCGCATTCCACCCGGCAACCACATTCCTGCGCCGCCAGGCATCGAGGCACGCATCCGCCGCCTGACAGAGCGCCAACCGTTTTGCTTCAAAGACCCGCGCTTTTGCTATACCCTGCCCATCTGGCGGCCCTGGCTGGCCGAAACCCGTTTCATCTGCGTCTTTCGTCACCCGGCGGCCAGCGCGGCCAGCATGTTGACCGAGACTCAGCATGCCCCCAAACTGGCCGGGCTGAAAATGAACTATGCCAACTGTCTGCAAGTCTGGTACCTGATGTATCGCCACGTTTTAGACCTGCATCGGCAGACAGGAGAATGGCTCTTCATCCATTACGAGCAGGCTCTCACAGCGCCAGGGCTCGAGCGCATTGCCACATTTCTTGAAGCCGATGTCGATGGCGGCTTTCCAGACCCTGGCTTGCAGCGCAGCCGCGCAAATCAGGCGCCCCTGCCGCCAGAGATTGCAGCCACCTACCAGGAACTCACCCTGTTGGCCCAAAACAGCCTCCAGGATGAACGGCAGGAGACCTTCGAACGATGAGCCTTCGCATCAGCGCAGTCATCTGCACCCACAATCGCAAGGAATTTCTGCCCGGAGCCATTGAGAGCCTGGCCCGCCAAAACTTGCCCGCCAGCGAATATGAAATTCTGGTGATTGATAACGCCTCGCAAGACGGCACAGCCGACCTTTTACGGCGCTGGCCCGGCGGCCTGCGCTGGGAGAGCGAACCGCTCCCCGGGCTGTCTCGCGCCCGCAACCGGGCCATCCAGCTGGCGGCGGGCGAAATCATCGCTTTTCTGGATGACGATGCAGTCGCCTCGCCAGGCTGGCTAACCGGATTACTGGCCGGTTACAGCGCCTTTCCTGAAGCCTGGGCCGCAGGCGGCAAAGTGGAATTAAACTGGCAATCCACGCGCCCGGCCTGGCTGGCAGACGACTTTCTAAAGCATCTCTCGCGGCTCGACCTGGGCGCCGAAGCGCGCCTGCTCGCGGCGAATGAGTTTATCTGGGGCACCAATTGCTCCTTCAGACGGGAAGCGCTCGAACAGGTTGGCTTCTTCCGTCCCAGCCTGGGACGACGCGGCAAACAACTGGTACTGCAAAAACGCATCCGCCAGGCCGGTGGACAGGTGGCCTACCTGCCCGAGGCGCTGGTACATCACCGGGTCAGCGGTGAACGGCTCAAACCGGGCTATTTCATCGCCCGCGCCTACGGAGCCGGGTACAGCGCCGCCCTGCTAAGTTTTGAAGAACGCGGCCAGCCACCTTTCAGACAAGCCGGGCAGACCAGCCGCAACGCCCTGCGCGATGCATCCGGGTGGCACAGCCAGGCCTCGCGCCTGCGCTCTGTGCGCCGCCTGGCCTATGCGGCGGGCTATTGGCACGCCTGCCTGTCTGCCAGGTTTCAAAACAAAGACGGAGAAACACCATGAGCCAAAAGCGCTTTGTCATCGTCGCCAGCGGACGTTCGGGCAGCACCCTGCTGGTCGATTTGTTGCGCTCTCACTCTGACATCTGGTGTGACGATGAACTGCTCGACACCTCGGCCTGGCCCGGCATCAAGCGGCCCCTGCTCTGGTTGGTGCGCCAACACCCCTACCCATATCTTGAATTCAAGACGCGCCAGGCGGGCAAGCCAGTGTATGGCTTCAAACTCAAAACCGGCGGTCAGGTGCCGCACCTGGCCGACACCCTGAAAAAACTGCACCACGCTGGCTGGCAAATGATTTACCTGCGGCGCGCCGATGCCCTGGCCCAAACCTTCTCATGGAGTGTTGCCCAGGCCTCGGGCCGCTGGCATCGCCGCGCAAATCAGACCCGCCCGCCGCATGAATTGCCCATCACGCTCGACAGCCATCGCTTTCTCCAAAACCTGAGCGAATGCCTGCGCGACAACCGTTCACTTGCCGAAACCATGCCCGGCCTGCCACACCTGGCCGTACACTACGAACAAGACCTGCAAAACAGCGCCAGCTGGCCCGCCCTGAGCGCGCGCTTATGCAATTTTTTGGGCCTCGAACTCAGCCTGCTGAGCAGCACTCTGACCAAAACCTGGCAGCGCCCTTACGCCGAAATAGTCAGCAATTACGCCGAAATCATGGCG
>CAZNCT010000228.1:0-3946 GCA_964571615.1 uncultured Anaerolinea sp. | reverse complement strand
AGCCGCGCACCGATTTGATGAAGGCCGAAATCGTATCGTAATGAGCGTCGCCGTCTTTGTCGTACAGCACCGCCCGGCGCTGGATGGATTCCTGGGCCACATCCAGCGTGATATGGATGACGCCCTCCGCATCGGGCGGGGTCGATTCGACTGCCAGCTCGATGGCGTTGAGCAGGTTGCGCGCGTCGCCGTTGGCCATGTCAATTAGATGGGCGCGGGCCTGCGGGTCGGTGGCGATGCGGCGCGAGCCGTATCCGCGCTCGGGGTCGCTCAGGGCGCGCTCGAAGAGCATCCCCAGTTCGGCCTGGTTCATATTCCGCAATTGGAAGATGCGTGAACGCGAAACCAGGGCTTTGTTGACTTCAAAGAACGGGTTTTCGGTGGTTGCGCCAATCAGGGTGACGGTTCCGTTTTCGACATGCGGCAGGAGCGCATCCTGCTGGGCTTTGTTCCAGCGATGGACTTCATCGACGAACAGGATGGTTTTGGTCTTGTGCAGGCGGTTGCGTTCCAGCGCCCGGTCAATCACTTCGCGCAGTTCGGCTTTACCGGCCAGGACAGCCGAGAGCGTTTCAAAATGGCTCCTGGTCTGGTTGGCAATGCACATCGCCAGGGTGGTTTTGCCGGTGCCGGGCGGCCCCCACAGGATAATGGACGAAAACAGCCGGTCGGCCTCGATGGCGCGCCGCAGCAATTTGCCTTCGCCGACGATGTGCTCCTGGCCGATGTATTCATCCAGCGTGCGCGGACGCATCCGCGCTGCCAGCGGGGCTTCGTTTTTCATGCGTTCGTTCATGGCGTGGTCGAAAAGGTCATTCATGGGGTGATTCTATCATGTCAAAACTGGCTCGAACAATTGCGAAAAGGAAAACTTGGTGTCATAATCATATCAATCCTGAACGCTCCAATAAAAAGGAGATGAGACGATGCGGCGCGTTTTTGTTGTGGTGTTGGTGGTTTTAGGAGTATGGGTAACCAGCGGCTGCGTAGAAAAAGAACCGATTTTGATTGGCTTATCGGTAGAACTGACAGGGAAGCAGGCAGATATTGGCATCAACGTGCGTGACGCAGCCCAAATGGCGGTGGACGAGGTCAATGCCAGGGGTGGTATTCGTGGCCGCCCGATAGAACTGGTTATCCGTGACGATCAAGGCAACCCGGAGGTAGCCCGCCGCGTTGATTCTGAATTACTCTCAATGGGGGTGGTTGCCATTATCGGACATTACACCAGTGCCCAGACTGAAGCCGTGCTCGATTTGATGAACCAGGCGGGGGTTGTGCTGATTAGTCCAAGCGCATCCAGTTCTGAGTTTAGCGGCAAAGATGATTATTTTTTCCGCCTCATTCCCGATACAACCTATGTTGGTCAGAAACTGGCTCAGCATGTGGCAGAATATCACCAGATTCGTGATGTACTGGTGATTTATGATGCCAATAACCGCGCATTTTCTGAGTCGTTCTGGCATGCGTTCGATACAAACTTTCGAGAGCGTGGCGGTACCACGCATCTGATAACCTATCAGGGCGGAAAAACAGACCTGAAGAGTATTGCGGCCCAGATAGCCGAGCGGACGCCAGAAAGTGTTTTGCTGATTGCTTCGGCAGCCGACACGGCCGTTTTGGCTCAATACATCCGCCAGTCGGGTTCGGATGCGCATCTTTTTGCATCGTCCTGGGCGCAAACCAATCAGTTGATTGAAAAGGGCGGACAAGCCGTTGAAGGCCTGGAACTGGGCGCTTTTTACAACCAGAATAACCAGAACCCGGCCCATGTAGAGTTCTCGCAGAAATTTCAGCAGCGTTTCAAACGCGTTCCGCAGTTGGGCACCTCGCAAGCCTACGAAGTTGTCATGCTCCTGGCCAAATGTCTCGAAGTCACCGACGGCAAAGCAGACGGTTTGCGCGAGGCGCTTTATGCGGTCCGAAATTTCCCGGGGGTGCTTGGCCCAATTACGTTTGATGCTTATGGCGATGTTCAGCGCGATGTTTACATTTTGCGCATCGAAAATGGACAGTTTGTAGAACATACGGTTCTTTTGCCTGATTTGCCTTAAGATTTTTTATGACCCGCCTGTCACCTCCCAGTTTGCAGCGTGCTCTCTTGCGCCTGGCTGTTTTGCCGGGGGTGTTTTTGTTTCTGATGTTTGCCGGGGTGATTGCCCTGAGCGCATTTATCGTCTATCAAGATGTCCAGAATGAGCAATCGATGGTTGTCAGGACGATTGCCCGTATTGGGGATGAGTATCTCGAAGAGACTCGTATCATTCTCGACAACCTCGGGGGTGTCATTTTCTCATTTCCACAACAAGACCGCGCCCGGCTGCTCGAAGAGGCTTATCGCAGTTATCCACGCTTTGTTGCGCTGTATTTGCTGGATACGCATGGGGTTGTTTTGCATGAACAGCAATCGCAAAAAGCGCAGTCGGTGCTGGGCTTTGATTTTTCGGGAGAGACTTATTTCAAAACGGTTCGGGAGACATTGCGCCCATATTTCTCTTCCACTTTCTTTTCACTGGCCGTCAACGATGTGGCGGTCATCATTGCCCAGCCAATTATCGTCAATGGGGTCTGGGAGGGGGTTCTGGTGGGTGAACTGAACCTCTACAACTTGCAAGAAACCATCCAGCGGATGTCGGTGCGCGAAGGCGATGTCTTATTCATTGTGGATGAATCTGCGACCCTGGTTGCGCATCCCAACCGCGACCTGGTTCGCCAGCAAGTCAATCTGAGCGGTTCTCCCCTGGTTCAGGCCGGTTTTTCGGCTGCTTCGGTGGAAATCTCGCGCATGGACGGCATCTGGGTGCTGGCCAGTGCCGCACCAATGCGCAATGGCTGGGTGGTGGTCACGACCCGTCCGGTCTGGCTGGCCATTCGTCCGCTGGTCTTTTTGATCGCCATGTCTCTGCTGTTTTTTACCATCAGCGGATTGGTCTTTATTGCCGGGCTGCGCAGTACCCTTCACTGGGTTGGTGAGCCAATTGCCAGGCTGGCCGAACGCGCCGACCAGGCTTCGCGTGGAGAGTACCGTTCGATGGGCGAACGTGCCGAAATGGGTACTTACCGCGAGTTAAACATTCTGGTTGAAAGTTTTGACCGCCTGCTGGCTACCATTCAGGCGCGCACATCTGAATTGCTGCAGAGCAATCAGCAGTTAGAAAAAGAACTGCAAGAGCGCCAGCGCATCGAATCTGAATTGCGCCGCAGTGAGGCCCGCTATCGTGGTTTGTTTGATGACAGTCCCGTAGCCATTTGGGAGGAAGATTTTTCACAGGCCAAGCGTATTCTGGATGATTACCGTGAGCGCTACGAGGGCGATTGGGCCTTGTTTCAGGCCGAAAACCCGGGTATTTTTGAAGAACTACCGAAAAAAATTCGCGTTCTCTCTGCCAATCGCACGGCCAAAGCCTTTGATGGCCTGGATGTCTGGCAGAAACAGGTTTCTACCCTGGCCGATATTTTCCCGCCGACCCCGCCTTTGTCTTTTTGCAGGGAGTTGGAAGCACTCTGGCATAGCTGGAGCCTGATTGAATTTGAAAGCGAAATGCCCGATAGCCGCGGTCAGCCTGTGCATGTCATCATTAAATGGTCAGTTTTGCCTGAACATCAGAAGACTTATGACCGTGTGTTGATTTTGCTGGTGGATATTACGGCCCGCCGGAAAGCCGAGCTGGCTTTACAACGTCAGCATGAACAACTTGAAGAACTTGTTCAGGAGCGCACCCGTGAATTGACCCATGTCAATCAGGAATTGGAGAGTTTTGCTTACACCGTCTCGCACGACTTGCGCGCCCCCTTGCGCCATATCTCCGGCTTTGCCGGTATCTTGTTTTCTGATTACCGCGACCAGTTGGATAGCGACGGCCAGAGAGCCCTTAGCAACATTCAGGAAGGGGTCCTGAATATGAGTCGGATGATTGACGGCCTGTTACAGCTCTCGCGCGCTTCT
>CAZNCT010000227.1:3903-4040 GCA_964571615.1 uncultured Anaerolinea sp. | reverse complement strand
CCACCGTCCGCGAAGGCCTGACCCTTCAGCACAACGAAACCGCCGCCAAACTGCCGACCGTCCGCGAAGGCTTCCGCATGAACCACAGCGAGACCGCTGCCAAACTGCCCACCGTCCGCGAAGGCTTCCGCCTGAAC
>CAZNCT010000227.1:1452-3857 GCA_964571615.1 uncultured Anaerolinea sp. | reverse complement strand
AACGCTTCCCCACGCACCACCGCGAGACCGCCGCCAAACTGCCCACCGTCCGCGAAGGCTTCCGCCTGAACCACAGCGAAACCGCAGGCCGGATATAGATTAAGGTTAATTGGGATTTATCTTCAAGACCCAATGTCATTGCGAGGGGCGCTAGCCCCGAAGCAATCTCCCATCGAACCGGCACAGCTGACCTTTGGGAGATTGCTTCGCCGCCACACTTGCCCAAAACGCAGTGCGGGAAAGCAGGCTGCTCGCAATGACATTATGCCTGTAAATTGACAAAAACGATGACCAACCCGACCCAAACCGCCCTGCAAACCTACCAGCAAGCCGCCGAGGCGCACGCCAGCGGCGATTTGGCGCGCGCCGAAGCCCTGTATCTGGAATGTCTGGCCCTGTTCCGCCAACTTGAAGGCGGCGATTCAACCAACCAGGCCAACCTGCACAACGCCCTGGCAATTGTCCGTGAGCAAAGCGGGGCAATGGATTCCGCGCTGGAATCTGCCCTCGAAGCCGACCGGATTATGGAGGCCCTGGGCGATGCGGCGGATGACGATGATGCGGCTTTTATCCGTTTGCAGGCCTGGAGCAAAATCGGCGCCATTCACCGGCACCTGGCGCGCTATCCTGAAGCCGAATCCTGGCTGCGGCGCGCCCTGGCGCTGGCGGTCTCACGTTTTGGCGAGCAGAGCGATGAAGCCGCCGACGCGCGCAACAACCTGGGCATTCTCTACAAGTACACCGCCGAATTCGAGAAAGCCGAAGCGCTGTATCGGCAGGCCCTGGCGCGCCTGATAGAAAGCGAAGGCGAACACTCGCTGGCAGTCGCGGCGGTCTATCACAACCTGGGCGGGCTGGCGCACGCGCGCGGCGATTTTGCCGCTGGCGAACCCTACGGACGCAAAGCCTGGCACATCAGCCGCGCCATTTTGGGCGAGGAACACCCCACCCCCCTGGCCGATGCCTGCGCCTACGCCGGAATTTTGGACGGGCTGGGGCGCTACGCCGAATCAGAGCCGATTTACCGCCGCGCTCTGGTTGCTTTTGAGAACATCTACGGGCCGGAACACTACGAAGTGGCCGTAAACCTGAACAACCTGGCGCACGTCCGCTGGCAGGCGGGCGACCCGGCGGAGGCTGAATCCCTGTTTCGGCGGGCGATTGCCATCAAGGAGAAAATCCTCGGCCCTGACCACCCCGATACCGCCCTATCGGTCAACAACCTGGGGGTGATGTTACACTCGCAAGGACGCGCGCAGGAAGCCCGCGCCCTCTTCCAACGCGCCCTGCGCGATTTCCGCAACCGTCTGGGCGAAGAGCATCCCAAAACCCAAATGGCGAGAGAAAATCTGGCGGCTGTTCTTGGTAAGTAAATGGTAAGTCACCCCGGAGAAGCCAGCCTCCTGATGGTTGAGAGATGTAGTTCTGAAAATCAAATCTCTACCACAAGCCCATCATCAATCACCAATCACCAATCACCAATCACCAATTCCCGAATGTCCCTCCTCCGCGCCCTGAAAAACCGTAACTTCACCCTGCTTTGGGCCGCCAACACCCAATCACGCGTGGGTGATTTTGTCTATGAAATTGCGCTGGCCTGGTGGGTCTTTCAGGAAACCGGCTCCGCCGAAATCATGGGGCTGGTGCTGATGGCTTCGATGGCGCCCTCGGTCTTGTTCCTCCTGCTGGGCGGCGCGATTGTGGACCGCTTTCCGCGCCTGATTCTGATGATTTTCTCCGACCTGGGCTGCGGGCTGGCGGCTCTGACCCTGGCCGTCCTGGGCTGGGCCGGAATGCTGGAACTCTGGCACATCTTTGGCGCGGCGCTCTTTTTTGGATTGGCAACTGCCTTTTTTGAACCGGCCTTCGCCGCCATCATGCCACAGGTGGTCGCGGAGGATGACCTGGGCAGCGCCAACGCCCTGACCAGCATCAGCATCAGCCTGGGACGGGTGCTTGGCCCGGCGCTGGGCGCGGGACTGATAGCGGTCTTCGGCATCGAGGCCGCTTTCGCGCTCAATGGCGTCTCTTTCCTGCTCTCGGCGCTGGTCAGCTCGCCGCTCTTGCGGGCGGGCATCCCGGCTCCACCCGCCAGTGAGCAGAGCAGTCTGCTGGCCGACATCCGCCAGGGGTTTTCGGTGGTGGCCGCCCTGCCCTGGCTGTGGATTAATATCCTGGTTTTTGCGCTGAGCAACATCAGCATTGGCGGGCCATACAGCGTGGCAATGCCCTTCCTGGTCGGCGAGGAAGTGCAGGGCGGCGTGGATAGACTCGGCCTGATTTACGCCTTCTTCCCGTTGGGCTATCTGATTGCGGCGCTCTGGCTGGGGCGTTATGCGCGCCTGCCCCGGCGCGGACTGCTCGTCCAGGCCGGGCTGGGCGTGGGCGGGTTGATGTTGCTCTTG
>CAZNCT010000227.1:0-1422 GCA_964571615.1 uncultured Anaerolinea sp. | reverse complement strand
CAATGGCTTCGCCATGCAGGCCGGGCAACTGGCCTGGACTCACCTGCTGCAAGAAAAAATCCCCAACGAGCAGTTGGGGCGGGTTGCCAGCATTGACCAGACCGGTTCTTTTATCCTGATGCCGGTGGGGCTGGTAGTGGCCGGGTGGGCCACCGAAGTGCTTGGCCCGGCGCTGGTGTTCATCCTGGGCGGCGGGTTTTCCATCCTGATGGCCATTTCGGCCCTGCTCAATCCAACCGTGCGGCGGCTGGATTGAGTGCGGCTATTCCCAGGCATCGACCAACGAGCGAATCAAACACTGGCTTTCCTGAAAACCGATTAGAGCAAACGGCGACCAACCTATCTGGTGGTCGCCGTTTCTGATTACCGCTAGATGCGCGGGCGAAATCCTATTTCGCCCCACTTTCTGGGTGGTCGTTGCATGAAAGGCAAAATTGCCCGGTTTACTTCAGGTCGAAGCGGTCGAGTTCCATCACCTTGCGCCAGGCGGCCACAAAGTCGCGCACGAATTTTTCCTGGTTGTCATCCTGGGCATAGACTTCGGAGATGGCGCGCAACTGCGAGTTGGAGCCAAAGACCAAATCCACGCGGGTACCCGTCCAGCGCACTTCGCCGGTTTTGCGGTCGTGGGCTTTGAAGGTCTGGGCGCTTTCGTCCGTGGGGTGCCACTGCACGCCCATATCGGTCAGATTGACGAAGAAGTCGTTGGTCAGCTGGCCGGGGCGGTTGGTGAAGACGCCATGCTGCGAGCCGCCGTAGTTTGCGCCCAGCACGCGCAAGCCGCCGACCAGCACGGTCATTTCGGGGGCGCTCAGGGTCAGCAGTTGGGCTTTATCCACCAGCAGTTCTTCGGCGCTGACGCTGAAAACGGCTTTCTGGTAGTTGCGGAAGCCATCGGCATCCGGCTCGAGCACGGCGAAGGAGGCGGGGTCGGTCTGCTCCTGGGCGGCGTCCACGCGCCCGGGGGTGAAAGGAACTTCCACGCTGAAACCGGCGTCTTTGGCGGCTTTTTCCACCGCCGCGTTGCCCGCCAGCACAATCAGGTCGGCCAGCGAGACTTTTTTGCCGCCGGAGGCCGAGGCGTTGAACTCAGACTGAATGGTTTCAAGCACATCCAGCACCCGGGCCAACTGCGTGGGCTGGTTCACGTCCCAATCCTTTTGCGGAGCCAGGCGAATGCGCGCCCCATTGACACCGCCGCGCTTATCGGAGCCGCGGAAGGTGGAAGCGGCAGACCAGGCGGTGTAAACCAACTCCGAGACACTCAGGCCGCTGGCGAGGATTTTCGCCTTGAGGGCGGCGGTGTCTGCCGCGTCAATCAGGGCGTAATCGCGGGCGGGGAGCGGGTCCTGCCAAATCAGGTCTTCGGCGGGCACTTCGGGGCCGAGGCAGCGGGCTTTGGGGCCCATGTCGCGGTGGGTC
>CAZNCT010000226.1:0-4090 GCA_964571615.1 uncultured Anaerolinea sp. | reverse complement strand
GTCGTTGTTTTTGTCGGCCCAGCGCGCCCATAGCTCGTAAAAATGCGGCATGTGATACGAGGCGTCGGTAAACTTGGAGTTCTGTCCCAACTGCGGCACAAAAACGACCTGCTTCGTTTCGGGGTCAAACAGGTTGGTTGCCAGGTCGCCGCCCAATTCTCTGGCGTTCAAGGCCACATCCAGAATAGATTGCGCTTCGGCGCGGTAATTGAAGATCCCCTCGCCGCTGCCCCAGCGCGCATCAGCAAAAAACAGGGCCATCACAAACCACACTTCGCCATCGGAGGCCGGGTTGGCAGCCAGTTGCGTGCCATCGGTCTTACAGTGCCAGGCAAAATAGCCTTTGTAGCCGCCGTCGGTCTGGTACATGTAGGTTTTGGCCCACTTCCAGAGACGGTCAAATTCTTCCTTTTTGTTCATTTGAACAGCAATCATCATGCCGTAAGACATGCCCTCTGAACGCACGTCATCGTTACCGGTGTCAAGCATGTAAGCCATATCTGCGCCAACCGGGTAATAAACACGCTCCGAAACATCATCGCCATAAAAGAGCTGCTGAAAAGCCGCTTCAATTTTGGCCTGAGTTTCAGCCTCACTTTTGCCCAGGTATTCGGCGAACAAGTTGGGGTACTGACCGGTCTCATACGCGCCAGCCTGGGGCAATTGCGCGTGCACCGAGGTCGGGGTTGCGGAAATCGTTGGCACAGGAGCAGTCTCCGTCACCACAGGCGCAGGCCCGGCGCAAGCGGCCAATAAAGCCAGCAGGAGAGCAAATGAAAGAAAACGGAAGAAGGTCGGCTGCATAGAAAACTTCCTTGATGCGTTAATAAAGCCATTCAATCAACTCGGCGTACTCAAACCAGTCAAAATCGGCCCAGTTGCGGCTCTGCTGGCCGTTACTGCTGGCGTACATGCCCACATACGCGCCCAAAAATCCGCCAGCCACCGGGGTGCTCAAAATACGCCCATCGGCATTCTCAAACAGAGGCCGCCAGTTTCCGGCTTTGTCGGCATAATAAAAACTGTACTGTTGTCCGCGGGCTTCAATCTTCAAGCGAACTTTGGGGACGGAAATCGGCGCCTGGGCGAGAATCTCATCCACACCTTTGGCGCGTTTGACCAGCCGAAGCACAGGCTGGGTTTCCAGCGTCACCACAAAACGATAGTGATAATCGGGGCTTTGATTCAAAGCCAATCCGGCACATTCGCGCCCGGCAGCGGGTGTAAACTCAAATTCGGTTTGAGCATAGAAAGAAAAATGTTGCTGTCTGCGAGCAATAAAACTGGGGCTGGCGTTTTCAGCCAGGTGCTCAGGACGCAAACGCAGGCGCAGGAAGCCAGGCCGTTCAGTCAGACTGGCAAAGTTGTCAGGCGAAGCGCGCAGAGAGTTCCAGACGAAGGCCAGCCTATCGGTCTCAAAATCATCCCGCGCCGCAGAGACGGGCCAGGCTTGCGGCAACAGGTTCGGGCCGGGCATCTCAAACTCCACTTTGCCAACACCCGGGCTGAAAATCGGCCAACCATCCTGCTCCCAACGGACGGGGGCGAGGAAGGTTTCACGCCCCAGGTTGTAGAAGTAGCCGCCATAGGGCCTCATCGCCAGCAAAACCGCCCACCACTCACCCGCAGGCGTATCCACCAAATCGGCGTGCCCCGTGCCAACAATCGGGTAATCCAGCCCCAGGTGGCGGTGGGTAAGAACCGGGTTGCCAGGATTGGCTTCATAAGGGCCGCTAACGCTCCGGCTGCGGGCCACCGTCACGGCATGGTGATGACCCGTGCCGCCCTCGGCAATCATCAGGTAGTACCATTCACCAATTTTGTAGAGGTGCGGCGCTTCAGCCCAGCGCGCGCCCTTGAGTGCGCCCTCCCACAAAACCAGCGGCTCTCCAACCAGGCGCATGGAGGCCAGGTCGAGGGCTTGCAGCCAGATTTCAGTGTGTCCTTCAAATTGAGAGTTAGAAGCCATGCGGCTGCCAACATACCAGGCGCGGCCATCGTCATCAAAAAAGAGCGAGGGGTCAATGCCATCCGCGCCCTCAAGCCAGTACGGCTCAGACCAGGGGCCTGCCGGGTCGCTGGCGGTAACGATGAAATTTCCCGAGTGCGTTTTGCCGCCAACCAGGGTGTTGATGATGTAAAACGTGCCCTGGTGATAGCGAATTGTAGGGGCGTACAGCCCGCCCGAAGAATGAACTTCCTGCAAGGGCAATTGTGACTCGCGAGTCAGCGCATGACCAATCTGGCGCCAGTGAACCAGGTCGCGGCTGTGAAAAATCGGCAACCCGGGAAAATATTCAAAGGTCGAAGTGACCAGGTAGAAATCATCCCCAGCCCGGCAAATCGATGGGTCAGGGTAACACCCCGGCAGAATGGGATTGCGAAAAGTTTCTGCCATGCCGGGTTAGCCTTTCACCGCCCCTGCCGTCAGGCCAGAGACAATCTGACGCTCTGCAAACAGGTAGAAGACAATCGTCGGCAGGGCCGAGAGCAACACAAAAGCCGAAACCAGCGCCAGGTCTTGTCCATATTGCCCCTGGAACTGCATGGTGCCGAGCGGCAAGGGCCAGAGTTTATCGCTATTGATGACCACCAGCGGCACGAGCAGGTCGTTCCAACTCATAATCATCGTCAGCGCAGCGACAGCCGCCAGGGCCGGTTTGGCGAGCGGCAGCAGAATGCGCCAGAAGAAATCGAAAGCCGTGCAACCATCCACATAGGCCGCATCCTGCAATTCCGCAGGGATGGCGGCAAAAAAGCCCCGCAAAATCATGATGTTGCCCGAAAGCTGAAAAGCCGTCTGCACGATGATGACGCCCCACAGGTTGTCAATCAGGTTCAACTGCCGCAAGACAAAATAGACGGGCAGAATGGCAATGTTGATGGGGAACATCAGGCCGAGCGTGAAGAGTTGAAAAGCAATCCCCTTCAGGCGAAATTCGAGGCGCGCAAAGACAAAAGCCGCCAGACTGCACAAAACCAATACCCCGGTTGTGGTGGCAATCATCACCATCAGGCTGTTGAGCAGCATCGGCCAAAACGAATACCTGGGCGTGGTCAGGATGGAAATGATGTTTTCCCAGCGCGGCGGCATCGGTAACGTGTACGGGCTGGACATCAACTCACCGCGCGTTTTCAAGGCCCCAAAAACCAGCATGATGATAGGGATGAAAACGATGACAACTACAGCGATGAGTACAAAATACTGGAAGAAGCGCTGTGAAAACTTGCTCATGTTCCAGTGCGAGCGGCGGGATGCGGTCGTTTGCATGAGGTCACCTTTCTTACATGCCGGAGAGGTCATCGGGCTTGCGGGTAAGATGTAAATAAATGAGGGAGAAAATCAGGCAAAGCAAAAACATGTAGATGGCAACTGCTGAACCATACCCCAATTGGAAGCGGACAAACCCAAAGCGGTACATGTAGGTCGCCATCGTCTCACTGGCATTGACGGGGCCGCCCTTGCTCATAATCCAGACCATGATGAACTGTTGCAAGGAGCCAAGCACCGAGATATAAACCGAGGTTCGAATGGTGCTGGCGAGCAAAGGCAAGGTGATAAAGAAGAAGTTCTGAAACGCATTCGCGCCATCAACACGCCCAGCTTCTTCAATTTCATTCGGAATGTTTTGCAGACCGGTCATGAACAGGAGCATGTGATAGCCAAAATACTTCCAGGTCAGGGCCGCAAAAATAGCCACCAGCACCAGGCTGGTGTTTCCCAGCCAGGCCTGGGGCGTCCCCCCAAAAAAGGCAATGACTGCGTTGATAAACCCGCGGTCTGGGTCTGGGTTCAGGATGAACAGCCACATCAGCGCGGCAATCACCTCAGACAAGACGTAGGGCAGGAAAAAGATGGTGCGAAAGAAGACCCTGCCGGGCAGGTCACGCCCAACCAGCACAGCCAGCATCAGCGAGAGGGGCAATTGAACGAAAAGAGAGAGCGCAATGATCAACAATCCGTTGCGCAGGGCGATCATGAAAACCCGGTCATTCAGGATGTTCTTGAAATTATCCAGGCCAACAAAATCTACTGCCGGGCCGAAGCCTTTCCAGTTAAACATGCTGTAATAAATGGACTGGAAAATGG
>CAZNCT010000225.1:0-4142 GCA_964571615.1 uncultured Anaerolinea sp. | reverse complement strand
CGAA
Organism: uncultured Anaerolinea sp.; assembly: GCA_964571615.1. Lineage (GTDB taxonomy): Bacteria > Chloroflexota > Anaerolineae > Anaerolineales > Villigracilaceae > UBA8950. The sequence goes on along the minus strand of CAZNCT010000225.1, from coordinate 4,138 downwards.
AAGCATAAATCGCAGGGTTTTGTGATTGTGGCGATTGAAGATGGCTTGCAAGGCAACATCAAGGTTGAAGATTTTGTCGCCCAGTATGGGCTGACTTTTCCGGTTTGGCCCGACCCGGCCTTTAAGGCCAGCAAAGCGTATGGTGTCAATGGCCTGCCGACTTCCTTTGTGATTGACCGTCAGGGAAAGGTGCGCCTGACCTGGAGCGGCCAAATCAGCATGGCGGCGCTTGAGAAATACGTCACCCCGCTGTTATCTGAGTAGCCGGCAGGCTCAATCTTGCCTACCCGAGGAGCAAATTGTTATGGATGCAAAAGTTACCTGGAAAAATGGCATGACCTTTACCGGTACCGCCAATACCGGTTTTGAAGTGCCGCTTGGGGCTCACCCCGATGTGGGCGGCGCGAATGATGGGTTTCGCCCCCTCGAGTTGATGGCCGTTTCGTTGGCGGGTTGCACCGCTATGGATGTGATTTCGATTGTGCGCAAGAAGAAGCAGGATGTGGCCGATTTCCAGGTCAAAGTCCACGCCGACCAGCAGGATGGGCATCCGCATGTTTTCACCCATGTTGTGATTGAATATCACTTTAGCGGAACAAACATCGAAGAAGCGGCAGTCTTGCGCGCCATTGAGCTTTCTGCCACCAAATATTGCCCGGCTCAGGCCATGCTCGGCAAGGTTGTGCCGATGGAGATGAAATACTTCATCCGCGATGCGGCCAGCGGGGAGTTGGTGAAGGAAGGCCAGTATTCAGTAACCAGTGGACAGTAACCAGTAACCAGTTTTCAGTAGTCAGTGCGCAGGTCAGAGCAATATTTGCTCGGGCCTGCGTATTTTATTTAATCATTCACCTGTTGCTCCGCCCAACCCTGAACACTGAACCTACTCCCCTGCCCGAATCAAACTTTTTCCTTCTGCGCGGGTCGAGGCGGTGACGGTGCGCGAGTAACGGGTCAGGGTGCCTTCGTAGGCACGCGCGCCGCGGGCCGCGACCCAGCCTTCCAGGTTGAAAGCCAGCGGGCCATCGGCCAAAATCCATTCGCCGTTGTATTTGCGCGCCAGGTGGACGTGTGTGCCGGTGGATGAACCGCCTTCACAGGATGGATGCCCGATGCGCCCGCCCGTGTTGAGCGTTTGCCCAACCCGGGCGCGGTCGGGGGTGCCAACATGCAGGTAGAAGAGAACCCAGCCAGTGCCTTCTTGCCCGTCGCCATCCAGGTCAAGGACTACAATTCCCGGCTCAGAGCGGATGACCAGCCCAGGCGCGGCGGCGGTAATCCACTCGCCAGAAGAATCGCAGCCTGAGACGCCCGACGGGGCAAAGTCGATGGCGGCAAATGGTTCGCCCAGGCCCCAGCCGGTGTGCGGGCCGCCAGTGTAGTTCCAGGATTTTCCGTTTTCAAAGGGCAGTTTTAGTTCTGGCTGGCGCAGACTGCCCGGCAGGTGCGGTTCAGGATTTTGCCAGGGGTCGCCATACAGGCTGGTGTAAATTTGAGCCAGCCCGCCTGCGCCGATAATCTGGTCATAGAGTGGGCTGTCGTATAGTTGGGCGTAGAAATATTGCAGGGCTACGCTGGCCGCGTTTTGCCAGGGGTCGGGACGTTGAATACGCTTATCGGGGGTTTCAAATTCGCGCAGGCGTCCGCTGCGCCAGCCGTAGTAGCCGTTATTGAGGGTGTTGGCGGCCCAAACCAGTTGCAGGTATAACCCTTTGTAGTTGTTGTTGCGATAGCCCAGGAAAAAGACCGTATCGGGGGTGTTGGGGTTGGTTAATCCCTGAGACTGATATTCAATCATGGCCAGCAGCAGGCGCGGGCTGATGCTGAAGTTGCGCGCTACCAGGTCAACGATGACGGCGGCGGTGCGCGTTCCTTCAAAGCCTGCTTCGCGGTAGTTTTTTAGCCAGCCTTCGTGCTGATTGATGAATTCGGCAGTGTTAAACCTGACCTGCGCCGGGCCATTGACGTATAACCAATCGGGAATGATTTGGTAGGGGGTTCCCCATAGGGGCTGATAGTAAATTGGAATCTGCATCGGGAACCCTGGCGGCATGGTGGTGGCGTCTTGGGGAATGATTGGGTTGGCCGCACGAATTTGGTCTTCGCTGGTATTGAAACGAACTGCCAGCGCGGGCAGGGTATCACCGGTTTGGGCAATGTATTCGACCAGTTCCCCGGGCTGAAAGGGCACCCGCGTTGGAATGGGCGTGTATTCGGTTGCCGGAGTGGGGGGGAAATCGTCGCTGAACGAGGAAACAGCCTGCGGGTCGTTTGATTCGGGCGCGGAAACGCATCCGCCGAGCAGCAGGCCGAGGGTCAGTATCAGGCTAAAAAATATGCTTGCTTTGCTTCCCCCAGAAAAAATAGTCTTATTCATTTTTCTCACGGGTAATGCGGGTTTCAAAAGAGCCGCTGGTATTGGCGCTAATGATTGTCTCGCCGCGGGTCAGGGTGCCTTTGTAGGGTTCTGCGCCCTGGCTGGCAATCCAGCCGTCCAGGTTGAAGGGGATGGCCCCGCCAGCCAGTATCCATTCGCCGTTGTATTTGCGCGCAATGTGCACATGGGTGCCGGTTGAGACGCCGCCTTCACAGGATGGGTGGCCGATTTTATCATCTTTTTGCAGGTAGGTGCCAACCTTTACCTTGCCCTCGCTGCCGATGTGCAGGAAAAGCAAGACCCATCCGGTTTGTTCGTAGCCATCTCCGTTCAGGTCGAGGACGACCACGCCATCGCCCGTGCGCACGACCAGGCCAGGGGCTGGGGCAACGACCCATTTTTCTGATTTGACACAGCCTTTTTCAGTCGAGCCGGGGGCAAAATCGAGGGCAGCCAGGGCGCCTTTGCGCTCCCAGGCGGAGTGTGGGCCGCCAGTAAAGGCCCAGACCTGGCCGCGTTGGAAAGGCAGGCTTAGTTCGGGCTGGGTCAGCCCGGGCGGGAAGAGCGGTTCGATGGTTTCGGAGCGCGGCCAGGGGTCGCCAAACATTTCGATGTAAAGAGATGGGAAGGCTGCCACGGCCTGGGCCCAGGCTTCGCGGTTGCGGGTTTTGGAGAAAAAGTACATCAGGCCTGCGGTGGCGGCGTTGAGGGAGGGCGAAAGCCGAATGCTGGAGCCATCGTTAAAGGTGATTTCGGTGATGTCGCCCGAGCGCCAGCCATAGTAGCCGACCGAAAGCTCGCTGACGGCCCACATCATCTGGCGGTACAGGCCTTTGTAGTGGTTATCCACATAGCCGAGCGGGTATTCATCCTGGGCAAAGTTGGAGGGCGTGCCGCGTACCCAGCGGCTTTCTAACTCAATGATGGCCAGCAGCAGGCGCGGGTTGATGGAGTTATCTAAACTGATGCGTTCTACGGCCTGGGGACCACTGGTTTCTCCGTTGCTCATCAGGTATTCGCTGTATTTTGCCAGGTAGCCACCGGCTTGATTGACGTAGGCGCTGGTGTCAAACCCGATGGTGGCTGGTGAAAGCACAAATTCGCTGTCGGGCAGCATCAGGCCGTTGCTGGTACGTTCGGGGGGAATCTGGTCAGGGATGAGCAGGGCAGTGCCGGGGTCGAGCAGGGCATTTGGGGCCGGCAGAATAACATCGGAGATGATTTGTTCGATCTGCACCCCGGCCCGTTTGGCGATAATTTCGAGCGTGTCGCCGCTGCGGGCCCGCAGCAGGAGCATTGGCCCGGCTGTGTTGATGGGCGGCAGGGTGGGCATGGGTGCGCCGGGTGTGGGCGTATCGGAAATGGGCAACACCATTTGCGGAGTGACGCTTGCGGTCGGCGTTACGGTCGGCACAAGCGGGTATGTGATGCGCGTTGGCGTCGGTGAGCCGGGCGGGGTGGGCGTGGGCGGACTTCCCCACAGCCCGCCGCCAGGCGCAGCGCAGGATGCAGTGAACATGGCCAGAAAGAGAACTTGCACCAGCCGTTTCATGGTCGTTGAATCTGGTTGATGGGGCCAACTGTTTCCCAGGCTTGCAGGCTCAGGCCGTCTTTGTTCAGCCAGCCATCGTATTCTCTGCCGTCACCGCTCACTCTCCAGCCGTCCATGACGAAGTTGAGTTGCGGGTCGTCTGCCGCAATCCAGATGCCGTTGTAGCGGCGGGCGATGTGCAGGTGGTTGGCATTTGAAAACCCGCCTTC
>CAZNCT010000224.1:0-4170 GCA_964571615.1 uncultured Anaerolinea sp. | reverse complement strand
CTGGTAGCGCCAGTCAGGCTTGAGTAATAAACCATATAAAAACCAGCGCGGGTCTGATAATTTCTCGGCATGAGGCCAGGAGAGCATCGCAAGGCTGAAATCGTGCAAAAAATGATTGGGGCGGGAATTGCTCAGAAAAGACACAGGCGGTGAAAACGCCCAGAGGGTCTCAAGTAATGCCAGGCCCTGGGCGGCGGCCAGTTCCAATCCGGCTTGTCGAAGGTTTGCCTGCACACGCGGCCAGTCCAACTCACCAGGAAGCCGCAAGATGGAGAGCAGATCAAGCAGCAATTTGGCGCTGGCCCAGCGATGCTTGGCACCGTGCAAGAAAACGTAAGCCAGCAACTCTTCGCGGGCCAGGGTTTTCACGCCCAGACCAGGAATTTCAAGCAGAACAGCGCGAGAAATCCAATCCAGGCTAATGTCAGGAGCCAGAAAATAAGGCTCAGCCAGCGACCAGTGCAGTTCAATGGCAACATCCTGCTCTGGACGACGATAGGAATAATGATGACGATAACGGGCGTACCAGCGCGCCTGGCGGGGGGATAATCTGAATGCCGGTTCGTAACGCGCATACCCGGCCTGCTCAAGAATCGCCGCCGCTACAGGAAAGACATCGGGGCGAACCACCAGGTCAAGGTCATAAGAAAAGCGCAGGCTAAAAGAGCCATAGAGCAAATGAGAGAGCGCGGGGCCTTTTAGCAGCAAAAAATCTATCTGCTGGTTATTTAGAAGAGCCTTAACCTGGGCCAGGGCAGCCATTCGCTTCATGTTTTGGACGCTAAACTGACGCTGAGCGCTTTTAAGGTGCAACAAAACCGGCTCGGGGACGGTTTCTGGCGCCAGGGTTTGCAGGTTGGCCAGCACCGTGCCAGTCAGCCCATGCCGTTCGACCCAAAATAAAAAAGCCCGCCAATCAGGCGGATGCGCCAACAAAGCATCAACCCGACGACGCATTGCATCATTCAGAGGGTAGGGGCCAAGCGCCAACGCCAGTGAGAGGCCAGTATCGCTAAAAGTCATGGGAATACTCCAAAACAAAGTATAATCGAAAGAATATCGCTTGAGCCTCAAAGCCTTTGCCCAAACCAGCCATGACTCCTGACGAAAAAGCCATCTCCCCAGTCTGCAAACATCTTGGTCTCAATACAGACCCGCTCAGCCTGGCTTCCTACCCATCGGTTGCCAACTGCTGTTATGGATGCAGGCCCGAAAACACCCCCAGCATGGCACACCAGAGAGAATTCTGCCTGACCAGTGAGCATGTTCATTGCCCCGTTTTTCAGGCTGAGCGCCCAGGCCCGATGCCGCGTGAAATTGTTTATCCGCTTCCACTCCCAGAGACTAAGGCGGGCCTGGGGTATCAAACCATCATTGGGATTATCATCCTTGTGATTGTGCTGATTGGTGGAGCCCTGCTGGCCTTGCTCTGGCCAACGCTGACGCAATCTGCCAGCCCGGTCGTCAGCGTGCCGACAACCACACACACGCCTGAACCAACAGCCAGCGAAACCGGCATGCCAGCCACAGAAGCGCCAACCCGCACAGCGACGCCAACCCGCACAGCAACCCCAACACTGATTCCAACTGCAACCCCTCAAGTTGTTCAATTACCGCTGGAAAGCATTCTTGGCACCGAGTACCCAGTGGTCTTGCATCGGGTCATACCAGGGGATAGCCTGACAGTGCTTGCACAAAACTATGGCACCAGCGACAAAGCCATTTTAGATGCGACTTACCGGCTAATCATGCCACTCTTTGTGGATAAAATTATCGTCATCCCATACCAGATCAAAAACTGGAAAGACCTGCCCCCCCTGGAACCTTACCAGATTACCAGGCCGCAAACAACGCTGGATGAAATTGCCGCCGAATTTGGAATTGACCCCGCACTTCTCAAGTACCACAACGGCTGTGAAAACTGCGTAATCACTGAAGGCAGTTGGATTGTCCTGCCGCGCAGCCGCTAAGAGCATCGGGCAAGGGGGAAAAGTCTCGTCAGGGCACAGAAATGGCATAAATTTTTACAGGCACGGTTTTGCCTCTAAAAATTTCTTCTCCAAGCGCTTCAGTCTCAAAAGAATCGTCAAGGGCGCTGAAGGTGGCTTCGTCAACCAGAATGCAGCGGCGCGCCACTTTGGTGTGGCTTTCTAGCCGCGCTGCTAAGTTAACGGTATCGCCCACGCAGATATAGGTTGCCCGCGTTTCTGTGCCCGCGTAACCGGCAACCACCCGGCCTGTAGCCACTCCAATCCCCACCTGAATTTGCAAACCGCCTCTCTGCATCTGGAGACGGTTATATTCCCGAATTTGCTTTTGAATTTCAACCGCGCTAACAGCGGCCCGCCTGGCGTGGTCTTCATAAAAGACGGGCGCCCCAAAAAATGACATCAATCCATCACCAATCATCAGATTGGCATTGCCGCCATGCCCCTGGACGGTATCTATGACAATCCGATAATACTGGTTAATCATGTCAATCACATCGGCAGGGTCATTCGCCTCGGTTAAGGTAGTAAAGTTGCGAATGTCACACAGCATGGCGGTGACAATGGCGTGCTTGCCTCCCAGGGTAAAACCCTCCCGCATCAGCTGGTCGGCGACATTCTTATCGGCAAAAGTGCGAATCAGACGGCGTTGTTCGTCTCGCAGACGTTTTTTCTCCAGGCTGGAAGCAATGCGCGCCCGCAAAAGTGTAGGATTGACAGGTTTATTAAGATAGTCTTCTGCGCCCAGTTCAATACAGCGCACAACGCTGTCTAATTCATCAAGCGAGGTCGTCATAATAACAGGAATGTTGCGCAACTCGGGGTCTTTGACACAGTTTTCGAGAAACTCATACCCATCCATTTCTGGCATCTCGATATCCAGCAAAATCAGGTCAAAGGGTTCGGTGCGCAATTTCTCGAGGGCTTCGCGTCCATTTTCGGCTGTTTCAATCGGATAACCAAGTTGGCTTACCGCTCGCGCAAGCATCAGACGATTGATGCGGTTATCATCCACAATCAGCAGACGGCCCAGAGATTGCGTTCCTGTCATTTGCACAACTCCTGAAGAGCCAGGGCGGCCTGTTGGTAAGCAGCCTCCAGCGCGGCCAGGCGACTTTCAACATCCAGACTGCCTGAACGGGCCAGGGTCTCCATCTCTTTCGCAAGAGCGGCCAGTTCGGTTGCGCCAAAAGCAGCAGCGTTTGATTTCAAGGAATGTGCATTCCGCCGAAAAAGTTCTAAATCGCCCGAGACAACAGCGGCGTGCATGTTTCGCAGCATTTTGGGGGCTTCGTCTAGAAAAACATCTATCAACTCAACGACAAAATCATCCCCTACATTAAGTTTCAATTCGCTGAAAACCAGTGGGTCAATCACAGACATAAAAGTCCTTTTATTGGGATTTTGCTCTCAGCAGGGCTTCAACAACCTCGTTTACCCGAATAGGTTTGCTTAGATAATCATTCATACCAGACTGAAGACACATTTCACGATCACCCTGCATCGCGTTGGCTGTCATGGCGATAATATACGGCTGATGGATTCCTGTCAACTGGCGAATAGCACGGGTAGCATTCATGCCATCCATTTCGGGCATTTGCACATCCATAAAAACCACATCATGCCTGTGACGCTGCACGGCCTGAACTGCCTCAAGGCCATTTGAAACCACATCAGCCTGATAACCCATGTAAGATAAAATTTTCAAGGCCAATTTTTGGTTGATGACGTTATCTTCAGCAAGCAAGATTGACAAGGGATATCTGGAAGCAAATTCTGGATCAATCATGGGCTGTTCTGTGGTTTTTTTGTCTACAGGGGTTAATAAATCGCTGGCAAATCGCTGGGCAAGGACATCAAAAAGTGCTGAGGGCTTCACGGGTTTGGTCAGGTAAGCAAAAATTTGAAGTTCTTCTGCGCCAACTTCGCGCCTGCCTAACGAGGAGAACAGAATTACGGGCAAGTCTGTTGCACTTTTGAATTTACGCACTTTGCGGATGAACATGATACCGTCCATGTCTGGCATCTGCATGTCAGTAATCAGCAAATCAAAAGCCTCTCCCGATTGAAGCCAGTCCAAAGCCACGGCTGGGTTTGAGGCAGACCAACAGGTCAAACCCCATTTTTCTGTCTGCAATTTCAAAATGCGCAGATTGGTTTCGTTGTCATCCACAATCAACAA
>CAZNCT010000223.1:0-4310 GCA_964571615.1 uncultured Anaerolinea sp. | reverse complement strand
CGCGCTAAATGGATTGGAAACGCAAATCAACACACGGTGGGGGAAAAGGGAAAAAGGCTACAAGGTTCACCTTATCCGCTACGCAGATGATTTCATCATCACCGGAGCAACAAAGGAAATCCTTGAAACCGAAGTCCGGCCAACAGTAGAAGAGTTTTTGAAGGAGAGGGGCTTGGTTCTCTCAACGGAGAAAACATTTGTCACCCACATCACCAAAGGTTTTGACTTTCTCGGCTTCAACATTCGTACGTATCCCAATGGGCAGAGCAAGCACAAGCTGTTCATAAAACCATCCAAAGCAAGTGCCAATAAATTTCTCGAAAATATCCGGGAAACCATACGGCAAAACCCCACCATGCCCGCAGAAGGAATAATTGGGCTACTCAATCCTAAAATTAGAGGCTGGGCGCTTCACTACCGTTCCGTAGTAAGCAAGAAAGTCTTTAATCGAATAGACCATGAAATCTTCAAAGCACTTTGGACATGGGCCACAAGGCGACACCGAAACAAAGGGAAAAGATGGATACAGAAACGGTATTGGCGCACTATCGGAAAAAGGCATTGGGTGTTCGCAAGTGAAGGCATGAACAGAAAAGGCAAGAAAGTTACCTTCTCCCTGTTCAAAGCAGCCGATGTGAACATCAAACGACATGTCAAAATCCTAAACGCTGCCAACCCCTACGACCCACAATGGGAGATGTATTTCGAGCGGCGAGCATACCTGCAAACCCTCAGCAAATCTTTTGGACAAGCTCTATCTGTCCTGAGACAGCAAGAAGGAAAATGCCCCGTGTGCCTGCAAATGCTAGACGGCACGCCCGCAGATTTCCACTTGCATCACAAAACCCCCATTGTAAAAGGCGGAAGTGACCGAATTGAAAATCTCGTCTTTGTACATCCCGACTGCCACAAACAACTGCACTGGAAAATGGCTAAGGAAGCCGCGCTTCCCCAAAGCAGCGATATGAAAGGCTTGAGCCGTGTGAGGGGAAACTCTCACGCACGGTTCTTAGGGGGGAAGAATGGCAGCAATGCCTTCGACCTACCCGACTAAAGCCACTGCCATCCCATGCCGGGAAGCCCTACCAGGGCTTCCCGGTTTTTGTTTCCCAATCCCCAATTTCCAAGGAGCAACGAACATGATTTCCATCCCACAAGAAGTTCTCGCATCTGCCCTGACCGCCGTAACCCGCGCAAGCCTGAAAAGCAGCCTGATGGCTGCCTTTGCCCTTGTCCGTCTGGATGCCAGCGCCAACGGCGAACTGAGCCTGTCCTGTTTCAACGGCGAAACCGCCGCCCGCGCTGTTGTATATGCCGCCTGTAATGATGATCTGTCCGTTTGCGTGGACGCGCAAACCTTGAAAGCCGTAACGGATACACTGGTCGGCGAAGTCCGCATGGAACTGGCAGACAAAGCGCTGGTGATCCTGAACGGCGCCAACCGCACAACCCTGCGGATTATCGAAGAGAGCATCCCGGTTATCGGTGGTGAAACCACCACCGACCTGTTCAGTCTGTCCGGCGCATCCCTGCGCAGCCTGGCCCGCGTGTTGCCGTTCGCATCCACGGACGACTCCCGCCCGGCCTTGCAAGTCGTGCTCATGACCGTTTCAGACCAGGGCGTCGTCGCCCAGGCCGCGGATGGCTTCACCGCCGGGATTGTCATTGAGAATTTCATCGAGGCCCGGGAAAAAGCTGTCGTTTCGCTACCGGCCAACTTTTCCCGGCTGCTGGCGGCGCTGGTGGAGGAGAAGGACACGGTCAGAGTGCAGTCCGCCGGGGACAATCGCTTCCTGTTTCACCTGACCCAAACCGAAAACGGCAAGAACCTGACCCTGGCCACGGTGGCCCCGGCCAACGCATTCCCGGCCGAGCCGCTTGCCCAGCTTTTGCAGGGTGCGCACGCCGGCACGACCACCCGCATGACCCTGCACAAGCAGGCGCTGCTCCAGACCGTGAAGATGGTCGGAGCGATGGGCACCCAGAATACCTTCCTGAAAGTGGCAAACGGAGCCATCAAGGTGGCTTCCGCTCCCACCGATACCGGTCAGGCGCGCAATATTCTGGACGGTGCCGCTACTGGCTCGGATGCCAAAGTCTGGATGTCCGCCGTGTATTTGAAGCGCGCTGTGGATGCCTGCAAGGCCGAACTCACCGTTCAACTCGGCGGGGAGAAAAAGCCGGTGCTGCTGATCGAAGGCAGCTTCACCGGCATCCTGATGCCGCTCTTCGTGGAGTCCAAAGATCCCTTTGCGGATGAAGACGAACCCATCGCCATCTCCCTGCCGATGATGCAAAACGCAGTTGCCTGATTTCCGTCCACCTTACTCACCGGGCGCTCCTAACAGGAGCGCCCGGATTTTTTCCCCAGGAGCCCAATCATGAGCCTGCCCGTTCCCACGCTTTTTCCCCTGCCTCCCACCCACAGCCAGCCGGTGCGCATCCTGCGCGACCAACCGGCCTACCGGGTCAGCCAGAACGCCACCGCCTGCAGCACCCCCGAACTACTTTCAGCCTTGATTGGCGGCCAAAGGCAGATTGAACTGGCCGACCGCCTGCTGGCCCGTTTCGGCGGTGACTTGCGTCGCCTGCACCAGGCGCCGGCTGCCGAACTGGTCCTGATCCCCGGCATCACGTCCAGCATGGCCGCGCGCATCAAAGCCGGCCTGACGCTGGGCATCCGCCTGCAGGATCCGGTTGAAAACCGCCCCAACATCCACTCCCCTGCGGATGCCGCCGCACTGGTGCAGCACGAAATGGGTCTGCTTGAAAAGGAACACCTGCGGGTCATGCTGCTGAACATCCGCAACCAGGTGCTGGACATCGTCGAGGTCTACCAGGGTTCAGTCTCCAGCGCCCAGGTGCGTATCGCCGAGGTACTGCGCCCGGCCGTCCAGCGCATGGCCCCGGCCCTGATCGTGCTGCACAACCACCCCAGCCAGGACCCGTCGCCCTCGCCGGACGATGTTGCTCTGACTCGGGCAATGGTGCAGGCGGCCAAGTTGTTGGACCTGGATCTGCTTGATCACCTGGTCATCTGCCAGCACCGTTTTGTCAGCCTCAAGGAACGCGGCCTGGGCTTTTCCTAGCATCCGCTCAAATTCCATTCACCAACACGCGCCTCACCCTGGGGCGCGTGATTTTTTTCAACAAGGAGACTTTCCCATGACCCAACCCCTGACCCCCGCCGACTTCGTCCGGGCTGCCCAACTCGAATCCGACCTGGCCGGCTTCATCGGCACCGAATCCTATACCAACCTGCGCTATCCCTGGCTGCGCCAGCGCTTCCTGCTGACCGATGGCGCGAAATACCTGGCCGACCAGGCCAAAGCCTACTGGCTGATGGATGCCATCGCTTCGCACCAGACCAACAAGGCCGTGGCCGCGGAAGAGTTCCAGTTCTGGACATTGGTAGTCAATGAAAAGCGCGAAGCCGTCCTGGCCTGTACCGATGGGAATGACAAGCAGCTTGTCCGCCAGGAAATTCCCTACACCGACTTCCCCCTGAACACCATCACCCTGTATGCCGCCCTGGACGAGTGCCTGGATGGGTTGGTGGTGATGCTGACTTCCGAATACTAAAAAGGAACCATCCCATGCCCAACTTTTGTGAAAACGAACTGACCATCTCCGGCCCGGATGTCGAGCGCGTCCTGGCTGCCATGCGCGACCTGGAGAGTGACGACCCGGATGAACACATCCTGGACTTCGACAAAATTGTCCCTTACCCGCAGGAACTGAAAGACCTGGATCAGCGCAACGCCGAATACCAGGCCAAATTCTTTGCCATCGCCAAAGATGACCCCCAGCGGGATGAAAAACTGAAAGCCCTGGCGGATGAATACGGGGTGGAGCCCGGCACGCCCTGGCTAAAGGACGGCTACAACGCCGGCGGCTATGAGTGGTGTATACAAAACTGGTCGACGAAGTGGAATGCCTGCCGGGTTTCCCTGACCAAACGTCCGGCCAATATCCCGCCTGCGGAGATTGCCACCTGCGCGCACTGTCAAATTCAGCATCGGACCGCCGGCATGACGGTCCTGGTCTGCCAGAAATGCGGTGCGCCGTTGCCCGATACCCGCCCGATTGTGGCCCTGGTGGAATTTGAAACCGCCTGGAGTCCGCCGGAAGCTGTGATTGAGAAACTGGCTGCCATGTTCCCTGACCACGACTTTGAACTCGAGTATTACGAGGGCGGAGTTGGTTTCTGCGGCCAGGCCCGCTGGACTGGCGGGCAGGAACAGTATCACAACATTTCCGAATACGCCGGTTCACGCGGCGGATAATTTTTCAAGGAGCAACCTGATGAG
>CAZNCT010000222.1:0-4336 GCA_964571615.1 uncultured Anaerolinea sp. | reverse complement strand
AAACCCGGTACACGGATTTCACGGACTGACGCGGATGAACACGGATAAATCATCGAAAAAAGCATAAAAAGCCCTTAAAATCCGTGTTTTTCCGTGTAATACCCTGACGGGCACTCGTCCGTCAAATCCGTGTACAAAAAAACCTGATGCATACGAACCTTCGGATAGCAAAGTTCTCTTCATAATTTTGGCCAAGGTATTGAAAAGCACATCAAAACAGACGGCGACCACCCTATCGGGCGGTCGCCGCTTTTGATGACTGCTGCATGTGCAGGCGAAATATCATTTCGCCAGGCTAATCGGCCACAATCCAGGTGCCGGTTTCACCTTTCAAAGCCCGGCCCAGGTTTTCGGGGTTGGTAATCAGCGCCTTCGAGGTCGGCAGCGCTTCAAGGAACCAGATCACCGCCTGAATCTTGGGCGCCATACTGCCCTTCGCAAAATGAACCCCCTCCACCAGATACTTCTTGGCTTCAGAAAGCGTCATCTTATCCAGCCATTGCTGGTCGGGCTTGCCAAAGTTAATCGCCACCTTTTCTACCGCAGTTGAAATCACAAACAAATCGGCCTTCAGTTCACGCGCCAGCAGCGATGAAGCAAAATCCTTATCCACCACCGCGGCAACCCCTTCATAATTGCCATCGCCCGGGTCAATCACCGGAATACCGCCACCGCCCACCGTCACGGTGACAATACCCACATCCAAAAGGGTCTGAATCGTCTCGAGTTCCACAATTTCTTTAGGAAGCGGCGAAGCCACCACCCGGCGCCAGCCGCGCCCGGCATCCTCCACCACGCTCCAGCCCTGCTCTGCCTGGCGGCGTTTGGCCTCGGCTTCATCCATAAAACCGCCAATCGGCTTGGTCGGATTCTTAAAAGCCGGGTCATCCTTATCCACCAGCGTTTGGGTGATAATCGTTGCAACCTTCTTCTTGATACCGCGCTGGTAAAGAATATTTTGCAAATTTTGCTGCAAAGCATAGCCAATCGCGCCCTGGCTGTCCGCGCCGCAGACATCCAGCGGCACTTCATGCATGCCGGCCACTTTGGCGGCAATTTCAGAACGGCGCAAAATGTAGCCAACCTGGGGGCCGTTGCCATGTCCAATGGCAACCTCCCAGCCCTGCTCAATCATATCCGCAATATGTTCGCAGGTCTCTTTAGCGGCCTGATACTGGCTTTCCACCGTGACATTCTTGTCATCTTTGATGAGTGAATTGCCACCGATAGCGATTACAGCAAGTTTTTTGTGGGTCATGGGCTCTCCTGAGAATAAGGGTGGGGAAATGTCAGACAAATTTTAATCGAAATAAGGATACAAGTAAATGAGTTGCCCATGATAAGATTAACCCATGACACCCGCCTTTCAGCAAAGCATCACCTTTTTGCGCGCCGCAAACCTGGCCGATACAGCCCGCTTTTACGAACAAATCCTCGGGCTTGAACTCGTCCGCGACCAGGGCCTTTGCCGCATCTACCGGGTCAGCGGCGATGGATACCTCGGCTTTTGTCAGCACCTCGAAGCCGCCGCGCCCCCAGGCCTCATCCTGACCTTCATCTGCCAGGATGTAGATGGCTGGTACGCGCGCCTGCACGCCCAGGGGGTCGAATTTACCCAACCCCCGGCGCACAACCCCAAATTTGGCATTTACCATTGCTTTTTCAAAGACCCCAACGGCTACCTGCTCGAAATTCAACGCTTCGACCAGCCCCTCCCTTAGGAAAAAGCCCGTATGACCCCAGAACTCCTGCGCCAGATTCCATTTTTCAGCGACCTGCCAGAACAAGAAATTCAATATCTGGCTCAAAACATGCGCGTCAAACACTTGCGCCCCGGAGAAATGCTCTTCCACGAAGGCGACCCTGGCGATGCGCTCTTCCTGGTGGTAGAAGGCGAACTGCACGTCCTGCTAGGAGCCGGAACAGCCGATGAAAAAGTAATGGCCCAGCGCCGCCCCGGCGAATACGTCGGCGAAATGAGCCTGGTACTGCCTGGCGGCAAACGCACCGCCAGCGTCCGCGCTACACAGGAGAGCAAGTTATGGGTACTGACCCGCGCCGATTTCGAGGCCCTCTTACAGCGCCAACCGGGCCAAATCTACAGCCTGGCGCGCATCCTGAGCGAGCGGCTCGATGCCTCCAACACAGCCACATTTCACGAAATCGTCGCCAAAAACCGGCAACTGCAACAGGCCTACGACGACCTGAAAGCCGCCCAGGAGCAAATCATCGCCAAAGAAAAACTGGAAAAAGAACTGCAACTGGCCGCCCAAATTCAGGTCTCCATTTTGCCAAAACAAACCCCCTCCCTGCCCGGGTTTAGTTTTGGCGCGCACATGGATCCCGCCCGGGCCGTTGGCGGCGATTTTTACGACCTTTTCAGCCTCGATGCGCATCGCGTCGGCATTCTGATTGGAGATGTCGCCGACAAAGGCGTTCCCTCGGCCCTGTTCATGGCCCGTGTCCATGCCCTGATTAGCGCCGAAGCCCTGCACTGCGACCGTCCCGGTGACGTCTTGCGGCGCGTCAACGAATACCTTTTCTCACGCGATGAAACCGACCTGTTTGTCACCGTCATCTACGGCATCCTCGACAGCCAGAGTGGAATTTTCGAATTTGCCCGCGCCGGGCATGAAATCCCGCTCCTGCGCGGGCGCACGGGCCAGGTCAACCCCATTGCCAGCGGACGCGGCCAACCGCTCGGCATTCTCGACCCCATCTTGCTCGATGAGCAAACCCTGATACTACACCCTGGCGAAACCCTGCTGATGTTTTCCGATGGCCTGACCGATTGCCGCAACCCACAAGGCCAGGCCTTTGGCTACGAGCAATTGCGCCAGGCCTTTGGGCAGGCTGCCGCCCAATCGGCAGAAGAAACCTGCCAGAAGCTGGCTCAAACCCTGCTCACCTTCCGCCAGACCGCCGAGCAGGATGATGACGTCACCCTGGTAACCATTGCGCGCAAGGAATAACCCGATGAACCAAATCCCACGCCTGAGTATCGCCCATCTGCCCACGCCCATCGAAGCCCTGCCGCGCCTTTCCGCGCATCTCGGCGGGCCGCGCCTGTTCATCAAGCGCGATGACCTGACCGGCCTGGCCCTGGGCGGCAACAAAACCCGCAAACTGGAATTTCTGATTGCCGAAGCGCAAGCCAACGGCGCCCGCACGCTCATCACCGCTGGGGCCTTGCAATCCAACCACTGCCGCCAGACAGCCGCCGCAGCAGCCAAATACGGGTTTGAGTGCATTCTGGTACTGAGCGGACAAAAACCACAGGCCCCCACCGGCAACTACCTGCTCGATACGCTTTTCGGCGCCCAATTTGTCTTTGTCGCAGAGCGCTCCGACCGTGACCGGGTACTGCAAGAGACCTTTGAACAGGCCTGGGCGGATGGCAAACGCCCCTACCTGGTTCCGTATGGCGGCTCAAACCCAACCGGGGCGCTGGGCTACGCTTTTGCGGTAAAAGAATTTCTCAGCCAGGGCTTGCAGGCCGATTGGATGCTCTTCGGCACCTCCAGCGGCGGCACACATGCCGGGCTGGTGCTGGGGGCGCGAGCCTTTGGCTTCCAGGGCAAAGTGCTCGGGGTCAGCATTGACGAAAGCGAAGCCTGGCTCAAGGCGCACGTCTCCGCCCTGGCAACCGAAGCCAGCGACCGGCTCGGAACGCCCTTCGTCTTTCATCCCGAAGATGTGCTCGCTACCGATGCCTATTGCCAGGCCGGCTACGGCGTGCTGACCGACCTGGAGCGCGAAGCCGTGCAACTATTTGCCAGATACGAAGGCATCTTGCTCGACCCGGTCTATACCGGGCGAGCCGCGGGCGGGCTGATAGACCTGATTCGCAAAGGCTTTTTCAAGCCCAATGAAACCATCCTGTTCTGGAATACCGGCGGTCAGCCTGCCCTGTTCGCAGAAAAATATCAGCACAAATTAATCGCTTAACAGGATTATTCCGAAAACGACGCAAAGACATCAAAATTGTGATGAAAACGGGGTTTTGAGCTCCAAAATAAACGTCTGACCGCAAAAACCTGACGAAAATTCATATCTCTCAAAGATTGATGCCCCGCCACGCTCGGATAAAATCCGTGCCTGCAATTTCATTATTCAACGGAGGCACGAGTGAACAAAACCCTGCGACTTGGGGAACACTATATTTGCGACCTTTCAGGTTGCTCACAGGAACTTTTGCTCGATAGCGAGCGTTCGTACGCCCTTTTCTCGCGCGCGGTGCGCGAAAGCGGCCTGACGGTGGTGGACGAAGGCTTTTACAAATTCAGCCCGCATGGCTTTACCTGCTTCTTGCTGCTGGCCGAATCGCACGCCAGCC
>CAZNCT010000221.1:0-4389 GCA_964571615.1 uncultured Anaerolinea sp. | reverse complement strand
TGAACACCACCTGCGCGGGCGGGTCTTGCAGGTAGCCCGGCACCTGCTGAAGGGCCTCCAGGGCCACGTCGCGGGCCAGTTTCAGGTCGGTGCCGTAGGCGACCCCCACCAGCACTTCAATCCGCCGCCGCACACTGCGGGTGTAATTGACAATCGCCTGGTTGAGCACATCGGCGTTGGGCAAAATCGCAATCCGCCCGTCGAAAGTCTCAATTTCGGTCGAACGCAAATCAATCGCCCGCACCGTGCCTTCAAAGGCGTCCACTGCCACGGCGTCGCCGACCCTGAAAGGCTGCTGCGCCAGCAGGATGACCCCCGAAGCAAAATTTTTCATCACATCTTGCAGCGCAAACCCGACCGTGAACCCAAGAATGCCCAGCCCCGCCAGGAAGGCCGTCACATCCACAAACTGCTGAAAGGCCATAATCACCCCCAGCGTCAGGATGCCCCAGCGGGTCAGGTCTACAATCAGCCGGGTGGCCGCAGGCGAGGGCTCGCGGCTCTCCAGCGTTCGCCGCACCATGCCGCTGACCGCTTTCGACAGGTATAACCCGACAAAGAAAATCAGCGCCGCCAGCCCCAGGCGGGGCAGAAAGTCGAGCAAACGCGCCTCGAGTTCAGGCCAAAAATTCATCGCAAATCTCTCCAGAAAGGGGATGCAACACCCCACAATCTTACCAGAAACTTTGGCGGTATAATCTCGCCCAATGAGCCTGCTTCTCAGCGCCTCCCCTGCCGAAACCCGTCAACTGGGCCGCCTGCTCGGGCAACTCCTGCGCCCGGGCGATTTGCTTTGCCTGCAAGGCGACCTGGGCGCGGGCAAAACCACCCTGACCCAGGGCATCGCCGAAGGTTGGGGCAGCGCCGACAGCGTTTCCAGCCCCACTTTTGTGATGGTCAACCTGTACCGCGCTGCCGATGGCACCCCGCTCTATCACATGGATGCCTACCGCGTCGAAAGCCTGCCCGAAGCCGCCGAACTGGGCCTGGATGACATGCTGGCCGAAGGCGCGCTGATCGTTGAATGGCCTGAGCGCATCGAGCCGCTCTTGCCCAAAGAACGCCTGTGGCTCAGACTGACCCATGTTTCTGAAACCGAACGCCAGGTGGAAATTACCGCCAGCGGTGACCGGTTCATTCAAATTGAGAAAGATGTGATGCGTAAACAGGGAAACAGGTAAACAGTACCTGTTTCCCTGCTACCTGGTGCACTTCCGCCCCAACCATGCTCCTCGCCCTCGACACCTCCACCCCCCAAATTGGCATTGCGCTCTACGATGGCGCGCGTGTGCTGGCCGAGCACCTGTGGGTCAGCAAGGCCCGTCACACCGTCGAACTGGCCCCGGCGGTGGCGCAAATGCTCGCGCAAACCGGCACCGACATCAGCCAGGTGGCGGCGGTTGGGGTGGCGATTGGCCCTGGCTCGTTCACCTCGCTGCGGGTGGGGCTGGCTTTTGGAAAGGGCCTGGCGATGAGCCGCACCCTGCCGCTGGTCGGGATCCCCAGCCTCGACATCCTCGCCGCGCAGGTAGCGGTGGACGCTTCCCGCTCCCTGGCCTGTGTCCTGGCTGCCGGGCGTGGACGCCTGGCCCTGGGCTGGTATGTCGCCTCCGAAGACGGCTGGCAGGCAGCGGGCAGCCCGCTCGTGACGACTGCCGAGGCGGTAGCCGCCCAGGTCAGCTCCCCAACCTTTTTGACGGGGGAACTGACAGCCGCCGAACGTCAGATTTTATCTAAAAACGAACAGATTTCTCTGGCGACCCCGGCCTCCGCTACCCGCCGACCGGGTGTGCTGGCCGAGCTGGCTTTTCGGCGCTGGCAGGCCGGGCAAACCGACCCCGCCGCCAGCCTGGCGCCCATCTACCTGCACATCGGCGACCCCATTCCGGGATAAACCGGAGTCAAACGTCTCTGACGTTTGAGCAAAAATCTGGAGATTTTTGACTCCATGAACATCCACCCCATTAAGATCCGCCGTATGACCCCCGCCGACATCGCCGCTGTTGTGGCGATAGACACCGCCGCCGGAATTTTACAGCCCTGGAGCCCCAACGCTTACGCCCGTGAACTGCTCAAAGCGACGACGTTTGCCTGGGTAGCCGAGGTGGATGGCCGCCTGGCCGGGTCGCTGACAATGTGGGATGTGGCCGGGGAAGGTGAAATTGCCAACGTGGCGGTGCACCCCGATTTCTGGCGGCAGGGCATTGGCCGGGCGCTGATGCAGACCGCGCTTGAAAAGGCCGCCGAACTCGGTTTTGAGCGCGTGATGCTCGAAGTGCGCGCCAGCAACGAACCGGCGCAATCGCTCTACCGCGCTTTTGGCTTTGTCGAAGACGGCATTCGGCGTGGCTATTATGTCAATGGCGAAGACGCGGTATTAATGTCAAGAGTAGCGCGCACTGGTCTCTGAACACTGACCACTGAATACTGACTACTGACCCGAAAAGGAGTCTCCATGTCCGCTGAAGAAATCCTTGCCCAGATTGCCGCCGAAGTTTCGGTATGTACCAATTGCGAACTGCACAAGACCCGCAAAAAGTCGGTGCCGGGTGTAGGGCCTGCCAACGCCGAAATCATGTTGATTGGTGAAGGCCCGGGGTTCAACGAAAACGAGCAGGGATTGCCCTTTGTCGGCCAGGCGGGCAAGTTTTTGAGCGAACTGCTGGCCCAGGCCGGGCTGAAGCGCGAAGAAGTCTGGATTGGCAATGTGGTCAAGTGCCGTCCGCCCAACAACCGCGATCCACAGCCCGATGAACTGGCCGCCTGCGATAAATATCTCGAGCGCCAGATTGCGGCCATCAATCCCAAAATCATCATCACCCTGGGGCGTTTTTCAATGGGAAAATTTATGCCCGGGGCGCGCATTAGCGCGGTGCACGGGCAAATGCGCAAGATTGGCGAACGGTTTGTGATTCCCATGTTTCACCCGGCGGCGGCCCTGCACAACCCCACCTACCTGCCGCTGATTAAAGCCGACTTTGCCCGCCTGCCCGAAATGCTGGCGATTGTGCGCGCCGAATTGGCGAAAACCGCCCCTGCGCCTGTTCCGCCGGCGGCTGCTGTTGCACCCTCGCCCGCCCAACCCGAAGAAGACCCCAAACAGTTGAAACTTTTCTAGATGAAAATCAGCCTCGATTCTCACCAGATTGAAATTACCCCAACCCGGCCCGGATACCGGGTGCGCGTGGACGGCCAGGATTGCCCGGTGGAAGTTTTGCGCGCCGGGGCGGGTCAATTGACCCTGCGCTTTTTTGTTTCAGAAGAGGTTTTTACTGCCTATATCTCGAGTGATGGGCCGAACCGCTGGCTGACTCTCAACGGCCAGACCTTTCAGTTCAAGCGACAGGATGCTTCTGCCCGTCGTTTGGGCCATGCCCAGGCCCACAGCGCCGGGGAGTTGCTGGCCCCCATGCCTGGGCAGGTGCGCGCCGTGCCGGTAGCCCAGGGGGATAACGTCACTCGCGGCCAGACCTTGCTGGTGCTGGAAGCCATGAAAATGGAAATCAAGATGACCGCTCCTTTTGACGGGCGCGTTGCCCAACTGAAGGTACGCCCCGGCGATACGGTTGAAAAAGAACAATTGCTGGTCGAGGTTGCACCCGCCGCCTGACCTTGCGAGGCCCCTGATGAAAATTGTCGCCATTTCTGCATCGCAAATTCCTTCCAATGTTGCCAACAGCATTCAGACCATGAAGGCTGCCCAGGCCCTGGCCCAACTCGGCCACGAGGTCACCCTGCTGGTTCCGAGCCATGAGGCGCGCACAACCGATTGGGATGAACTCTCGCGCCTGTATGGCCTTAAGACCCGCTTTAGCCTGGAATACATCGCCGCGCCTTCGCGCCGCCTGTTCTTCCTGACCGCTGTGCGCCGTGCGCGGGCTTTCAAACCGGCCCTGCTGTATGTCTGGCCGGTTCAATCGGCGGTGCTGGGGCTGTTGCACGGATTTCCGGTTCTGATGGAAATTCACGACCTGCCCGCCGGGCGGATTGGCCCTTTCTGGTATCGCTACTTTCGCGATATGCGTGGACGCAAGCGCGTTGGCGTGATTACCCGCGCCCTGCAGGCCGCGCTGGATGAGCAGTTTGGCTCCTTTTTGCCGCCCCAGGATGTCATCCTGGCTCCGAATGGGGTCGAACTGGAGCGCTTTGCCGACCTGCCCGACCCCATGACGGCCCGCCGCGCTCTCAACCTTCCCGAAGCTCCGACCGCTCTCTGCGCCGGACACCTGTACCCCGGGCGCGGCATGGAGACGGTTTTGAAACTGGCCCGCCGCATGAGCGATGTCCAGTTTGTTTGGGCTGGCGGCAAGCCCGAAGACGTGCAGCAATGGCGCCAGGCCGCCCAAGACCTGCCGAATGTGAACTTCGTTGGTTTTGTGCCAAACCAGC
>CAZNCT010000220.1:0-4531 GCA_964571615.1 uncultured Anaerolinea sp. | reverse complement strand
TCGTTCGGGTTTGAAAGTCAGTGAAATTTCACTGGGCTCGTGGGTCACTTTTGGCAGCCAGGTGGATGAGGAAATCTCATCAGACCTGTTACATGCCGCCTATGACGCGGGCATCAACTTCTTTGATAATGCCGATATGTACGCCGATGGCCGCTCAGAAGAAGTTATGGGCCGGGCCATCAAAGACCTGCCGCGCCAGGCCCTGGTGCTTTCATCCAAAGTGTTCTGGCCGACCATGCCTGGCCCCAATGGGCGCGGCTTATCACGCAAACACATTGTTGAATCCATTCACGCCTCGCTCAAACGGCTCGATACCGATTACCTCGACCTGTATTTCTGCCACCGCTTCGACCCCGATACCCCCATCGAGGAAGTTGTCTATACGATGGATACCCTCATCCGCCAGGGCAAAATCCTGTACTGGGGAACCTCCGAGTGGCGCGCCTGGCAGATTACCGAAGCCATCAACATCGCCCGCATTCACCACCTGGCCCCGCCCACCATGGAGCAGCCGCAATACAACATGTTCCACCGCCGCCGGGTCGAAATGGAACTCAGCCCCATCTGCCGCGAACACGGCATTGGCCTGACCACCTGGAGCCCGCTCTACTACGGCATCCTGACCGGCAAATACAACGATGGCATCCCGGCAGGCACCCGCGCCTCGCTCGACAGCATGGCCTGGATTCGTGACCGCATCACCCCCGAGCGGGTCGCCATCGTGCGCGAACTCAGCCAGGTCGCTGACAGTCTGCATGTCAGCATGGCCCAACTGGCCCTGGCCTGGCTCCTGCGGCGCAAAGAAGTCAGCAGTGTCATCACCGGCGCAACCAATGTGCGCCAGCTACAAGACAACCTCGACTCAGCCGAAGCCGTGGAGAAACTCTCAGATGATGTGCTCGAGCGCATCGAGCAAATCCTGGGCAACTACCCAGACGAGGACTAACCCCCACGGCTTTCTTAAAGTCCGCAGGTGTCATTGCGAGGCCGACAGCCCGAAGAAATCCGCCGTTAAGCAACCCATATCCTGACGATGGAAGATTGCCTCGTCGCAAAGCAAACGTCCGGGCTATTACACCAACCCACCTGAAGGCGGCTTTTAGCCCGCAAAGCGGGCTTTGTGTCTTAGACAGGCGATTTATCGCCCGATACCTTAAAAACCAAAATCCGCACACGGATTTCGCGGATGAGACGGATTTGTGCAGATTTCCTAAGAGAAATCCGTGAGATTCCGTGCAATCCGTGTACAAAACAGATTTGACTCAACGAAACGCTCAACTCAAAAGCAGACGGCGACTACCCTCCCTGGCAGTCGCCGTCTGCTTTCATGGGCTTTTTTGGCAGCCCCAATTTTATCTCTGCGCCAGCACAAGCACTACTCATTCCGAAATTGCAGACAATAGTGGTGAAAGGTATTGCTCACCCAGGCGCTGCCCAGCCCAAACGGGGCCAGCGGCTGGTTATCCTGCATCCAGATTTTTTCATCTTTCAAAACATACACCTTGCCCAACTCGCGGCCCAGATCCCAGGCCAGCGGGTAAATTTTGCCGCCCTTCTTCACATTTTTGACGATAATCGTCAGGTAAGCGCGCTCCTTCAGGAGCGGCTTCAGCCCGGCGTAAATAGCCACCAGCAGCGCCAGAAACGCCTCGTAGTCGTGGATATTGCCAACATCGCGCGGGTCATCCGAATAAACCACGTCTAAATCCTGGCTCTCGCGCCGTTTTTTCTGGTTTTCGGCACCCCTGGCGTGCAGCATATCCCAGTATGGTGGGGAGGTCAGGACATAATCCACGCTGGCGGGCGGAATGCCGTACCCGGCGGCTTTGGCCGCATCACCGTGGATGACCGTAGCGAACAACCCTTGTCCGGCTTCCCCTAAAGCCGCCTTTTCCTGCCCGACCAGTTCTGCCGCAATCTCGGCGTATTTGGCGTTTAACTCAATGCCCCAGGCGTTACGCCCGGCCCGCAGCGCGGCAATCAGCGTGGAGCCGGTGCCGGCCATCGGGTCGAGCACTGTGCCGCCCTTTTTGGTGAAAAACTCGATGAAGTCCTGGGCCATCGTCTCAGGGAATTTGGCCGGGTGCACCAAGACGCCCTTCTTACGCGGCGGCGGGTTATGGATGAACCACGATTTCTGGAACTTGAGCCAGGTTTTGGGGTCAAGGTCGTTAAGCTTGTTGTTGGGCATGGGGACGATGATACCAGATTCCAGCGGGAATTTCGCGTCTTAAACTGCAAGAGCCAGGGGTCTTGGCCCTGGCTCCAGCACAAGGAGGAGAAGAGAAATCGCTGTCCGTCTGTAATTAATATAGCATGGCCGCGCGGAGACTGCTTGACGCTTTCCCTATGCTTAACCAATGATTGCCCGACAAATTGAATTTACCTGGCTTTAGAGTTCGTTTTTACGAGTCTGGCAAAGCAGGAATCCTGGCTCAATGGGCGCTTAAAAACCAAAATCTGAACACGGATGACGCGGATTTCCTTAAGAAAAATCCGTGAGATTCCGCGTAATCCGTGCAATCTGTGTACCCAAAGGTCTTAACCCAAATTGAACTCTCAACTCAAGTGAATTTAGGGGCCCTCCAAAAATGAGGAGAGGCTTGGCCTGTTGAGCCGCTTTGCGGCGAGACATCCTTTCCCGTTGCTAAAGACCTCTCAGTCGCTGAAAAGCACTCCTTCGAGGTGACATGACCAGCCCGCATAGCGGGCTGAGCCGCCTACCGGCGGCTTCGTTTTATAGCCTGGGCAGAAATCGCCCTGCCAAAACCGTCCTTCGACTACGCTTTGCTCCGCTCACACCGTCCCGGTGTCCTTCGGAAGGACTGAGGGTAAAATATCCGTATGCCCACCATCGACCTCGACCAACTCACCCGCCACCGCGCCGAGACGTATCACCTGCCGCCTGCGCCGCGCATCGCCAGCCCCCAGGCGGCCCTGGAATGGGTCAACCAGCGCGGATTTGTCTATTTCTGGCCAATCAACGGCGTTGACCTGCCCAGCCTGTGGACGGCCGTCGCCGGGGAGAGGCCGGTGGCCGACGAGCATGATGATCCCGGGCATGTCACCTGGGGCTGGAAAGATTCTGCCCTGGGCAAACGGCAGTGGTATTACGCCAAAATCCTGCGCCGCAAGGCGACCCTGGTCTCGCCCGAAATTGCGCCTTATTTTTACGCGCTTTCAGAAAACTACGGCAACCCACAAGAAGATCATCTAATCGCCTACCGCGAAGGCCGCCTGACGCTGGAAGCCAAACAGGTTTACGAAGCCCTGCTCGAAAAAGGCCCCCTGCACACCATCGAACTGCGCCGCGAAGCGCACCTGACCAGCAAAGCCAGCGATTCGGCCTTCAACCGCGCGCTGGAGGTCTTGCAAGCCGATTTCAAGATTTTACCGGTCGGGGTGGCAGAGGCGGGCGCCTGGCGCTACGCCTTCATCTACGACCTGAC
Source organism: uncultured Anaerolinea sp. (assembly GCA_964571615.1). Taxonomy (GTDB): domain Bacteria; phylum Chloroflexota; class Anaerolineae; order Anaerolineales; family Villigracilaceae; genus UBA8950. Next base: position 1,082 of record CAZNCT010000220.1, on the reverse strand, counting down.
GGTGCGGCACCTGCCCGAACTGCCCGAAAAAGCCCGGGCGATTGGCGAGGCCCAGGCACGCCAAAAACTGCTGGAACTGTACTTCGCCTCGGTCGGGGCGGCCCAGTTGCGCGATGTGGCCCGCCTGTTTGGTTGGGGCAGCGAGGTAACGCTTCGGGCCCTCAAACGCTTGTTAAGCGGCGGACAGGTGACGGGTGGCGCGCTCCGCGAAGACCGGGCCGGGGAATGGTATGCGCTGTCGAGTTTGATCCGGATATAACGGTCTCGATACGGTCGTTGCGGTGGTCGAGTCGGTCGTATCGAGACCACCGCAACGACCTACTCGACCAGCGTTTTCCATCCTTGACGCGCCGAACAAATGTGCTATACTCTCGCCATCGTTACCTTTAACTTTTTTCTGGAGAAAATATGGCCCGAAAATCTGCCCCCCCTGTTGAGTCAGCCCGCCCCGGCGGGATGGATGATGCCAAACGCGCTGTGCTGGATAAGGCCCTTGGCGATATTGTCAAACGCTACGGCGACGGCTCCATCATGCGCCTGGGCGAGGCCCACAGCATGGTTGTGGATGCCATCCCGACTGGTTCGCTCTCGCTGGATATTGCCCTGGGGGTCGGCGGCCTGCCGCGCGGACGCATCACCGAAATTTACGGGCCTGAATCCTCGGGCAAGACCACGCTCTGCCAGCATATTGTGGCCGAGGCCCAAAAATTGGGCGGCACGGCGGCGTTTATTGATATGGAACACGCTCTCGACCCCTCTTATGCCGCCAAAGTGGGGGTGGATATTGACAATCTGCTGGTCTCGCAGCCTGATACCGGTGAACAAGCCCTTGAAATTGCCGAAACCCTGGTGCGCTCCGGTGCGGTGGATGTGGTGGTGGTCGATTCGGTCGCTGCGCTGGTGCCGCGTTCTGAACTGGAAGGCGATATGGGCGACGCCACGATGGGCGTGCAGGCCCGCCTGATGAGCCAGGCCCTGCGCAAACTCTCAGGAGCGATTAACCAGACCAAAACGATGGTGATTTTCACCAACCAACTGCGCCAGAAAATCGGCGTGATGTTTGGAAAAACAGAAAACACAAC
>CAZNCT010000219.1:0-4622 GCA_964571615.1 uncultured Anaerolinea sp. | reverse complement strand
CATGGAATTGCACCTCTCGCGTAAACTGCAAGAGCGCCGCATCTTCCCGGCAGTTGATATTGAGCGTTCTTCTACCCGCCGTGATGACCTGCTGCTTGGCCCAGACCTGCTCCAGCGCGCCTGGCTGATGCGCCGCATGTATATTCAGATGATTTCGCCGCCTCCCGCTGGGGCTGGCATGGATCAGGCTGTTGCTACCGAAGCGATTATCAACCGCATGGCCAAGACCCGTAACAACATGGAATTTCTTGAAACCCTAAACGATATGTAGCCTTTGGTATAATCTTTACTGGTATGAAAAACTTTCTTGCTTCACGTTGGTTTAGCCTTTTAAGCTGGGGGCTGACGTTTTTGATTGTTGCCGCTTTGTCAGGCTTTGCTGTTTGGCGTCTTCAGAACCCCCCGGTTGTGACCGTTGTTCCAGCACAAGACGCTCCTGCCGAGGGCCAGTCCGAATCGTCCAATCCGCCGCAAGCGTCTAAAGTCAGCGCGGCGCCAAACCCGTTGCGCGATTTTTCGATTGGCCGCAAATTAACCCTTCGGACGCTCATCCCTGAACGCCCGCGGTATCAGGTGCTCAAGCATACAGTTCAGCGCGGCGATTCGATTTTTGCGATTTCGAAGGCTTTCAACATCAAGCCTGATTCGCTTTTGTGGGCCAATTACGAAACGCTCAAAGACGACCCGCACTCTCTGCGGCCTGGCATGGAACTCAATATTCCGCCGACCGACGGGGTTTATTACCGCTGGAAAGAAAACGACACCCTGGCAAAAGTTTCCTCAGAACTAAAGGCCAATCCAGAAGATATTATCAACTGGCCGGGCAATAACCTCGACCTGGCCAGCCCGGTTATTGAACCGGGCCAATGGGTCATGGTTCCGGGCGGTGAGCGCGAATATCAGCAGTGGATTGTTCCAACTATTGCCGTGGGTCGCTCTGGTACCAGCCGGGTGGGTGGCTCGTCTTGCAGCGGCGGGGCGGTTGGTTCGGGTGGTTTCATTTGGCCGACGGCCAACAACTTCCTTTCGGGCAATGATTATTACGCCGGGCACCTGGCGATAGACATTGCAGCCGGTGAAGGTTCGCCTGTCTATGCCGCTGATAGCGGGGTTGTTACCATGGCAGCCGGTGGCTGGAATGGCGGCTATGGCAATGTGGTTCAGGTCAATCACGGCAACGGATATGTTACTCTGTACGCACACTTGAGCGTCATCAACGTTTCTGTTTGTCAAAGCGTTGGGCGTGGACAGACCATTGGCGCGGCAGGCAACACTGGCAATAGTTTTGGCGCCCATTTGCATTTTGAAGTCCGCCTGAACGGTGGCTTTGTCAATCCCTGGTACGTACTGCCTTGATGAAGGAGGTTCTCCCCGCTGAAGTTTGGCGGGGAGTTCTTTTTTGACGATGGAATCGCTCTTACGAAAATCTCTGGCTGGGCTGCCCCTGGGTGGTGTTCGCTACTTTGATGTGCTTGGTTCCACCAATGATGCGGCCCTCGAATGGGCCGCTGCTGGGGCTCCCGATTTTTCGATAGTCGTCGCCGATGAGCAAACCTCGGGGCGTGGGCGTATGGGGCGCAAATGGTTTACCCCGCCCGGTTCGGCGCTGGCTTTCAGCTTGATTTTGCGCCCCGCCGCGGCTGAGCAGGCCAGCCCGGCCCTGTTTGCCGGGTTGGGCGCCCTGGCGCTGGTAGATGCCCTCAAAAGTTATGGCCTTGCCGCTCAAATCAAATGGCCAAACGATGTGCTTTTGAACCGCAAAAAAGTTGCAGGTATTCTGGTTGAGACGGTCTGGTTAGGGGATGAAGTGGACTGCGTTGTACTGGGCATGGGCGTTAACGTGACCCCCGGCGCTGTTCCACCGGCAGCCGAACTCAACTTCCCCGCCACCTGTGTTCAGGCCGAGGGGGCGGCCTCCATCGAGCGGTTTGACCTGCTGCACAGTCTGCTGGTGGCAATTGGACGCTGGCGACAGCGACTAGGAACGCCCGCTTTTATGCAAGCCTGGGAGAGCGTTTTGGCTTTTCGCGGCGAGGAGATTCAAATCTGGCAGGGCGCCGAGGAGAACTTCCTGGCCGTGATAGAAGGTCTCGACGCTGATGGCAGTCTGCGGGTACTGGCGGGCGGTCAGTTGCGGCGTTTGAACTTTGGCGAGATTCACCTGCGCCCGCTGTGATATACTTCCAAAAAATCAATTCACAGGTGTGCTATGTTTGATGATTTGCGCGGTGACAGTCAGTCGGCACAGTTTTCAGACGAAGAACTTGAAAACATTTTTGAACCCAAATCCAAACAGGCGGCCAAACCGAAAAAAGGCGCGGGTGGTAAACTGTTTGGCCTGAACGCCTTTCAGCGGCTGGTTTTATCTGTCCTGCTTTTCTCGGTGACCTGTATGCTTGGGGTCATTTTGCTCTTGTTTACTGAGCGGATTGTGTTGTTTTAGAACGGCTTTGCATTCATTTCAAGAGGCTGTCTAAAAAAATAGGGTTTCCGAAAAATGAAACGGCGACCGCCAGAGAAGCGGGTCGCCGTTTTGAGTTTCTGCCGCGCCGGGCGATAAATCGCCCGTCTAGGACACAAAGCCCGCTTTGCTGGCTAAAAGCCGCCTCCAGGCGGGTTGGCGCAGCAGCGGTAGAATAAATTTGCGGATAGACTTTAAATCAGTTCGGGTTGTTCTTTTTCGCCGTTGCCGTTGATTTCGGCGCCCGCTTTTTGCAAATCGGCGGCAGAGATGCGGGCCAGCGCAGCAACTGAATCGCCATTTTGCAGGCGGATGACGTGTACTCCGCGCGTGGCCCGGCCAGCCGTTTTGATTTGCTTGACCTTTAGCCGCAAGACAATCCCATTGGCCGAAATAACGGTTACATCGTCTTTTGCCTGAACCACCCGCGCCGTAACAATGTTGCCGGTGGTCTCGAGCGCTTTTTGGTCAATTGTCGCAATGCCGCCGGTAGCGCGTCCTTTGGCGGTGTACTGAGAAAGCGGGGTTTGCTTGCCGTAGCCCAATTTGGTGATAATCAACAATGAGCCGTTGGCTTCGACAACTTCCATGCTGGTAACGCGGTCACCCGCCCGCAGGCGAATGCCCTGCACGCCTGCGGCAGAGCGGCCCATTACGCGCACTTCGTCTTCGGCAAAGCGCAGTGCCTGGCCCTTGGCGGTGACAATCAAAATTTCATCTTTGCCGCTGGTCAGGCGCGCCCAGCCCAGCTCATCACCATTTTCGAGGCTCATGGCAATCAGCCCGGAGGGCCGCACGGCGGCAAATTCGGACATATCAACACGCTTAATTTTGCCTTTGGCGGTCATCAGGGTGCAGTAGTTGTGGGCGCTAAAATCAGGCACGGCAATTGCGGCGGTAATCCGTTCGCCGGGGTCAAGCGCAAGCACGTTGTAAATGGAGACGCCCTTGCCGGTGCGGTCAGCATCTGGGATTTGGTAAACTTTCTCGCTGTAAACTTTGCCCTTATCTGAAAAGAACAGGACAGTTTGCAGCGTGCGCCCCGGCAACATGAACAGGACTTCATCTTCTTCTTTGGTGGTATGGCCGGTGACTCCGCGGCCCCCGATACCCTGCGATTTGTACGCGGCGGCGGTTGTTCGTTTGATATAGCCACGCTGGGTCAGGGTAATCAGCACCGCTTCGTCTTGCACCAAATCTTCTTCGTGTAGTTGCTCTTTGGCTTCTGCTGCAATTTTTGTGCGGCGCTCATCTCCAAATTTTTCGGCGAGTTCGCGGGTGTCAGCCTGAATGAGCGCCAGAATTTTCTTGGGATGAGCCAGCAGGTCTTCAAGGTAGGCGATTTGTTCGCGTACCTGCCGGGCTTCTTCTTCAATTTTCCAGCGTTCCAGGGCCGATAACCGCCTTAATTGCAGGTCGAGAATGGCCTGAGCCTGGATTTCGCTCAACTTGAAGCGAGATACAAGGTTCTCGCGCGCGGTTTCGGCATCGGGTGATTGTCGAATCGTCTGAATGACATCGTCCAGGTTGGCCAGCGCAATCAGATAGCCATCCAAAATGTGGGCGCGGGCGCGGGCTTTGTCCAGTTCAAATTGTGAGCGGCGCTTAATCACCTCGAAGCGATGTTCGATGAACAGTTGCAAAGCGCGTTTGAGGGTCAAGGTGCGCGGTTCGCCATTGACAAGGGCCAGCATTTGCACGCCAAAAGTGGATTGCAAAGCGGTGTATTTGTAGAGTTGATTAAGCACCTTTTTGGGCTGGGCGCCACGCTTGAGTTCAATCACAATGCTCATCCCGCGCTGGTCGCTCTCGTCACGCAGGTCTGAAATCTGGTCGAGTTTGTCCTCGCGCACCAGTTCGGCAATGCGCTCAATCAGGCTCGATTTGTTCACCAGGTAAGGGATTTCCGTGATGACGATTTGATGGCGTCCGCTTTTGGTTTCTTCAATGTGCGCAATGCCGCGCAGAACAATCCGCCCTTTGCCGGTGGTATAGGCATAATTGATTCCTTCTTTGCCGACAATCATGCCGCCGGTGGGGAAGTCTGGCCCGGGGATGTGAGTCATCAGCTCCTCGGCAGTGATTTCGTCCACCGTGTCGTAGCGGTCAATCATGTAATTGATGGCGCTGGCAACTTCGCGCAGGTTGTGGGGCGGGATAT
>CAZNCT010000218.1:0-4708 GCA_964571615.1 uncultured Anaerolinea sp. | reverse complement strand
ACAGCCAGGTCTACAAAAACCAGCAGCAATTGTCCCATTGCCGAGGTGACCATGCCAATCACGAAGGCTGCTGCTCCCAGGATGACGCCTGCGTAACCTGCATTGACCACCCGGCGCATGTCATTGGCGGCCTCGAGCGATTGATTGACCATCAGGGTCACTGCGTCGTTTTGGGCAAAGCCGTAAATGGCAACCCCAATCCCGGCCAGCATCAACAGAACCCCAAGCAAGATGGTGACTACTGCCGTAAAACGCACAAAGATATACATAAAACCTCCACTGTTTGCTAAGCGGCCAGCCGCAAGAGCGCGCCGGAGGGCGGAAGGCCCTCTTGTTGCGAAAGCAGGGCCAGGGTGGCTTGTTCAATATCGGAAAAATCGGGCTGTCCGCCTGTTTCCCAGGCCAGCCCATAAACGCGGATGCCTGCCGGGGCCAGTTCTGCCGCTGTCTGGCGGGTGAGTTCGGCCACCGCCTGACGGCTGGCGGCATACGCCGGGGCAAGAGCTGCTTGCGGGCGGCCCAGCAGGTTCAAAATCAGCCCGCCGCCCCCGCTGCGCATTACCCGCGCCGCCGATTGCATCAGCAGGAATGTTCCAATGGTGTTAACTTCAAAGACGCGGTGCAAATCCCACTCATCCATCTCCAGCAGGCCCGCGGTCGGTTCGACATTGGCACTGTTGACCAGCAAGTCCAGGCGTCCAAAATCATCGAGCACCTGGTTAATCAGAGATTGCACCGCCACCTTTTTGGCGACATCGTGCAGGTACACCCGGGCCTGCCCTCTGCCCTGACGGGCTATTTGCTGGGCGGCTTCTTCAACGTTCAGCGGGGAAATATCGTTCATGGCTACGCTTGCGCCCCGGGCGGACAGCGCCAGGGCCAGTTTGCGCCCTTGTCCGCGCCCGGCGCCGCTTATCAGCGCAACGGTTCCTTCGAGTGGGTTCATTATGGCTCCAGGCAGGTGGGAATTTTATCAGGGTTGCTGTGGGCGTTCAGGCGCAGGCCCAGGTAGGGCGAGGGGTCGAGGGTGTTTTCTATCTCTAACTCGTTCAAGAATTGTCCCCGTCCGTTGTCTTTCACCACCGAAAAATGCAGGTGCACGCCCACGGGGTTGCCCGGCGTGCCAGAGTAGTTGCCCTGGTAGCCCAGCAGGGTGCCGGCCTCGACATAAACTTCATAAGTTCCTGGTGGAAAGTCTGGCGCAATGGTTGAGTTGCCGTTGGGGTCGGCCATGTGGGTGTAATACGTCCAGACCTGTTGGCCGGGGTTGAGCGGGTCGCTCGGAATGCGGATGATGAGCGAAGACTTCCAATCGGCCTGGCGGGTCAGGTAGCCGGGGTAGGCGGCATAAATGGGGGTCACGCCGACTGGTGTCCCGGCGAAGATGTCAATGCCTGCGTGGCGGTGCCCCGGGCGGAAGGAGTCGTCCCAGATGAAGCCGACCAGGCCGTCGGTGGGGAAGAGAAAGGGCGCGTCGCCGCAGCGTGTCCCGGCTTTCATCACCAGGCTGCTTTGCGAGGCCGGGTTGGTCAGGTAACTCCAGACTGCCTGGTTGCGGGGGTTGCCCGAACGGAGATGGCGATAGACATAAAAAGCGCTGCCAGCCAGCGCGCCAATCACAAAAAGGAGAATCAGTTTTTTGACCTGCATGGGCCTGATTATACCGCGCTGCCCGCCGGGCATATTGATATGCTTCGTATGCAGGTTTAACAGAAATCCTATCTTTCTCTTTTATCTTTTCAACACAAACGGCCTAGAATACGGCTAAATCTGATTGGTACAAACAAAAAGGAGAAAAAATTATGACCTTCTATATTGCCCCCTACGCCCCTCGTATCGTTCGCCGCATGGCTCTGCAGAACGGAGAAGCCTTCCGCAGCCTGGCGCTCAACATTCGTGATGAAGGCGATGCCTACCTGCTGAACGCTTTTGTCCCTGGCCTGAAGGCCGAAGACCTGACCATTCAGGTGTTGGAAGACACTGTTTCGCTCGAGGGCGAATATCGCCGCGAAGAAGGTGAATTCCTGCTCAACGAACTGCCTGCCGGTTCCTTCCGCCGCGCCCTGCGCCTGCCGGTTGCGCTGGATGCCGAAAAAGCCGAAGCCAAAATTGAAGATGGCGTCTTAACCCTGCGCCTGCCCAAGGCCGAATCGGCCCGCCCAAAGACCATCAAGGTCGCTTACAACTAAGCCGCCCGGATGTAAACGTCCGGTCTATCACACGAAGCCGCCTGAAGGCGGCTTTTAGTTCTGGCCGGGCGGCAGGCCGGAAAATGAATTTTCGGGATAGGCTCTAAATCTGTTTTGCTATCTGCATAGCCTGGCGAAATCCGCCGGGCTATGTTTTTTTCGTTGGGGTTAATCAGGTAAAATAACGCTTATCCTGTCGTGGAGAAAGTCTTGTGCGTAAAATTTTGCCTGTCTTGTTAATTTTTGCCCTGTTGGCGGCCTGCGCCCCGGCCCAAGAAACGACCCCAGCGGTGGCGGATGCCTCCCCCGTGCCGACCCAAACCCCACCGCCCACGGCCGGGCCAACCCCCACGCTCCCGCCGCCCCTGGCGATTTTGCTCATTCCTGCCGATTTGAACGAGAATCTGTCTCGCGCCTATCAATCTGCCATTTACGACCTGGCCCAGCAGGCTGGCTTGCGTTATCAGGTACGCAACAGCCTCAGCGCTGCCGACCTGGCTCTTGAGCCAAATTTGAAGGTGGTCATTGCCCTGCCGCCTGACCCCGGCCTGGCCGAACTGGCCGCCGCAGCGCCGCAGGCTCAATTTCTGGCGGTCAACATCCCCGGTGTGACGCCGGGCGGCAATATCAGCGTTTTGGGCGGCGAGGGCATCCGCGCCGACCAGCAGGCCTTTATGGCGGGCTACATTGGCGCCCTGGTGACCGAAGACTTTTTTGAAATCGGCGCCATTTTGCGCAAAGACTCGCCCGATTTGGCAGTTATTCAGGATTCTTTCCGCACCGGGCGCACGTTTTATTGCGGGCTGTGCCGCCCGATTGGACGTTTTACACCGTTTGAATACCCCGCTTTTATTGAAGTTCCGGCAGATGCCACAACGCGCGAATATAGCGCCTATGCCGATGTCTTGATTTTGCAAAAGCGCGTCAGCACCATTTTTGTGCAGGCTGGCCTGGATGTGCCCGAACTGCTCGACTACCTGACCACGACCGGCATCTTGATGATTGGCACCCAGACCCCCTACAAACCCCTCAGCGGCTGGATTGTCACCCTGCAGCCAGATTACCTCCAGGCTACCATTAGCGCCTGGCCCGCGCTGGTGGCCGGGCAGGGCGGCCAAACCTTCCCCGCTCCGCTGACGTTTACGGACATTAATGAAGAGTTTTTTACCCCCGGCAAACAGCGCCTGGCCGAAGAAACCATGCGGGCCATGTTCGAAGGTTTCATCTCAACCCGCTCAACCCCATAGTTAAGAATTTGTAGGAGGAAATTGTGAAAAACTTTTCTGAATACCGCATCCGCGATGCTTCCGGCTGGACGATGTTTATCTTCGGCGCGCTGGCTTTCCTGCTTGGGCTGGTTGGCCTGATTCGCCCCGAGTGGACTCTGGCCCTGATTGGATTCGAGACGATTGAACGCGCCCAGCGGGTGAGCGCAGACTATACCCTGGTGTTTGTCACCGCCTCCTCGATGGCTTCTTTCAACATGGGCATTTACTATATGCTGGCGGTTTTGACCAATTTCAAGGCTTTTTACCGCTGGACTGTGCCATTTCGTATGGTAACGTTTGCGGTGTTCTCGCTGGCGGTTCTTTCTGGTCTGGCCCCGGCAGGCTTTATTGGGGTAGCGGCCTGGGAACTGACGGGTGCGGTCTTGACCGGCCTGGCCCTGTATTTTGAAGGGCGCAAATCCTGAAAGGACGGCTTAAAATGCGTTCAAAATGGATTACTCACCGGGGCAAACAGATTTTTTACCAGGATTTCTCGAACCTCGACCTGGAAAAATCTGACCTGGTCAAAGAAGAACTGAAAGCCGTGCAGGAAGTAGTCACCTCCCAGCCCGAAAATTCGGTACTGGTGCTGGCTAACTTTATTGATACCCCCATTGGCCGCGATTTGATGGATGTCTTACAGGATAGTTCCAGCCTGACCAAGCGCTTTGTACGCAAGACGGCTGTCCTGGGGGTAACCGGCACGAAGCGCATTTTGGCCAATATGTTGATGAGCCTGACCCGGCAGAAACTGGTCATGTTCGAGAACGAAGAAGAAGCCAAAGATTGGCTGGTAGAAGATTAAGAGAGAATTAATTTTTGCTTGACGAATCAAATCGGGGCGTGATACACTACCCCCGGTTCTAAAAAATCTTACAGGAAAGGAGCGCACAAGCGATGGCACAGTTAAACACCAGCATCAAGAATCACCTTCGCACTGCCGATTTCGGTGGTGGTGTGGCTGTTGACTCTCGGAGTGCGCCTGTTTCCAGGTAAGTTACGCGAAATTATTGTAACCCCGGCCACGGCGCACCCGCCCGTGGCCTTTTTGTTTCGCAAGCGCGGCCATGGGCGAAAAGCCTGTGGCCGTTTTTTATTCAAGGAAAATCAACATGCAAGCCTCTTCTGGCATACAAAAACAATCTCTGCTGACCCCGCTGCTGCTCTTGTTCATGCTCGCCATGATTCTTGCCAACCTGGGCGGGAATATGTACGGGCCGCTCGAATCGCTCTACCTGAAGGAACTGGGCG
>CAZNCT010000217.1:0-4731 GCA_964571615.1 uncultured Anaerolinea sp. | reverse complement strand
AACAGGCTGTTCTGGATGTCTTGCGCAGCCGCTGGCTGACGATGGGCGAGGTGACTCAGCGTTTCGAATCGGCTTTTGCCGAGGCTTGCGGGGTCAAACATGCCGTAGCCGTCTCAAACGGGACCGTAGCCCTGCACCTGGCCTGCCTGGGGGCGGGCATTGGGCCCGGCGACGAGGTGATTGTTCCGGCGCTGACTTTTGTTGCCACGGCGGCCTGTGTCCGCTATGTCGGGGCCACCCCGGTTTGCAGATGTGACCAGCCTTGACGACCTGACAATTTCTCCGGCCTCGGTCGAAGCCCTGATTACCCCCCGCACCCGCGCCATTATCCTGATGCATTACGGCGGTTATGCCTGCGACTTGCCTGCTTTTCGTGCCCTGGCGGAACGTCATCATTTGATCCTGATTGAAGATGCCGCGCACGCCCCAGGCGCGGAACTGAACGGCACCCGGGCTGGTTCGTGGGGGCAGGTGGCGGCCTTCAGCTTTTTCTCGAATAAAAATCTGGCAACCGGCGAAGGCGGCATGGTGACAACCAATGACGATGAAATTGCCGCCCGCTTGCGTCGGCTGCGTTCGCACGGCATGACCAGCCTGACATGGGATCGACACCGGGGCCAGGCCCTGAGTTATGATGTCACCGATTTGGGTTATAATTACCGCCCGAGTGAAATGCTTTCTGCGCTTGGGCTTGTGCAGCTCTCGAAACTCGATGCGAATAACCTGCGCCGCCGCGAACTGACCGCTGCTTATCATGAATTTCTGGCGGAACTGGCGCCACAGGTGCATGTGCCCTTTGCTAATCACCCCGGGCGGCCTGCTTGCCACATTTTGCCGGTGCTGTTGCCCGAAGGGGTTGAGCGCCCGGCTTTTATGGAAGCCATGAAGGCTCGTGGAATTCAGACCAGTATTCACTATCCGCCTATTCCTGCTTTTTCTTCTTACCGTGATACTGCGGGCGGGATGGGCCATCTGCCGGTTACCCGTCAGGTTGCCCCTCGTGAAGTTACCCTGCCTCTCTATGCCCGTATGAGCCTTGACGATGTTCGTCTGGTCGCCGAAACGGTTGCGGAATTATTACAGACCCATTAATCCGACCTGATCAGGCGGCCAAAAGGACTTTTTTATTATGGAAATCAGACAATATCTTACGGTCATACAGCACTGGGCCTGGCTTTTGATTCTGGGCCTGGTTTTGGGTGCTTCGGGCGCATATATTTATAGTTCTTTTGAAACCCCGGTTTATCAGACAACCACCCGGGTTCAGGTGATGAGTGCGCCGCGCACCAGCGGCGATTATTACACTTTTTGGTCTGAGACCCAGCTGGCCCAAACCTATGTTCAGACCATTCGCAGCCGGCCAGTTCTCGATGCCGTCGCCGAACGGATTGGCGGCGGCTCTATTTCTCAGGGCCAGGTTCGCGCTCAGGCGGTGGCAAACACCCAGTTGATTGATATCATCGTTGAAGACAACAACCCGGAGCGGGCTGCCCAAATTGCCAACACGATTGTTGAAGTTTTCATTGAGCGCAATGCCGAGATGCAATCCCGGCGCTTTGCCGATTCTGAGCGCAGCCTTGAAGCCCAGATTGCCCAGGTCGATGACCAGATTGAGGCCCTTGAAGCCCGCTCTGCGGCGGCATCCAGCGCCGAATCACAGGAGGCAATTGCCAAAACTCAGGCCGAAATTGAGCGCCTGCAACAGGAAATTTTGGCTCTCAAAAATGAATTGGATAACTTGAAGTCTCCGGCCAACCTGCCAGGGCTTTTGGTTACTCCGACCCCCGGGCCAGATACCCGGGCGCAAATCAACGAAGCCGAGTTGCGCCTGCAGCAATTGCAATCTACCTATGCCCTGTACCAGCAGATTTATACCAACCTGGTGGTGTTGGGTCAGAGCCGTGCAACTGGCGATACCAACACTGAAAAGGAACAGACCCAATCAACCCTGGCGCTTTACCGTCAGATTCGCGCCAACCTGATTAGCAGTTATGAAGGCATTCGTCTGGCGCGTTTGAGCAGCACCTCGAATATTGTTGCGATTGACCCGGCGACCGTCCCCGGCAAGCCAATCCGCCCGCAGCCCCTCAATACTGCTGGCTTGGGCGCGGCGGTTGGTCTCTTGCTGGCGGGCGCAATTGTCTTTTTGATTGAATATCTCGATGACACGGTTCGCTCTGCTGACCAGGCGGTTGAAGTGTTGGGCCTGCCGGTGATTGGTTACATTGCCGAATTGGAACACGACCAGGACAAGGCCTACGTCTCTGAAAATCCACGCTCACCGGTGGCGGAAGCCTTTCGAACCCTGCGCACCAACCTGGAATTTGCCAGCGTAGACCGGCCTTTGCGCACCCTGCTGGTGGTTAGCGCGCACCCGGGTGAAGGCAAGACCACTGTTGCGACCAACCTGGCGATTACAATCGCCCAGGGTGGTAAATCGGTTTTGTTGATTGATGCCGATATGCGCCGCCCGCGTGTTCATCATCACCTGGGTCTGACCAATCGGGTTGGGTTGAGCAATCTTTTCCGTGATAGTTTGTCGATTAAGGATGTGGCCAACCACTGGCAGGATGGCAACCTGTATGTCATTACCAGCGGCGGCGTTCCGCCGAACCCGGCAGATTTACTGGCTTCAGAGCGAATGGGCGCCATTCTCGAATCTGCTGGTAAGGAATTTGACATGGTGATTGTGGATGCGCCGCCCTTCCTGGTGGCCGACGCCTCAATTCTGGCCTCGCGCGCCGATGGGGTTGTGCTGGTCATCCGCCCGGGCAAGACCCCGCTCGATGCTGCCCTGACCACCCTCGACCAGATGAAACGCGCTGGCGCAAACATCCTGGGGATTGTTTTGAACCGCATTCCTCGCAACCGGCCCAATTATTATGGCGGTTATCGCCATTATTCGGGCTATTACAAGGGCGAATATGGTTATTACAGTTACTATGATGATGGTTTGCGAGGCAACGGACGCGCCAGGCGCAATGGCGGTTGGGCGCGTCTCCCATGGACGCAGCCAGCCCAAAAAACATCGCAGACTCGTGCAAATGAGCCAGAAAATCCTGCAGCGAAGAAATGAGCGTTTGTCCTTATCTGGGTTTGCGCGACGACCCGACAACTTCTGCTGTTTTTCCATCTGAGCGGAATTATTGTCACCGGGTTGGGGCTCCTGCCGCGATTTTAGAGACGCATCAGGAAGCCTATTGTCTTTCCTCGAATCACCAGGCCTGCCCTTTGTTTGTGGATGCAAATTTGCAAACGGGGCAGGCTATTTTTGTTCCGCCTGAAACCAACTCAAGGCGCGCTTTCTTGTTACCGGGGGCGCTGGTTTTGCTGTTGATGGCCGGGTTGATTTATTTGGGCGTAAACGCTTTTCTTGCTCGCTCGGCCCCGGCGGCAGAATCAACGGCGGAGGCTCTGGCACCGGCGCGGACAGAGGCTCTTCCTACTGAACAACTGCCTGCAACTGCCCTGGTGCCTTTTTTGCCTTCGCTGGCCCCCTCTGCGACTGCGGCCTGGACTGCAACGCTGGTTCGCCCAACGGCTACGGCTTCTGCAACCCCCGCGCCGGCCCTGCTCGAGACCCCGATTGGAGACAACCCCAAATTAATGATTCACCGCGTTGCGCCCGGCGAAAGCCTGACTTCGCTGGCGGTGCGCTATGGTACAACCGAAGAGGCCATTCAGGCGGTTAATTTTGTCTTGCCGCTGCCGCTCTGGCAGGATTGGCTGGTGGTAATACCGCTGGATGTCAGCGATGCCAGCGGGCTGCCGCGCTTTGAAGTCTATCAGGTCAATCATGATGCTATTCCGGCGCGTCAGCTGGCCCAGCAACTTGGCATTGACCTGGCTTTGCTGACCCGCTACAACGCTTGCGGCGAAGATGACCTGCTCGATACAGGCCGCTGGGTTCTCCTGCCTCGCCCGCGGCAATAAACTTTTCTCGAGAGATGAAAACGGCGGATGCCAGCAATGGCGTCCGCCGTTTTTTGTTTCAAAGATGGGCCCTTGATGCGCTCAGGCGTATAACTGCCGCCTGAAGAATTCGGGTAGGGCAAAGGCCGCCCGGTGCACTTCGGGGTTGAGATAATTCATCTGCCCGGGCGGATAGGGGCGGTCAAGCCCATTAGTCCAGGGGACATTGGATGTGTACATAAACCCAATGCCGCCACCCGGGTAGGTTGGGATGTTCGCATAGTAGTATGCCGGGTTTTTCGACAGTTTGCGCGCAAAACCGTAGATTTCGGTAATCAGCGCGGTATCGAAAAATGGCTGTTCGCATTGGGTCGCAATGGCGCCGCCGGGGTTGAGGGCATTCCACATCAACTGCATGAACTCTTCGCTGAACAATCGCTCGGCCATGCCAATTGGGTCGGTGGTGTCTGAGACAATGACATCAAAGGTGTTGCCCGGAATTTTGAGATACTCAAAGGCGTCTTGCACCACAAGCCTGGCTTTGGGATGGCTCCACGGGTCGCCAAAGGCCGGGAAGTACTGGCGCGAATACTCGACCACTTTTTCATCGAGTTCGCAGACAACTACTTCTTCAATGGATGGGTAGCGCAGGAGTTGTTGCAGTGAGCCGCCATCGCCGCCGCCAACCACCAGGGCGCGGCGCGGATTTTCAACCGCCAGGGCCGGGACATGGGTAATCATTTCATGATAGCCCATGTTATCCTGCTCGGTGAGTTGAATGATGCCATCCAGAATGAGAGCATTACCGAAAAATTCGGT
>CAZNCT010000216.1:3042-4733 GCA_964571615.1 uncultured Anaerolinea sp. | reverse complement strand
CCTGTTTTTTTTTTTTTTTTTCAACGGATTGGTTTCCTGGGCCGAGCAAACGGTCGATTCGGGCATTGCCGCCCTGATTGTCGGCACCGTGCCGCTCTGGCTGACCCTGTTTGAAGCCCTGCGACCCGGCGGCGCAAGACCTGGCTGGCAGGCCATCCTCGGCCTGTTGATTGGCTTTGGCGGCATCTTCATCCTGATTAATCCCGAGACCCTGGCCGGAGCCGCCTTCCGTGTCGATTTGCTCGGCGCGGGGGCGCTGGTGCTGGCGACCATCTTGTGGGCGCTTGGCTCAATCTATGCCAAAACCGCCGCGGTGCCCAAATCAGCCTTTATGTTTACCGGGATGCAAATGGCGGTCGGCAGCCTTGGGCTGTTCATCGTCAGCGCCCTGAATGGCGAAATGAGCGGATTTGACCTGGGCGCTGTCACCACCCAATCCTGGCTTGGTCTGGGCTATCTGATTTTGTTCGGTTCGCTGGGCGGATTTGTGGCCTATGGCTGGCTGCTGCGCAACGCGCCGATTTCATTGGTAGCCACCTACGGGTACGTTAATCCGGTGGTTGCCATGTTCCTGGGCGCCTGGCTGGCAGATGAAATCTTGACCGGGCGCGTTTTCATTGCCGCAGCCGTCATCATCGGAGCGGTTATCCTGATTAATCAATCCAAACCAGGCAGGCATTGAAATAAAAAAGCGGCGCTAGGCCGCTCGCGGGTCGGGATTCTCCAGAACAGTTTCGGTCTGACGTTTTCGATACGTCAGCAGGGCATCCCGATACTCCGGGTGGGCGTTCGACACAATCGAGGCCGCCAGCAACGCGGCATTGACCGCGCCCGCGCGCCCAATCGCCAGCGTGCCGACCGGAATTCCGGCGGGCATTTGCGCAATGGAGAGCAGGGAGTCCAATCCGTTCAACGCCTTCGACTGCACCGGCACGCCCAAAACGGGCAGGTGCGTCTTGGCGGCGGTCATGCCCGGCAGGTGCGCCGCCCCGCCCGCCCCGGCGATGATGACTTCCAGCCCGCGCCCGGCGGCGGATTCGGCATACTCAAAAAGCAAATCCGGCGTGCGGTGGGCCGAAACGACCTTCACTTCGTAGGGAATGCCCAAGCCATCCAGCGTTTCGGCGGCGTGGGTCATCGTTTCCCAGTCTGATTTACTGCCCATGATGATTCCGATGAGGGGAGACTGCATATTTTTCCTTTACTGTGAACAAAGACAGGTAAACAAGTAAACAGGTAAACAGGTAAATGCGTCTCCTGCTTTTACCTGCCTACCTGTCTGCCTGCATACGCCTTACATTCGCAGCCAACCGCTCGTTCACCGGATACGCTTCCGGAACAAATTCCTGCCCGGTGAGCATTTCATAAATTGTGATGTAGCGTTCGCTGGCGGCAGCCCAGAGTTCATCGGGCATGGGCGGGATTTCGCCCTCGCCGCGATAACCTTTTTCGGCGTAGGCAATGCGGACGAACTCTTTGTCAAAATTTTCCGGCTCCAGCCCGGCGGCGAAGCGGCTTTCGTAACTATCGGCCTTCCAAAAGCGGGACGAATCGGGGGTGTGAACTTCGTCAATCAGCAAAATCCGGCCGTCGGGGGCGCGGCCAAATTCGTATTTGGTATCTACCAGGATTAACCCGGCTTTTTGGGCAAGTTCCTGCCCGCGCTTGAAAACGGACAGCGCGGCGGATTG
>CAZNCT010000216.1:0-3018 GCA_964571615.1 uncultured Anaerolinea sp. | reverse complement strand
ATGCCCTTCGAGACCACCTCGGCGCAGGTCAGGCGTTCATCGTGTCCGCTGGGGCCGCCTTTGGTGGTCGGGGTGATAATCGGTTCGGGCAATCGCTCATTTTTCCGCAACCCTTCGGGGAAGCGGTAGCCGTAAATTTCGCGCTCACCCAGGTTGTAGCGATACCACAGCGCAGTCGTTGTCACCCCGGAGATGTAGCCGCGCACGACCACCTCTACCAACAGCGGTTCGACCTCGGTCACGATGGCGGCGTTGGGGTCGGGGATGGAAATCAGGTGATTGGGGATGATGGATTGGGTTTGGTCGAACCACCAGGCGGAGAGTTGATTGAGCACCTGCCCCTTATACGGGACTCTGGCAAGAATCCGGTCAAAGGCTGACAGGCGGTCGGTCGTGACGATGAGCCGCTTTCCGTTCCCAAGCGGATACCACTCCCGCACTTTGCCCGCCACCCGGCCCGGCAGCGGCAAATCGGTTTCGCCACAGGCGAGGGGGAGGGTTTCGAGGATTTTTTGGCGTGAAATCATGCGAACTCCATTTTTCGGTTATCCAGTTATCCAGTTGACCGGTTTGAACCGGATAACCGAACAACCGGATAACTGTTAAACTCGCGCAGCGTATTTGACCCCATTCTCAAACAACGCCAGCCCGCTGCCGCCGCTTTCGCCACGCGTGTGGCGGGGATGCTGCCAGGGGTGGATGTGATTCTCCGGGTGCGGCATTAGCCCGAGGACGTTGCCCGCCGGGTTGCAAATGCCCGCGATGTCGAGCATCGAGCCGTTAGGGTTGGCGGGATAGTCTCCGTTGGCAGGTGAGCCGTCGGGGTGGGTGTAGGTCAGGGCGATTTGGTCAGATGAAACGAGATTGGTAATTAGTAATTGGTGATTGGCTTGGAAGTTGCCTTCCCCGTGAGCGATGGGGCAGGTGATAAGTTCATCGAGGCCTTGAGTCCAGATACATTTTTGCGAAATGGGCTGGATATTGACCCAGCGGCACTCAAAATGCCCCTGCTGATTAAACGTCAAAGTCGCCGACAGATTACCATTTACCACTCCCCAATTACCACCGGGCAAAATGCCCGACTTGACCAGCGCCTGAAATCCATTGCAAATGCCAATCACCGGCTTGCCCGCCGCGACAAAGGCGGCGATTTCATCAGCAAAATAGGAAGTCAGGTCGAGGGCCAGCAGTTTGCCCGCGCCGAGCGCGTCAGCGTAGGAAAAGCCGCCGGGGACGATGAGCATTTGGTAGTCGGAAAAAGATTTTTTGCCAGCGCGCAGTTCGTTGAGCGGGGCAAAGACCGGGGTTGCGCCAGCGAGAGTCAGGGCTTCGGCCACGTCGAGGTCACGGTTGGTGCCGTGGGCCTGGAGGATAAGGGCGGTTGGTTTCATGGGGCAGGTTCCAGGTATAGAAGGGAGGCAGGGAGAAAGATAGACAGGGAAACAGGGAAGCAGGATATACGTGTTTACGTGTTTACGTGTTTACCTATCTACATCTTCCCCAAAAATGCATTCACCAGGTCATCCACCGCAATTTCTGCGCCAGCAAGTTTTAGCACAGGCTCGGCGGCGACGTGGCCGATGCGCGTCAGGGGCAAATCGGCGAACAGGGCGCGGAAAGCGGCTTCAGACGCGGGGGCGATTTCAGCCAGTAAACAGCCGTTCGTCTCGGCGAAGCAGGCTTCAGCGGGAATGAATTCATCGAGAATCAGGCCCAGGCGGCCTCCAATGCACATCTCCGCCGCCGCAACCGCCAGCCCGCCTTCGCTCAAATCATGACAGGATTTCACCAAACCATGCCGGATGGCCTTATGCAAAGCGCGATAGAGGGCGGGCGCGTGGGCGGGGACTTCGGGGACGGGGTGCTTGGTAATTGGTAATTGACCGAGAAGATAGAGCGCGTTGCCGGGGGTTTTTAAGTCCATCGTGACGGCCTGATTGACATCATCCACGATACCAATGGCCGAAATGAGCAGGGTGGGCGGGATGGAGTGGCGCAGGCCGTCGGCGCCGAGGTATTCGTTATTGAGCGAGTCTTTGCCGCTGATGAAGGGCGCGCCAAAGAGCAACGCGCCATCGTGACAGCCGCGCGCGGCTTCGACGAGCGTACCCATCGTTTCGGGGCGTTTGGGGTCGCCCCAGCAGAAGTTATCGAGAATGGCGATGCGGGCCGGGTCGGCGCCAACAGCCACCGCGTTGCGGATGGCTTCGTCAATGACCGCCAGGGCCATCCGGTAGGCGTCGCGCTTGCCGTATTCGGGATTGATGCCGTTGGAGAGAACAATCCCCTTTTTGCCGCGTGTGCCAATGGGCTTAAGCACCGCCGCATCGGAGGGCGCATCGGCTTCAATGCCGGTGAGGGGCTTGACCACCGTGCCACCCTGGACTTCGTGGTCGTAAATTCTTATTGTAGAAGCCTTACTGGCAATATTGGGATGAGAAAGCAGGCTTAAGAGTTTTTCGGTTGTTCCGTTGTCCCGTTGCCCAGTTGTTCGGTTGTCGGGTGGAACGGGAGAACTGGATAACGGGATAACCGCTTTAAGTTGGCGCTGCGGTATGCCCTCGTGCAAAAACTCGTTTTCCAGTTCCAGCACAATTTTGCCGCCATAGCGCACAACCAGCCGCCCATCGCCGGTGAACGCGCCGATGTCGGTCAATTCGGTGTTGAAGGTGTCGCACAATTCTTGCAGGGCGGGCAGTTTTTCGGGGGCGACGGCCAGCACCATGCGTTCCTGGGCTTCGGAGAGCCAGATTTCCCAGGGGGCCAGGCCGGGGTATTTCAGGCGGACGTTTTGCAGTTCGATGTCCGCGCCGATTTTGGAGGCCATCTCGCCCGCCGCCGAAGACAGGCCGCCCGCGCCGCAGTCGGTGATGTCGTTGTAGAGTTCGGCGTCACGGGCGCGGGTGATGACATCTATCAGCCCTTTTTCGGTGATGGGGTCGCCGATTTGGACAGACGCGCCGGAGACTTCGCCGGTTTGGGCGTCCATCGTCATCGAGGAGAAGGTCGCGCCGCGCA
>CAZNCT010000215.1:0-4761 GCA_964571615.1 uncultured Anaerolinea sp. | reverse complement strand
GGCAGTTTGGCGGCGGTTTCGTTGTGCTGAAGGGTCAGGCCTTCGCGGACGGTGGACAATTTGATCGGGGACTGGCTGGTGGTCATTTTTAATCTCCTTTGGGTGAATGGGTTTGTTTTTGTTTGATGCCCCCATTCTAAGAGCCGACCGTTACACAAACGTTACACCGAAATCGCCAGGGCGCGCTCTACAGCCTGTTCCAACGTCCAATGCCAGCCTTCCTGCCAGGCCAGGTCAAATTCGAGCGGCGTGAGTTGAGCGCGCAGGCTATCGAGAACGTTTTGAGCCTGTTCATCATCGAAAGAGGTCAGTTCATCGAGCCTGGTGGATTGTTGCAAAGCCTTTGAAAAAGCAAAAAAGGGGATTGCCTGTTGTGGCGGCGCCAGTTGACTATAGGCGACCGCCAGCCCTTGAATAATCGTACAAGTATGGTCGAATCTCTTAATCTCATAGATGTAAGCCAGCGCCTGTTGTTGAAGCGCAAAAGCGACGCGATATTCGTGTTTTTGGTAGTAGGTCATTCCTTTTCCCCACAGATTTATGGCTATCATCGAAGTTGCTCCCTGCTCCTGGGCGTTTTCCATGCTGTGGTTGTAATACGAAAAGGCGCTGTCCGGGTCGCCCTGATAGCGCTTGACATCCCCAAGATTGTGCAAGATTACCGTGGTCAAATGATTACTCGTCGGGCCTGTAACTTGCAGGCATTCGGTTAGAAGCGATTCGGCCCGCTGAAAGTCACCCACTCCCAGATAATATAATCCCAGATTATTGGCGCAAAAGACAAGCGCTTTTTTATGCTCAGTCTCTCGGGCTTTTTTAAGGGCAACTTCCCACATTTCTATGGCTTCCTGCTTCTTTTCAATCTGCTGCAAGATAACTGCCAGGTGGTTCATTGAGTCAAGTTCCCCTGGCAGATTACCCTGGCGGCGATAGCCTTCCAGGGCTTGACGGTGCAGGTTAGCTGCTTTGTGATAATCACCCAAATACCAGGCCATTGTTCCCGCGCCGCTCAGGGCGCGGGTCAGCCAGCGCGAATTGTTATCATCAGGACCGTTTGCCAGCGCGCGAGACAACCAGCGGTTGCCTTCAATGGCCTGGTCTGAAAGATACCAAAACGAACTCAAGCCGCCAGACAGCCGCAATGCAATTTGGGGCTGATGCCTTAACGACCATTCCAGCAATTCTCGCAGGTTGTCCTGCTCGACTGCAATGCGCGGGAGATAAATATCCTGACTGTTTCCCGCGCTGATGTGTGGTTCCATTTCATCTACCATCTGCGCAAAATAATTCAGGGCGCGGGCGGGGGCCAGGTCGGTTTCGTTGGCTTCGGCCAGGCGGTGCAGGCCAAAATGGCGGATGCTGTCCAACATCCGGTAGCGCATTCCGGTATCGGTTTCACGCGCCACCAGCAGAGATTTTTCCACCAGGCGGGTTAGCAGGTCGAGCGGATGCGATGCCAAATCCGCGCCCAGGGCTTCGGCGGCTTCCAGCGTGCATCCGCCAGGGAGAATTGCCAGCCGCCGGAAGAGCGTCTTTTCGTCTTCATCCAGCAGGCCGTAACTCCAGTCAATCAGCGCGTAGAGCGTTTTCTGGCGCGGCAGGGCGGCGCGGTCGCCCGAATCCAGCAGGCGGAAGCGGTCATCCAGCCGCTCGGCAATCTGGGCCGGGCTAAGGGCTTTCAGGCGTGAGACAGCCAGTTCAATCGCCAGCGGAATGCCATCGAGACGGCGGCAGATGGCGGTCACGGCGGGCAGGTTGGCGGCGTCCAGTGCAAAGGCCGGCAGAACCGACCGGGCGCGCTCGACAAACAGACGCAGGGATTCGATTTGCGCCGCCGTTTCGGGGTCGGTGGGGCCTTCTGCGGGCAATTCCAGGGGCGGCACAGGGTACACCTGCTCGCCGCCAATTGAGAGCGCCTCGCGGCTGGTGGCTAAAATTTGCGACCTGGGGCAGCGTTGCAGCACCAGCGCGCACAGGCGGGCGCAGGCATCCAGCAGGTGCTCACAGTTATCCAGCACCAGTAAAAAGTGGCGGGGCTTGAGCATCTCCAGCAGGGATTCTTCGAGCGGCACGCCGGGTTGTTCTTTTAACCCAAAGACCGCCGCCGCCTGCGTCAGCACGTCTTCGGGGCGCGTCAGCGAGGCCAGTTCCACCCACCACACGCCCTGCTCATAGGTATCCACCAGTTCGGCAGCCGCCTGAATACTCAGGCGGGTCTTGCCGCTGCCGCCAGGGCCGAGCAGCGTCACCAGGCGGGCGGGTCTTGCGTCGCGCGATAGCGGCGAGAGCAGGTTTTCGACCGCTTCCAATTCCGCCTCGCGCCCGATGAAACTGGTCAGCGGCGTGGGCAGGTTGGTGGGATGGGCCGTCAGGGGGGTGGATGCCCCTGCAACGGATTTTTGTAAACGCCGGTAAATCATCTCCGTCATCGGCGCAGGGCGCGCCCCCAAACCTGCCAGCGCTTCACGGCAGGTTTCATACTGTCGCAGGGCCGCCGCCCGGTCACCCAACGCCTCGTAACACACCATGATGTGCTGGTGAGCGGCCTCGTTGGCCGGGTCCAACGCCAACAATTGCCGCCCCAGTTCAATGGCGTTTTCATAGTCGGCCAGTGAGCGCGAGTGGCCCACCAGGCGCAAAAGAGTTTCAACGCGCAACTGCGCCAGTCTATCGCGCCATTCGAGCGCCCAATCATCATACAAATCCGGCAAGAAGTCGTCGCGGTACAGGCTGAGCGCTTCCTGCCAGCCAGGGGCCAATTTGGCTTTTGCCAGTTTCTCAAATTCCAGCGCATCCACCCAGGCCAAAAGGGTGGGGCTTATCCCCAGGCTGTCTCGCCCGCCAATCAGCGCGTCCTCGCCCAGACTTTTGCGCAAGTCACTGATGGTCACGCGCAGCGAAAGCCGGGCGGCTTCCTCGTCCGAATCGCCCCAAAACAAGGCCGCCAGTCGTTCACGCGGATGTTCGCCAGGGTTCAGGCACAGCCAGGCCAGCAGGTTGAGCGCCTTGCGGCGTTTGAACGTCAGCGGCGCGCCATCCACTTCAAGGCGCGGCAGCCCCAGCAGGAAGAGTTTCAGCGACTGTACCATGAAATGATTATGACAGATTTTGTCCTGAAATGCGCACCAAAAAATTGTAAACATTTTGCCAAAATTTTCACCGGCCCAAATTTTGCGGCTATAATCAGGCCGCCAAAGGAGAAAATCATGCGCGAAGAAACCCGCCCCCCAATCATCGTCTGCAAAAATGTCAGCAAATGGTATGGGCACTTCCAGGCCCTCAAAGATGTCAATCTTGAAGTCCGCAAAGGCGAGGTCATTGTCATCTTTGGGCCGTCTGGCTCGGGCAAATCCACCTTCATTCGCACCATCAACCGGCTCGAAGAACACCAGAGCGGCACCATCATTGTGGATGGCATCGAACTCAACAATGATACCCACAACATCGAGCTGATTCGCATGGAAACCGGTATGGTCTTCCAGCAGTTCAATCTCTTCCCGCATCTGACCGTGCTCGAGAACGTCACCCTGGCTCCCATTCAGGTACGCAAATGGAGCAAAGAAAAAGCCGAAGAAACCGCCCTGCAACTGCTCAAACGGGTAGGCATCCCCGACCAGGCCCACAAGCACCCCGGTCAGCTCTCTGGCGGCCAGCAGCAGCGGGTCGCCATCGCCCGCGCCCTGGCGATGCAGCCCAAAATCATGCTCTTCGACGAACCGACCTCGGCCCTTGACCCCGAAATGATTAAAGAAGTGCTCGATGTGATGATAGAACTGGCCCGCTCTGGCATGACCATGCTGGTCGTTACCCACGAAATGGGCTTCGCCCGCGCCGTTGCCGACCGCATGGTCTTCTTCGACAAAGGTCAAATTGTCGAAATCGGCACCCCCAAAGAAATCTTCAGCGCCCCCAAAGAAGAGCGCACCCAGTTGTTCCTCTCGCAAATTTTGACTCACTAATCCCACCTGCCCTGTCAGCCGCCCAGTGATGGGCGGCTTTTTGCTTAAGCCCAAACCAAGTTACAATACAGGGGAAATGGAGGCCGCGATGAAACGCATCCCGTTTTTAGATTCTCACACCGGCGGAGAGCCGACCCGTTTAATCAGCGAATACCTTCCCCCCCTCGGCCCGGGTACCGTTGCCGAACAACTGGCCGCCCTTCAGCGGGATGACTCCTTCCGCCGCCAGGTACTTTGCGAACCGCGCGGCTCCGATGTGCTGGTTGGCGCCCTGCTCGTCCCGCCTGCCGACCCCACATGCCAGTTGGGGGTCATCTTTTTCAACAACGTCGGCTACCTCGGCATGTGCGGACACGGCACGATTGGCCTGATGGCCTCGCTCTCCTACCAGGGCAAAATACAGCCGGGTGCGTACCGCATCGAAACCCCGGTTGGCGTGGTGGAAGCCACCCTGCACCCTGGCGGCCCGGGCTACCCCAACCGCGTTTCGGTCCGCAACGTTCCCGCCTATCGTCTTTTTGCGCATCTCCCGCTCGAAATTGACGGGCGCACCATTCACGGCGATGTGGCCTGGGGCGGCAACTGGTTCTTCCTCTGTCACGACCACGGCCTCGAAGTTTCCCCTGCCAACCTCGAGCAATTGACCGAATTTGCCTGGCGGGTGCGCGAGGCCTATACCCGCCAGGGCCTGACAGCGCCCGATGGTCACGAAATTGACCATGTCGAACTCTTTGCCCCCGCCGCCGAAGCCGATAGCCGCAGTTTTGTCCTTTGCCCCGGCAAAGCCTACGACCGCTCCCCA
>CAZNCT010000214.1:3542-4772 GCA_964571615.1 uncultured Anaerolinea sp. | reverse complement strand
CGTGGAACTGGATGGCTATACCTGGTGGTTTCTGACCGCGCCGTATGATGAACGGCGGGCGGGGTGGGCCGCCGCGCCATTTCTGGAGTATATTCCGCCACCCGAGCAGTAAAAAAAACTGACCTATTCTGTAATGAGGAACCCATGAACGAACGCCCTACCGGTATCACCGCCAACCGCGAGATGCGCGAGATGACCGTCACCTGGAATGACGGCCATACCAGCGTCTATCCCTTTGCCCTGTTGCGGGCTGCCTGCCCGTGCGCCCAATGCCGCGGCGGACACGAAAACATGAAGTCTGAACCCGACCCCGAGGTATTCAGCGTCTCACTTGAGGAAAGCCCGCAAACCCGCCTGACCAATGTGGTTGCCACGGGTTCTTACGGCATCACCCTGGTCTGGGAGGATTACCACGATTACGGCATTTACAACTGGCACTACCTGCGCGCACTCTGTCCGTGCCCTGAGTGCCGCCTGAAAAACAAAAAAGCCTGAAATTGCGCCTAAAACCCAAAAAGGTGAGATAATAGCCCGAACCGCTCAGCGGCTGAAACCAAACAATTTTCACGGAGTTTAAAAAACTGATGGAATCTAACGAAACCCAATCCCTGCACAACCAGAATGCAGTCTTTCGGATTGCCCTGGGCGCAAATATTCTTGGCTGGCTAATCCTGGCCTTCTGCCTGCTTAACTTTGTTGGTGATATTCAATCTGTTGTTCAGAACTGGCCGGTGCAAATGCCGCCCGACCCGCTGCAACAGGTGATTGCCTGGTCGAGCCTGCTCTCGAAGCCGCTCTTTGGGGCTTTTTACTTCTTGATTTTGCAGGGAATTTCACAACTCTTGTACGTCGCCCTGGATATTTATCTCGAACTCACTGAGACCGGCGAAGAAGAAAGCGAAGCGTAAAACTCAAACAACAAAAAACCGCCGGACAAAGGCGGTTTTTTGTTCCCTTTTTGTACGGAGGAAGAATGGCCTCGCACCCGATTGCCCCCAAAAAAGCGCATATCATCACACAGCACGGACAAACCCGCGTAGATCATTACTTTTGGATGCGCAACCGGGATGACCCACAAACGATGGAATATCTGCGCGCCGAAGACGATTACCTGCAAGAAGTCACTGCCCATACCCTGGCCTTGCAGGCGGCGCTCTTTGAAGAATTGAAAGCCCGCATTCTGGAAGATGACACTTCGGCGCCCGAAAAAATGGGCGATTTCTACTACTA
>CAZNCT010000214.1:0-3532 GCA_964571615.1 uncultured Anaerolinea sp. | reverse complement strand
GCACTGAACGCGGCAAGCAATATCCGCTCTTTTGCCGCAAACACCAGGCCCCCAATTCACCCGAAGAAATCCTGCTCGACCAGAACGACCTGGCCAAAGGACGCTCCTTTTGCCGGATCGGCGCCTTTGCAGTCAGCCCCGACCACACCCGGCTGGCTTACTCGGTAGATGAAGACGGCTCAGAAAAATGCGTCTTGTACATCAAAGACCTGAAAAACAAACAGTTGCTCACAGAAAAAATTGTCAACACCTATGGCGATGTTTACAACCACAAGGGCGTTGCCTGGGCCAATGACAACCAGACTCTTTATTATGTCAGCCTCGATGCCTCACTGCGCCCGGACAAACTCTGGCGGCACCGCCTGGGAGATGACCCAGCCCAAGACCAGATGCTTTATCACGAGAGCGATGAGAGATTTTTTCTGTTTGTCGAAAAAAGCCGCAGCCAGGCTTACATCCTGGCGTATTCTTATGCCTATGCGGCCACCGAATGGCGCTTTTTGCCTGCCGACCAGCCCGAAGCGGAATTGAGCCTTTTCCATCCGCGCCAAAACGGCCTGGAATACTTCCTCGAGCATCAGGGCGAACGGTTTCTGGTGCGCTGTAACCTGAACGCGCCCAACTTCAGGCTGATGACCACAGCGGTGACAGCCACCGGCCTGGAAAACTGGCAAGAAGTTGTCCCACACCGCGCCGATACCCTGCTCGAGGATGTGCAAGCCTTTGAAAATCATCTTGTCCTGTACGAGCGCCACGATGGCTTGCGCCAGATTCGCATCTCTGGCGCCGATGGCATCAGCCAGGCCCGCAACATCCAATTCCCAGAGCCGGTTTACACCTACCAGGAAGCCGCCAACCCCGAATTCAGCAGCCGCAGCCTGCGCTTTTACTACACCTCGCTGGTGACGCCCAAATCAACAATCGATTACGACATGGAAAACGACACCTGGCAGGTCGTGAAACAGGATGAAATTCCGAGCGGGTACGACCCGGCGCTTTTCACCTGCGAACGGCAGTTTGCCAGCGCCCCTGACGGGACGCGCGTGCCCATCTCCCTGCTCTACAAGCGCGGTCTAAAACGAGACGGCCAAAACCCAACCCTGCTATACGGCTATGGCTCTTACGGCTTCAGCCAGGAACCCGCCTTCAATGCCAACCGCCTGAGCCTGGTTGAGCGCGGGTTTGTGTTTGCGATTGCCCACGTCCGCGGCGGCTCAGAAATGGGACGCGACTGGTACGAAAACGGCAAAATGCTCAACAAACGCAACACCTTTACCGATTTCATCGCCTGCGCCGAGCACCTGATCGCCGAGGGCTACACCTCCACGCCCAAACTGGCCATCATGGGCCGCAGTGCGGGCGGATTGCTGGTCGGCGCAGCGATGACCATGCGCCCCGACCTGTTCGGCGCAGTGATCGCCGCCGTCCCGTTTATGGATGTGGTCAACACCATGAGCGACCCCAGCATTCCACTGACTACGATGGAATATGACCAGTGGGGCAACCCTGAAAATCGCGAATATTTTGAGTACATGCTCTCGTATTCCCCCTACGATAACCTGCGCGAGGCCGCCTACCCCGATGTTTTGATTAGCACCGGCCTGAATGACCCCCGGGTGGCCTATTGGGAACCAGCCAAATTTACCGCCAAACTGCGCGAAGTCAATACAGGGCAAAACCTGATTTTACTCAAAACCAACTTCGAGGCCGGTCATGCCGGGGCATCGGGACGTTACGATTACCTCAAAGAAGTCGCTTTTGAATATGCCTTTTTGATTGACCGCTTAGGCGCAAAAAAATAGCGCGGGATCGTGCCTCACAAAAAGGGCTGGCCCCGCGTTTGGCTACTCCAGTTCGGGGACGCCAACCCGGTTGACGATGGTCACATCCTCGTCCTTGAGCAGGGAATCCAGCTCGGGCGTGCGGGCAACGACAATCTGACGCACCAGCAGGCGAATGGGGTGGAAAATGGTCAGCATGTACGAACCGCCGCGCAAAAAGTCGTTGAACGGCACCAGGCGGGCGGTTTCGAGAATCTTCCAGCCTTCATCGAGGGCCGAAAGCAAGAGTAAATAATCGGCAGGTTTGCCAGCCGGGCGGGCAGGTTCCTGTAATTTGTTCCAGACGTGGTCACTATCGTAAGTGGGTTGCATCAACATAAATTTGCTCCTTTAATCTTTTCTAAGGGGTATATTACCCGCCCGGTTTTATCAATCCTTTAATCACAGGTAAACATTTTGTAAAGGATTTCAAAACGGTATCGAAGAATGAAAAACGGCGTCCGCCATGGCTGGCGGGCGCCGTCTGATTCCTTTTGGTGGTCTTGCTTTTATGGAAGAATTTCCTCGAACTCGAAGTTGTCGTAGGCGACGCCAATCGAGTGCCAGTCGAGATACAGGCCAACTTCGGCGGGCTCGACGGGCAGGTTGTAAACCACATACGAGACCGAGCCGTTAATTTTGAGCGTCAACTGGCCATCAGAGACGCCAGACGGCTCTAGCAAGACTTCAATCCGATTGGTCAATTTGCCGGGTTTCACCAGGCGGCTGAAGACTATTTCGGTCGAGGGATTGAGCAGCTCCCATTCCCTTTTCTGGTAATCGTAGCGGAATATGGCAGTTACCTGCAAAGGAGAAATGCCGACCGAGGTCTGGTAGCGCTTGCCATCACCAACCAGCAGGCCATAGAAGCGATCGGTGTAGCCTTCAACAAAAGTGACATCTACAGCCATACGGTAGAAAGTTGGTTTGCCGCATGGGACACAAATGGCGGTATCGCTCTGGCTGTAGCCATCGCCGCGGGCTTTGTAGGGGCCCATCAGCAAGACGCCGTCTTTCCAGTCGCATTTGGTGCAGCCTTTCCAGTTTTTCAGGTTGGTGGCGGCGAAATCGTCATTAAAGACAATTGGGCCAGAGGGGGTTGGGGTTGGCGTAATGGTAGCCGTTGCGGTTGGCGGCGGCGTAGCCGTGGCAGTGGCCGTTTCAGTCGGCGGGATGGGAGTTTCGGTTGGCGGAAGGGGCGTGGGCGAGGCCGCCGCAGCCGTCTGGGCAATCATGGTTTCCGCAATCTGTTCGGCCGATGGGCCGCTCTCGCCCATCTGACAGGCCAGCATGGCCAGCACAAGAGCAAGGAATGCAAAGAAAAGCGATTTTCGATTCATGAATCATCTCCATTGTAGGCGGGGCGTGTACCCCCGTAGAATAAGAACATTTTGGCAAAAATAAAAAAGCGTCACAAGTGACAAATGTCACTAGTGACGCTCGAAAAGCAGGACGAGTGTCTATTTTTGTCTGAACAACCAGCCAGCCAGGGCATACAGCAGCCCGGCCAGCAAAAGGGCAAATTTAATGGCCGCGCACCAGAAAGCGACCTGTGGCGCGAGGGAATTTGCGCCATGGAGCAGGATGTAGAACAGGGAGAGATTTTCGACAGCGTCGAACCCGGTTGCGAACAGCGCGCCCCAGGCCATGACTTTGCCCAGCGCAGACCAGGCCGCTCCCCGGCGCCGGCCTGCCGCCATCATGACGGCGAG
>CAZNCT010000213.1:509-4777 GCA_964571615.1 uncultured Anaerolinea sp. | reverse complement strand
GGTTGTCGCCTTCGATGAACAGGTTGTGGGTGGTGTCTTCGTCCACGCCCTGTCCGGGCTGGGGAACCAGCGTCCCTTTGGAGGGCAGGCTGGCCAGGCGGCGGGCTTCGCGTTTGCCGGGCCAGAACAGCCCGAAGTGCTCCTGGGCGTCGTCTTCGAGCGTCTCGCCTAACATTTCGCGCAGCGTGTCCCAGTTAATTTTGCCATCCGCAAAGGCTTCGGGCAGGATGGCGCGCAGTTGCGCGAGTCGCTCGTCCGTGAGGAGGGGGGAGGTGGAGGGGCGGAGTTTGGTGAGGGGCATGGGGTTGGTTCCAGGGGTCAGGGTGTCAGGTGTCAGAGTGTCAGGGGTCAGGGTGTCAGGGGTCAGGGGTCAGGGGGCAGAGTGTCAGGGGTCAGGTGTCAGGGGTCAGGTGTCAGGGGGCAGAGTGTCAGGTGGCAGGTGGCAGGATGATTTTACCTTGTCGAGAAGTCGCGGCGCAAATCATCGGCGGTTTGGGCGGCGTCCAGGTTGGCGGTGCGCCAGGCTTCCTGCTCGATGTCACTAACGGCTTCGCTGAAGTAGGTCATCACCGAGCGGTCGGCGGCCTGGCGGGTGGCTTGTGAAAACTCGCGGTAGGGGGTACAGGAAAAGCGCGCGTCACAGTTACGGCAAACGTGCGTGCCAAAGCGGATGTTGCGCGTGCCGGGCAGAGTCTCATGCAAGCGCGAGAGCGGCGGCGGGGCAAAGCGGCCCTCCTCGATGCAATCCACCACCTCGCCAAAATTGCGGATGGTTTCTTCGACGTGGCGCGGGTCGAAGGCAATCTCCACCACCGGGTTCCAGGCTTCGAGCGCGTAGCCCAGGGCTTCGGGGTTTTCGCTGGCCAGCGCGGCGCGCACTTCTTCGGGGAAATCGGTGGCAATGACGGCGGTCCCATCCAGCGGCTGTTGGCGCAACTGCCGCCAGATGTGGGCATAGACGTTCAACTGCGCCTCGTACAATTCGATGTTAGCGCGCACATAGTCGGCGTTGTGGGTCTTGATGTCATACATCACCGTGCGGTCATTCTCGCGCAAAATGTCCACCACGCCCTCAATGGTGAACTCGCGCCCTTTGGGCGTTTCCTGCCCGGGCAGGCTCAAGCGCACTTCGGTGTCGGTCACGTTCTCGGCCACCGTCCGCAGTTTGCGCCAGTAGAGCAGTACCTGGTTGAGAGCCGTGCCAAACACATCCGGCGCCAGGGCATGGCCCGATTCCAGGCGCAGTTCTTCATAATTTTGCCTGAAAGCCTCGCGGATGAAGGCTTCGAGGTCTGGATTGGTGATTGCTTCTGGCATTTTTTATCTCCGTTGAAGGGAGCAGATTGCTTCACTCGCACAAACCGCTCGTTCGCAATGACATGATTAGGGCTTCTTGGTTCGCCGCCGAATCAATTCGTGGTGCAAATCTTCCAGCGTGCGGTGCACCAACTGGCCGAAGAACATGGTCTGCGAGCGCGAAGGCGCAAAGCCAAACTTGCGGAAAATCATGTAATTGCGCGGGCATTTCTGGTATTGCAGGTAATCCGACGTGAAAGAATACGCCTTCGGCAGGGTCTCTTCCTTGAGTTCGGCATTCGGAATACTGTCCAGATTGAGGGCCGGAATGCGCGGGAAATTGGCGCCGAGCAAGGCCGGGAACGGCGGACTCATGCGCTGGCCGCGCCCGCTGAAGTGGGCAATCACCAGCAGGTTTTTGGCCCGCGAGAGCGCCACATAAAACATGCGCAGGTTGTCGAACTCGCTCATGCGGTCGAGCGGCTCGCCGGGTTCGCGTCCCATCAGCGGGCGGGCGATAACTTCCATCTTGTTGGGCCCCCGGTTCTCTTTGCGCGGGTTGCCCAGCACCACCACCGGAAATTCCAGCCCTTTGGACTGGTGAATGGTCAGGAAGGGGATGCGCCCTTTCGGGAAGGGGTCATCGGCGTCTTCCAGTTCCGTTTCGCCCAGGCGGTAGAGCGCGAACAGGTAGGCGAAAAAGACAGTCTGGTACACCTTCTCCACCAGCAGGTCGGCGGTGATGAGCGCAATTTTCTCTTCCACAAAACGCGCCAGGTACTGCGTAATCAGCCCCAGGTTGGCAACCGCACCTTCGTCGCCATTGCGTTCGGCGGCGTCGAACATCTTTTTGAAATGCTCAAAGCCGCACAGGCGATAGAACAGGTCAAGCACGTTCCAGTCAATCGAAGTGGCGCGTTTGAGCGCGTACAAGAGCGAGAGCGGCTCACCCTTGCGCTGGCGGTCGGCGGCCAGGTTGTTGAAATACCGGCCGGAAATCTGCTTTTTGGCGCTCTCCGAAAGCCCCGGGGCGGCCCAAAGCGGGCGGCCCATCTGCGCGGCGTCATAGGGCGCGCTCAAATCCCAGTGGTTGCGCTCCACCACCGCTAGGAAAGCCTGGTAATCACTGCGGGCCTGCTCCAGTTCCTTGCGCCGGTCGGTGACATACTGCTTCAGGCGCGGGTCATGCGCCATGAGGGTCTCGGCGGTTTGCTCGGCCAGGTCGGCCCATGCCTGGAAATGGTCATAATCGGCGCTGCGAAACTCAAATCCCGAAGGCCGCCCGATGATTTTGAAAAGCAGACCGAAGACATCGAAAGACTCGTCCACTTCCAGAAAACGCCCGGCGCGTGGGGCGTACACCTTCAGCCCCACCGCTTCCAGGGCTTCTTTCATACGCCGCACCTGTTCGGTCATTTCCCCATTGTGTTTCAGGCTGGGGTACAGGAAGGCGACCTGGTTCGGGTTTTCGACCTTGCCCTCGTCAATCAGGCGTTTAACCAGCCCGGCAATTTCGGCGCAAGCCGATTCCGGGTCGGCGGGCGCGCTGGCGACCACGGCAGGCAGGTTGTCCACGCGGTGCGCCTGGATGTTTTTTCCGATAACGCGGTAATGCCCCTGTCCGTTGGGTTTGGCCCAATCGGCCTGGGCAATGAAATCTTTGTAAAAGTTGACAATCCCGTTGCGCGAGCGGTAGTTGGTGTCCAGCGAGATGCGGCGCGGCTCAGTCTGCAAATAGCGCTGACAGCGCGCCGGGAACTCAACAAAGTTCTCAACCGTCGCGCCACGAAAACGATACAGCGCCTGGTCATCATCGCCCACCACGCAGATATTTCCGTTTCCTGAAGCCAGCCGGAAGAAAATGCGCTCCTGAATGGTGTTGGTGTCCTGGTACTCGTCCACAATGACGTGCCGGAAGACCCGTCCCGCCGCTTCAACCTGCTCTAACACCCGAAAGGCCTCTTGCTGGATGAGCGCAAAATCTGTCACGCGGGCGTTTTCGAGTTGCAGGGTGCGCCGGTAAGCGGCATACAGGCGCGCGAGCATGGCGACCTGGGCAGGGGCAAGTCCATGCGCGGCAAAATGCGCCTGAATGCCCGGGTCGCCGCTTTCCAGCCGTTGCAGGGCTTCGTCTGGTTCGATGCACTCTTCTGAAAACCGATTGAAGATGGCCCGGCAATTGTTGATGGCTGTATGTTTTGACATGGAAGGGTAGCCAAAAACGGCATTGATACTGGCATTGCCATCCTCCCCCAACCCGGCCTCGGTCAAAATCCGCTGCCAGGTGCGGTTGCGCGAAAGGTGAAAATACTGCCCCAGGTCGTCCATCAACTGCGGCGGGCGGCTGCGCTGGCGGTCCACCACAAAATGACGCCGGTCAGAGAGCATCCGCTGGCAGAGTGAATGCACCGTGCCGATGTACATCTGGCTCAGGTCATACGGCTGGCCGTTGATGTTGGTCACAATCCCCAGCAACGACTGCAAGCCCTGTTTGAGTTGCAAGGCCGCTTTTTCGGTAAACGTGGAAAGGAAAATCTCCTCCGGCTTGACCCCATGAAAGACCATCAGGTTGAGCGTGCGCCACAAAAGCACCCGCGTCTTGCCCGAACCGGGCCCGGCCGTCAGGTAAAGCGGGCCATCGACATGCAAAATGGCATCGCGCTGGGCGTCATTGGGCGTGAATTTGGCGAAGCGCCAGAGGGTGTCAAGCTCCAACTTCAAATTTGTGGCTCCCCAGGGATGATAGCTATCCCCAAAACAAAAAACCGCCTCGCACAAAGCGCGCAGGCGGCAAAATGGAGTTTGGCGTAATCCGTTTAACCGCTACGCGCCCGTCTCGCGTAGTGTCGTCCATGTCAGTTTAAGTTTTTCAATTATACAGGTCTTTGGCCGTATTCGGTCACTTTTTCTTTGTCAGCCCTGAGCAACCCACCTGAACATAGCCTGAAATTTCAACCGCCTGCGTGCTTGAT
>CAZNCT010000213.1:0-499 GCA_964571615.1 uncultured Anaerolinea sp. | reverse complement strand
GAAATGCCGCCTCGCCGCTGAAGTTTTCCAGCCGCAAGCCGCTCACGCCTTCGCTTGAAATCGCATAGCGGTATTCTTCGGCGGGATTCTCTCCCCAGCGCACTTCGCAATTGCGCAGGGTGACGTTTTGGGCATTAATCAGGCAAAAGCCATCGGTGGACTGCAGGCGGAAGCCTTTTTCGGGGTCTTGCCACCACTCCGTCGGGCACGGACGCCGGTCGTAGCGCGCGCCGGGCCATTGGGTGCGCCGCGCCAACTCGACGCGCACATTCTCAAACAGGATGTCCTGCACCCGGTCGGGAGTCCAGCCTTCGAGATAGACGCCGTTTTCGCTGCGGCAGAGCAGGTTGATAAAGCGGAGGTTGCGTACCCGCCCGATGCCGCGCTCGCTGTCCCAGGGCACGGCGCTGACGCAAATCGGCTCGCCGCTGCCCCACCAGGCATGATGAAAGCGGCGGGTTTCGATAACCATGTTGGAGAAAATCACGTTTTCGATGTC
>CAZNCT010000212.1:0-4808 GCA_964571615.1 uncultured Anaerolinea sp. | reverse complement strand
CTGACCCAAATGACCTTCGGCTACTCGCGCGATGACGCCGAGCGCAACTTCCTGGTCACTTATGTCGAACAGGGTATCCTGCCGAAGAATCCCTTCCAGACCCTCGACCGCGCCGGTGTTGGCCGCCTGATGCAGTTGGCCATCAACGATGGCCGCGCCACCCGCCCCGATTTGGAAGTGGGCATCTGCGGTGAGCACGGCGGCGACCCCGAGTCGATTGAGTGGTGCCACATGATTGGCAACAACTACGTCTCCTGCTCGCCCTTCCGCGTTCCGGTGGCCCGCCTGGCTGCTGCGCACTCTGCGCTCAAGCATAGCGGCTCAAAGATTGCCGAAGACAAGTAAGCCTCCCTTGTAATCAGGAACTCCCCGCCAGAAATTGGCGGGGAGTTTTGATTACGGGTAAATTCAAAAAACGGTTGCGGATAGGCCTGGTCGAGATTATACTTACCGGCAATGAGCGATATTGACCCTCACGATAAAATCTCGCTGTTGCGCCTGGCCTTCAAGGGGTTGGAGGATGGAGAATTGCGCGACATGGCAGCCCTGACGGAGTTTCATACGTATCCAGCAGGGCATATTTTGTGCCATGAAGGCGCCTACGAAAGCACGTTTTACATCGTCGCTGATGGTGAAATTGTGGTCTCAAAAAAGATTGGCGAAGAGGAAGGTGAGCGCATCCTGCGAGTGGGCGGCCAGGGTGACCTGGTCGGTGAGATGGCGCTCATCCAAAACACGTCACGGGCGGCAACGGTTCAGGCCACAAGTGAATGCACCGTGCTTGAGATGAAAAAAGAAGATTTTGAAACCATCTTGAGCCGCAGTCCGCGCATGGCGATGGATATCATCCGCATTACCCTCGACCGTCTGCGCAGTAATGACCAGATGGCGATTGCAGAATTGCAGAAAACGAACAAGGTATTGCGCCAGTTGGATCGCAATAAACTGGAATTCATTCAGGTCGCGGCGCACGAACTGCGAACCCCATTGACGGTGATGAAGGGCTATGTCAATGTGCTCAATTCTTTTCCACAGGTCAAGGAAAACCCAACCCTGGGAGAAGTGGTAACCGGCATTGCCAGGGGCGCCGAGCGCATGCACGAGATTGTCAATATGATGCTTGATGTCACCCGCATTGACGCCGACACCATTAAAATTGCTTCGGTGCCGGTCTTGATGGCCCGGGTAGCCGATGGCCTGGCGCACGATTTTGAAGCCGACGCCGCCAGCCGGGGGATTAAAATCACAGTTCATCACGTTGATGAGCGTTTCGTCATCCATGCTGACCCCTCGCTGGTAGAAAAAGCCCTTTATCACCTGGTTGTGAACGCCATCAAATTCACCCCCAACGGCGGGCAGGTCTCCATCAGCACCCGCCCGGTCGAAATTGCTGAAGGTGTTCCGGGCATCGAAATCGCGGTGCGAGATACCGGCATTGGGCTGGATGACGAACACCGCGAACTGATTTTTGAAAAGTTTTACCAGGTTGGGAGCGTCGCCCTGCACTCTTCAGGCAAAACCAGTTTCAAAGGCGGCGGGCCGGGCCTGGGCCTGGCGCTGGTGCGCGGCGTAGCCCGCGCTCATGGTGGCAAAGTTTGGGTGGAAAGCGCCGGGCATGACGAAGAGAAGTTCCCGGGCAGTACATTTTTCCTGCAATTACCGGTTAATCCCCCAGGCGAGGCTGGGAAAAAAGTCGATTAGGGGTCTATTTTTCGGATAGGCTGTAAGACAAATGGGGGTTGGTTTTATCTATCGCTCTGACAGCATCTTTCTGAGTTGATACAAAAGCCTGTCCATGTTCAGCAAAGGCCTTTCCGGGTCGCTCTCAGAAAGTTGCCTGAGAATAGGGTTATTCAGGCGTTCATCAAAAGGCGCCTGGTCCGCAAAAGTAAGCACATCGAGCGTAACACCCTCTTGCAGGGCGCGCCAGACCACCTGGGAGGTATAGGCGGGCAGCGAGTCTATCAAAATTTTAAGTTGGGGCGTTGATAAAAGCGTATCAATCTCTGCTGACTGTCTGACATCCGCATCGGCCAGAACATAATCCCTCAGGTATTTCTCTTGCGTCGGGGCAGCGAAGTTACGGTTTTTGGCGAGGGAAAAAACCAAAGGCAGGTAGGCGCAAAAAATTGACCAGAGCAAATATAAGTTCCAGACAGGTTCAGCATCGATATTAAGAATCAGCCACAGAGCTATCAATAAAACCACCTGAAGGAATTCTGCGCGAAAAGAGATTTGGAAGGCTGCGGCCCCAAAATGGCCTTCGGGGAAATGCAACAGCGCGCCAATCAGGCTAGGAATAGATCGCATCCCCCAGACATAAACCAAAGCATAAAAAAACAGAAAAAAAACAAAACTTGCCGGAATGCGCCACCATCCGACAGGAGAAAAAAGTAGCCAGGCAGCGCCTACCAGCAAGGTACTCAAACCCGAAGCAAAAATACGAACCAGGGTTGTAATTTCGTTCAGAATTTGCTGGTAGGCATAACTTTGTTCGCTCCAGGGTGTGTTTTTTCGGATCAAGAAGCGAATTGTTCCATCTGGCTTGAGAGAAATATCGAAATGATTGGCGTAAACGGTTGCAAAGGCGCGGATTTTTCTCCAATGGAAGAAATGTATCAACCTGACCAAAATAAACAACAACAATCCCCAAAAGGCAAAAATATACATTTCCATCATCGGTTGCTCTCAATCTCTGAGCGTCTGCGCGCAGGCAAGGCAAAACCAACTCTCAAGATTAAGTATACAACTTCCATAGCGGCGCAGCCAAAGAAAATTATTTTTGCTACGCTGGCACCGCCCGGCGCAACTCTCAGGAAATTTCTTGCAGGCTGGCAATTTCCCCGTGCAAGTCCAGCCCGACAGCCAGAGTGGTCAGAGTCTCCATCTGCCCCAGCATGCCCCAGCCGGTCAGAATTCGTTCAATTTCGAGACGGGTATCGGACTCACAAGCCGGGTGCGTAAGTGCCAGCCCCAGCAGGGCCAGGGCGCGTTCGGTCTGTCCGCGGCGGTGCAGAATGAGAGCATAATCGGGCAGCAGCGAGGTCAAAAAGGCTTCGCTCCCAATCTGACGCATCAGACGGGTGGCTTCTGAAAGGTGAGCAAGGGCCGAGGTCTCATCTTGCATGTAAATTGATGCAGTGCCAAGCACATGCAGGGCGGCGGCAGTCATCCATAAACTCTCGATAGCACGCGCCAGCGCCAGGGCTTCAAGGGTTTGGGCGCGACAGGTCGCATAATCGCCACGTTGCAGGTAAATGGCGCCCATGTTGGCGCGAATCATGGCCATATCACTGCGATTGCCCACTTTGCAGGCCAGGTCAAAGGCTTGTTGATAGAACTCAAGGGCGGCCTCGGGCTGATTCTCGGCGTAGGCATTTTCACCCAGGCTGTTGAGGGCTGCTGCCGCAGAGTCGAGGTCGTCGATGCTGCGCGCCAGGGAGAGGCTTTCATTCAGGTGACGCACGGCGGCTTGATGCTCGCCGGTGACGATGGCAACGTTACCCAACTGGCGCGAGATGAAAATTTGCCCGGCCAGGTCGTTCCCTGAGCGAACAATCTGGTAGGCTTCGCGCAGGTAGGCGCGGGCGGGATCGTACTCTCCCAGCCAGTTGAGAATGCGCCCAAGATGCCCGAGGGCTTTGGCGATGGTTTTCTGGTCGCCTGCCTGGCGTGCCAGTTCGAGACCCGGCTCGAGATAGCGGCGGGCATCGGCATAGGCGCCTTTTTCGCTGAAAATATTGCCCTTCTGAACCAGCAAACGCGCCCGTAGGCCGCCCAGGTTGGGATCATCGGCAATCAGCGCCAGGGCGTGGTCAACAATTTCAACCGCGTCGGAAAATTCGGCCAGTTGAAAGGAGCGCTCAGCAGAGTGGCTGAGATACTCAACGGCTTTTTCGCTCTCGCCAGCCTGCTCATAATGCGAAGCAATGACTGAATAATATTCGGCAGTACGTCCGCTGGCGCGGGTGGCATTTTCAAGCCAGCGCGCAACGCGCAGGTGATAGGCGCGGCGGTCTTTTTTGAGCACGCTTTCATAGGTCACATCGCGCAAGATGGCGTGCTTGAAGGCAAATTCGTGAGCACCGTCAAAGGCAGATTTGTGATGCTGGTAAATCAACTCGCGCTGACTGAGCGTCCCCAAGCGGTCGGCAACCATGACCGGGGCGAGGTCATCTGACATGACAGCGACCGGCGCATCCCAAAACATGCGCCCAACCACCGAGGCGCGCTGAAGAATCAGGCGCTCGGCGGGCTGGAGGCTGTCGAGGCGGGCTTGCAGGACCGCCGTTAGCGTAGGCGGGATGCGCAATCCGCTCAGGCGCGATAAATCGACCTGCCAGCATTCGGCCCCGCGCAAGATGACGCCGTCATCGAGCAAGACTTTGATGAGTTCTTCGACATAGAAGGGGTTTCCCTCAGCGTTGCGGGCGACCAAGGCGCGCAGTTCTTCGGGCAGGTTCTCAACCTTTTGCAAGATTTCGCCCACCAGAGCATCACTTTGCTGGGGGTCGAGCGGTTTCAGGTCAAGGCGCAGGGAACGCTCCGAAACGGAATCCCAGGCGGGTTCGTGCTCGTAGAGGGTAGGACGGGCCAGACAAACGGCGAGCAGGCGCAGGGTGGTTTGTTCCATCGCCAGGGTGCGGAGTGCCGCCAGAGATGGGCGGTCGGCCCAGTGGATGTCCTCCAGCACCATCAGCACCGGGTCATTCAGCGAAAGCGCAGCAAAAAATTCGCCAATGTATTGCAAGGCGCGGCGCCGCAGGAGTTCAACATCGCCGCAGACATCACGGATAAGCGGGCTTTCA
>CAZNCT010000211.1:0-4817 GCA_964571615.1 uncultured Anaerolinea sp. | reverse complement strand
GACATCAATTACTCCTTTGGTTCGTAAACCCTTCGGCTGAGTTAAGCGGCATAACTATTGCATATACGGCAAAACCCCATCTAACCGACTATGGACAGCAATATGCCGTATAATACCCTAAACAAAATCGGATGTTAGGCGGCGAAAACTTAAGAGTTGCTACATCGCAATTTTTCACCGCCCAAAAATATCAGACATTACAAAAATTATATAGAAAATCTTCACCCAAAGTCAACATGACAAAAGACACCTTTTCACCACCCAAAGACAAAAAACTTCTCGACCTTCTTTCCGAAGTCATTCGCATCAAACATTACTCTTACCGCACCGAACAAACCTATCGCGAATGGGTCAAACGTTACATCTTATTTCACGGGAAAAGGCACCCCAAAGAGATGGGCATTCCAGAAATCCAGGCCTTTCTCGCCCACCTCGCCATCCAAAAACACGTTTCCGCCTCCACCCAAAATCAGGCCCTCAGCGCCATTCTTTTCCTTTACCGGCACGTTCTTCACATCCCCATCGAACTTCCCCCCGACACCATTCGGGCCGAAAAATCTAAAACCCTGCCCACCGTTCTCACACCCGCCGAAGCTCGCGCCGTCATTACCCGCATGCAGGGCATCTCCAAACTCATGACCCAAATCCTATACGGTTCTGGCCTGCGTCTCATGGAATGCCTGCGCCTGCGCATCAAAGACATCGATTTCGGCAATCGCCAGATTATCGTCCGCGATGGCAAAGGAGAAGACGACCGCGTTACCATGCTGCCTGAAAGCATTCAGGAGCAAATCAAACTACAAATTGAAACCGTACGCATCATCCATGCCAAAGACCTTCAACAGGGATACGGCGAAGTATACCTGCCCTACGCCCTTGCCCAAAAATACCCCAACGCCGCCCGTGAATTAATGTGGCAATACCTCTTTCCCGCCTCTGTTTTATCAATTGACCCACAGTCACAAAAAAACATGCGCCACCACGCCGACCCCAGCGTCTTGCAAAAAGCCATCCGCGCAGCCGCCAAACAGGCGGGCATCGACAAGCCAATCTCTCCCCACACCTTCCGTCACTCCTTCGCCACCCACCTGCTCCAAAATGGGTACGACATTCGCACCGTGCAAGAACTGCTCGGCCACAAAGACGTCAAAACCACCATGATTTACACCCACGTCCTGCAACGAGGCGGATTTGCCGTCCGTTCACCGCTCGACGACTGACCCCTGCTATGAACCCGCAAAGCATCGGTATTTTCGATTCAGGCGTAGGCGGATTATCAGTCCTGCGCGCCGTCCGCAAGGTTTTGCCTGGCGAAAGCCTGCTCTATCTCGCCGACCAGGCCCATGTTCCTTACGGCCCGCGGCCTTTGCCCGAAATACAAGCCTTTTCTGTCGCTGTCAGCCGCTTCCTGCTGGAGCGCGGCGCCAAGATGATTATCGTCGCCTGCAACACCGCCTCGGCAGCGGCGTTGCACCATTTGCGCGCCACCTTTCCCAAAATTCCGTTTGTGGGCATGGAACCGGCAGTCAAACCTGCCGCCGAACAAACCCATAGCGGCGTCGTTGGCGTGCTGGCTACCCCGGCCACCTTTCAGGGCCAGCTGTACGCCTCGGTGGTGGAGCGTTTTGCTCAGGGCGTTACCGTTTTGCAAGACACCTGCCCCGGCCTGGTTGCTCAAATCGAGCGCGGCGACCTCGAAGGCCCCGCCACCCGCCACATCCTTGAAAACGCCCTGCGCCCCATGCTTGCCCAGGGCGCCGATACCCTTGTCATGGGTTGCACCCACTATCCTTTCGTTATCCCGCTCATTCAAGAAATTGGCGGAACCAGCCTGCGGGTTATTGACCCGGCCCCTGCAGTGGCGAAACAGGCCCAAAGGGTGCTCGAAGCGCGCGGGCTTCAGGCCGGGGAGAAAGAAAAAGCCGGGGTGCAGTATTACACCACCGGCCCAGTAGAATCTTTCAATATCCTTGCCGAAAAATTATTGGGCGAAACGGTTCAGGCTCAGGCCCTGCGCTGGCAGGCGCCTTACACGCTCATTTCGGCAAATTCGGCCTGATAATCACCAGGCTCAATCTGCAGCCCAACAAAATTTGCAAACGTGATTTCACCAAAACCCAGCCTGCGCGCCGCCCTGATGCGCTCAAAAAGCACCTGATAACTGGCCGGAATAGAAGCCGCCGGGTTCAACCCCAGGGCGCGCGCCAGGTCGCGCACGGCCTCGGCGCTTTCGGCCTCAATTTCGATAAACTTTCCGTAGGGCATTTCATCAAGCATCACTTGCCGCTCTCCAAACTGCCAGATCGCGCGGTATTTTTCGTACCTGAAAATCGGCTGGTAGCCCAGCGCTTCAAGGATCTGGCGGGCTGTCTCGAAGTCGCCAACGGTCGTCTCAACCTCAACCCGCTCCAACACGCCATCGCGGCGTATGCCCGGGCCCTTATAGGTGATGCGCGCCTCATCATAACGGCGCAAGCGCAACACCTGACCGCTGGTGCTCAGGTGACCATCGGGCGCATCGTAGCGCAGGTTAAATTCCAACTGGCGCGGCACAACACAAACCGCCCCCAGCCCGGCCAGGTGCGCCTCCACAGGCAACAGGTCGCGGACTGCAAATTTGGCCTCAATTTCCTGGTTGTTCTGGCTCATTACACCACACTCAAGAGCGTTTGTTTTTGCTCAACCGTTTCACCGGCTTGCACTTTAATGCGCTGGATTATCCCTTCACGTGGTGATTTTAATTCATTTTGCATTTTCATGGACTCAAGAATCAGCAAAACCTGGCCCTTCTTAACCGGCTGACCTTCTTGCACCAGCACCGAGACCACCAGCCCAGGCATCGGCGCTTTCAGGTGGAACTCACCGCCTTCTGATGCGCCCGCGCCGCCTGCAGCTCGCGGCCGTTTTTCGCGTTCATCCTCGACCCGGGCCTGGAACAAACGCCCGCGCAACAAGACCTGCCAGGCCTCGTCATCGTGCGCAACGTGCGCCTCGTAAGACTTGCCGTTGAGCAGCAACGAATAGACCGGCTGACCGCTGATGGACTGAAAATCTACCTCTAACAACTGGCCGTTGATGCGAATGTGCCTGTCATCGACAATTTCAACCACAAACTCAGACTCGTTAATTTTGGTAACGTATTTCATGCTCTACCTCAAGGCACTTTAGCGGTGCATTCGTTCCCAGCGGCCCACCCACTTCCAGTTTGAAGTGTCGCGCTCGTTGCGCTGTACGAACTGGGCCGCCCGCTGGGTTTGCTGGTGCGCGGCCAGGGTTGCCAGTGCCGCTGCAATTTCAATCATCGCCGGGTCGCTCTCTTCGTGGATGGCGAAGCGCTCCTCCACAAAACGAGTATCATACTGCCCGCCCATGAAGCGGTGGCTATCCATGAGCATCTGGTGGAAGGGAATATTGGTGTTCACGCCAACGATTCGGTACTCCTCCAGCGCCCGGCGCATACGCAAAATAGCCTGGGCGCGGGTTTCGCCCCAGACAATCAGTTTTGAAATCATCGGGTCATAAAAGGGGGTCACTTCAAAACCCGGGTAAACCCCCGTATCTACCCGAACGTCCGGGCCGGTTGGCAGCAGGCTATGGGTGATGCGCCCGGTGGAGGGCAGAAAGCCGTTAAACGGGTCTTCGGCGTTGATGCGGCATTCGATGGCCGCCCCGTTGAGTTTGATATCCTCTTGCTTGTATTGCAGCGGCCTGCCGCGTGCCACCCGAATTTGCCCTTTGACAATATCCACCCCGGTCACCATCTCTGTTACGGGGTGTTCCACCTGCAAGCGGGTGTTCATTTCCAGGAAGTAAAAGTTGCGGTCTTTATCCACCAGGCATTCAATCGTCCCGGCATTGACGTAATCGACCGCCTGGGCGGCTTTGACGGCCATCTCGCCCATTTGGCGGCGCAGGTCTTCATCCATAAAAGGCGAGGGCGATTCTTCGACCAGTTTTTGGTGGCGGCGCTGAATCGAGCAATCGCGCTCACCCAGGTGGATGACATTGCCGTGCATATCGGCCAGCACCTGAATTTCGATGTGCCGCGCCCCGGTGACCAGTTTTTCCAGGTAAACGTTGCCATCTCCAAAAGCCGATTCGGCTTCGCGCCGGGCCGACTTAATCAGCTCGGGCATTTCTTCGATTGAGCGCACTTCGCGCATGCCCTTGCCGCCCCCGCCTGCGGTGGCCTTAATCAGCAACGGAAAGCCGATTTGGGGCGCAACAGCCAGCAATTCATCATCGCTCAGGTTGCCGACATCCTCGGTGCCGGGCACCACAGGAACCCCGGCCTTGCGCACGGTTTCGCGGGCGGTCATCTTGTCGCCCATGGCCGCAATCGAAGAAGGTTTTGGCCCAATGAAGGCAATGCCTTCATCAATGCAGGCCTGGGCAAAATCTTCACGCTCGGACAGAAATCCGTACCCGGGGTGAATGGCATCGGCTCCCGAACGTCTGACAACATCCATAATTTTCTCAATACGCAGGTACGACTCGCGCGAGGGCGCTGGGCCGAGCAGGTAGGCTTCATCGGCCAGGCGAACATGCAGGGCTTGTCGGTCTGCTTCTGAGAAGACGGCCACCGTCTCAAGGCCCAACTCGCGGCAAGCGCGAATAATGCGAACGGCGATTTCGCCGCGGTTTGCAATCAAGACTTTTTTGAACATAAGCATCTCTCACAGTGTCATGGGTCTCGATACGGCGGCGATGGTCAAGTAGCCCGAAGGGCGTATCGAGACCCGCCGCCTGCTCGACCCGCGTTTAGAGGGGTATATTGCCGTGTTTCTTGGCCGGGTTGCCATCGCGCTTGTTTTGCA
>CAZNCT010000210.1:0-4906 GCA_964571615.1 uncultured Anaerolinea sp. | reverse complement strand
CTTATTTTGATGGCCGCCCCTACAATGACGACTATCATGGTCAGTTTCGCTATGATGCCTTTCGCGTTGGCGCGAATATTGGCATGGACTATGTCTGGTTTTACCCTTCGGCCTGGTATCGCGAGCAGGCGAACCGCCAATTGACCTTTTTCACATCCCAGGGCATCAACGACTACGTGGCTGAATACGCTCTGGATGGAACACCGCTGGCCGGGCATCGCTCTACGGGGTTGATCGCCACCAATGCTGTCCTGGCCCACGCCGCAGACCCCGAAATTGGTCAACCGTTTGTGCAGGCCCTGTGGGATGCCGCCATCCCGACTGGCAAGTACCGCTATTACGATGGTCTGCTCTATATGCTCGGTCTTTTGCAGGCCAGCGGCAACTTCCGCATTTACGAGCCGGGGGTTACTCCGCGCGCTGAAACACCGCCTCCGCCGCCGCGTGCGGTTGAGGGCAGGTTTGCGCCGACAACCGGTAAGGCCTTGCTCATGCTTGGGCCAGATGCCGGGGCCGTCAATGCCTATTTTGATAAGGTCGTCAGTGCGCCTGGCGGGGTGAACCTGGACGTAGCCCTCGATGCACCCGACCTGGAGACTCTCGCGGCGCTGGCGACAAAATACCCGAACAGTGTTCTTTCGGTGGGCCTGACGCTGGGCGGCCTGGCGGATGCGCTTGTGGCTGGTTCGGCCCCAGAGCAACTTGGGCTGCTGCTGGATGCCCTGGCCTCTTACTCGCGACCGGTTTTCTTGCGCATTGAGCCGCAGTTTGACCTGGCGGCAAGTGGACTGGGGACGCAGGACTACCTGACAGCCTGGCAAACCGTCCATAACGAGATTC
Organism: uncultured Anaerolinea sp.; assembly: GCA_964571615.1. GTDB lineage: Bacteria > Chloroflexota > Anaerolineae > Anaerolineales > Villigracilaceae > UBA8950. The sequence continues at coordinate 4,066 of CAZNCT010000210.1, read as the reverse complement.
AGGCCCGGGGGAGCGCGAATCTGGCCTTGGTCTGGCACAGCGCCGCGGCTTGCGAATCGCCGTTTGGCGGATATCCGCTCGAGGCCTGGTATCCTGGCGACGACCTGGTCGATTGGGTGGCGCTGTCTTATGGGCCTGAATCTGGGCAGTGTGAAGGGCAGTCTGCTGAAGCGGTTTTGCAATTTGCGCGTGAACGTTACAAGCCGGTTTTGCTGGTTGCTGCGCCAATGCCCGGCGAGCTGGAGCAGATTTTTGGACTTGTGCGTGCCAACAACGATGTTATCCGCGCTTTGCTCTACCTTAATACAGCCCCAGAGTTGTTTGAAACTCCCGAGTTTTTGAGCGGGTGGAAGTCTGAAACCAGCCAGCCGTTCTGGCTGCGGGGTGGACGTGGTCTTTTCTCTGCGCTGGGGTATTAGAATGAACCTGGACTCAGAGATTCGCAAAAATCGGGTGGTTCGCGCTACGCTGACTCTGACCCACCAGGGGCAACCTGTCGTGGGGCAGGAAGTGATTGTTGCCCAGAAAAAGCACAACTTCTTGTTTGGCAGCAATTGGGGCGAGAGCACCATTGCGCTTGTCAATGGAGAATTAACCGGGCCGGAGAAGGAACTGGCCGAACAGCGCAATGAATATTTTTTTCGCCTGTTCAACCAGGCGACTCTCCCTTTTTACTGGGCGCGTTTTGAGCCGCAGCGTGGCAAGCCAGATACGCACCGCATCATGCGGGCCGCCCGCTGGTATGCCGAACATGGATGCACCCTTAAGGGTCACCCGCTTTGCTGGCATACGCTGACTGCCGATTGGTTGTTGCAAATGAGCAATGATGAAATTCTGGAGGCCCAGCGGGCGCGTATTCGGCGCGATGTCTCAGATTTCGCCGGGCTGATTGATATCTGGGATGTGGTCAATGAAGCGGTTATCATGCCGATTTTCGACAAGTACCGGCATTACGCGCTTGTGCAAGCAGATGGGGCGGATTGGCCTGATTCGCGCCATGTTTGAAGCAACCCGGGCCGCCAATCCGCGCGCGACCTTGATTTTGAACGATTTTGATATTTCGCCTGCTTACGATTTGCTGGTTGAAGAATGTCTGGCGGCTGGTATCGAGATTGATGTGATTGGTATTCAATCGCACATGCATCAGGGATATTGGGGCGTTGAGAAAACGCTCGAGGTGTTATCTCGTTTTGAGCGTTTTAATCTGCCGATTCAGTTTAGTGAGAATACAATTGTGTCGGGGCATCTCATGCCGCCAGAAATTGTTGACCTGAACGATTATCAGGTCAGCGAATGGCCGAGTACGCCTGAAGGCGAGGAACGCCAGGCGCAAGAAGTAGTTTCTCATTACAAAACGCTCTTTTCACACCCGCTGGTAACGGGCATCACCTGGTGGGATATGACCGATGGCGGCTGGCTGAATGCGCCCGCTGGTTTGCTGCGCCGGGATCAATCTCCCAAGCCTGCTTACGAAGCCCTGCTCAACCTGGTCAAGGGGGAGTGGTGGCTTTCACCAACCCGTCTGATAAGCGACTCTCATGGACAGGTAACTTTTGAAGGTTTCATGGGGGAGTACGAGCTTTCACTGCAAGAGCAGAAATTTGTGTTTGCGCTCAATGCACCAGCAACAGAAATTTTTGTCCATTTTTGATGACGAAGAAGGACTTATGACCCAACCTGCCTACCTTAACCCAGAATTGCCGCTTGATGAGCGTGTGCGCGACCTGATTTCGCGCCTGACGCTCGAAGAAAAGGTCGGACTGATGAGCCACCCGGCGCATGGCATTCCGCGCCTGGGCATTCCGGCGTACAACTATTGGAGCGAAGCCCTGCATGGCGTTGCCCGTAACGGACGCGCGACAGTCTTTCCGCAGGCGATTGGCATGGCCGCTACCTGGGACCGTGATTTGATCAGGCAGGTTGGCAATGCCATTAGCGATGAAGGCCGCGCCAAATACCATGCCGCGCTCAACCGAAACGGTTATACCGATATTTACCAGGGGCTGACGTTTTGGTCGCCAAACATCAACATCTTCCGTGACCCGCGCTGGGGGCGCGGGCAGGAGACCTGGGGCGAAGACCCGTTTTTGACCGGCGAAATGGGCGCGGCTTTTGTGCGCGGCTTGCAGGGCGACCATCCCCGCTATCTCAAGGCGGCGGCTTGCGCCAAGCATTACGCTGTCCACTCCGGGCCGGAGCGTGAGCGCCATCATTTCAATGCGATTGTCTCACAGCGCGATTTGCGCGAAACCTACCTGCCTGCCTTCAAAAAGTTGGTAACGGAAGCAAAGGTCGAGTCGGTCATGGGCGCCTATAACCGCACCCTCGGCGAGCCTTGTTGCGCCAGCCAATTGCTCATCGAGGACATCCTGCGCGGCGAGTGGGGCTTCGAGGGACACTTTGTTTCGGATTGCGGCGCGTTGAGTGATTTTCACCTGAACCACAAAGTAACTGCCGATGCGGCCGAATCGGCGGCGCTGGCCTTGCAAAAGGGCTGTGACCTGGGCTGTGACCACGTCTTCGGCGAAATTCCCGAAGCCATTCGGCGCGGACTGATTAGCGAAGCGGATGTGGACCGCGCCCTCGAGCGCACGCTTGGCACGCGCTTCAAACTGGGCATGTTCGACCCGCAGGAAAACGTCCCCTTTGCTTCCATTTCGATGGATGTGATTGCCTGCGAGGCGCACCGCCAACTGGCCTATCGCGCCGCGGCTGAATCGGTGGTATTGCTCAAGAACAAGGGCGGCATCCTGCCGATTAAGCCAGATGCCCGTAAGATTTTTGTCACCGGGCCAACGGCCACCAGCATGGAAGTGTTGCTGGGCAATTATTACGGTTTCAACGACCAGATGATTAGCCTGCTGGAAGGCATTACCGGGCGGCTGCCCGAAGGCATGGGCATGGAATATCACCCCGGCGCGCTGCTCAAACATCCGCGTGAAGTGGCCCAAATTTGGGCGACCAGCATGGCGCAAGCAGCGGATGTGGCGATTGTCTGCGCGGGCCTTTCGCCGATGCTCGAAGGCGAGGAAGGCGAATCGCTGCTTTCTCCGCTCAACGGCGACCGCGAGAGCATTTCACTGCCCGCGGTGCAGGTCAATTACATTAAAGAACTTGCTGCCAGCGGCGCGAGCATTGTGCTGGTTCTGACCGGCGGCAGTCCGATTGCCCTGGGCGAGGTGGAAGAACTGGTCGATGCGATTGTCTTTGTCTGGTATCCGGGCATGGAAGGCGGACGGGCGGTGGCCGATGTCTTGTTTGGGGATGTCTCCCCGGCGGGCAAACTGCCCATCACCTTCCCGAAATCGCTCGAGCAATTGCCGCCTTTCGAGGATTACAACATGACCGGGCGGACGTACCGCTACATGACCGAGGAGCCGCTCTATCCCTTCGGGTTTGGCTTGTCTTACACCCGCTTTGAATATTGCAGCCTGCAAGTGACTTCACCCGCAGTTTCGGCTTCGGGGTTCGAGGTCGAAGTGGCGGTCAAAAACACCGGCGCAGTTGCTGCCGATGAAGTTGTCCAGTTTTACATCAGCGCGCTCGAAAGCAAACTCCCGGCGCCCCTCAGTAAACTGGTTGGTTTCCAGCGCGTCCACTTGCAGCCGGGAGAAGCCAAAACGCTCAAACTGGCGGTAACGCCTGAAATGCTGATGTTGTATGATGAAGAAGGCGTTCCGCAACTTGAGCCGGGCAAATTCCGCCTGACGGTTGGCGGATGTTCCCCCGGCCCGCGCGGATTGGCGCTCGGCGCTCCCCAACCAGCCTGTCTTGAATTTCAAATCCCTTAACCCCAGGAGAATCTCCCATGTCTGACTACACCCCGAAACCCGAACACAAATTCACCTTTGGTCTGTGGACGGTTGGCTCACGCGGCTCAGACCCGTTTGGCGCCGCCACCCGTGAACACAAAACCCCTGCCGAACTGGTTTACCTGCTTGGCGAAGTCGGCGCGTATGGCGTCAACTTTCACGACAACGACCTGATTCCGATTGACGCCACCCCTGCTGAGGCCGAAGCCATCAAAAAAGATTTCCGCAAAGCCCTGGCCGATACCGGCCTGGTC
>CAZNCT010000209.1:0-4951 GCA_964571615.1 uncultured Anaerolinea sp. | reverse complement strand
TTTAAGAAAAATCCGTGAGATTCCGCGTAATCCGTGCAATCCGTGTACCAAAAGGCTTTAACCCAAATTGAACGCTAAACTCAAGTTAGCAAAATAATGACATTTTGATAAATAAATCTTAACGTATGTCAGGCGACAAGAAAAGAAGAGTGTAGTATAGTTTTTACATACGCGAAACGCGTATAGACAACATTCCTGTATGTCTGCCCTATTTCCACCCCAATCCCCAACCCAAGGAGAATGCGTATGTCAAGGAGCGAACGTTTTTGGCGATTGCTCACTATCGCCGCCCTGCTGGTCAGCGCTCTGAACATGGGCCTGGCGCCTGCCAGCCCGGTCAGCGCAAGGCAGTTGTCTGTGGCAACCTTCACAGGCAGCGCTTATTCGCAAAATTTTAACAGCCTGGCAACCACGGGCCCGGCTGCCTGGACCAATGACTCCACGCTAAGCGGCTGGTATTTGGTGACAGATCTGACGCCCAATGTCACCACCTATCAGGTTAGCAACGGCAGCTTAACCACTGGCGGGTTTTATAGCTTCGGCACCACCAGCGCATCTGACCGCGCCCTGGGCGGCCTGGCCAGCAACGGTTACTGGGGGGCCTCAGGGGTGGGCAAAGGCTATATGGGCCTGGCCCTGCAAAACACCACCGGCCTGATTATCTCAGAATTGGCCATCAGCTATACCGGCGAACAATGGCGCAATGGCGGCAACACCAGCGCGCAAAGCCTGGTCTTTGAGTACAAAACCAGCGCAAGCGCCCCGGCAGATGCCAGCGCCTTCAATACCGCATCAACCGGCTGGACGGCTGTATCCGCCCTGGATTTCATCGGGCCAATCACCGGCACAACCGCTGTTGCGCTCGATGGCAACCTGACCGCCAACCGGGTCAATCTTTCTTCCACCATTACCGGCCTGAGCGTTCCCAACAACGAATACATTTTGCTGCGCTGGATGGATCTGAATGACTCTGGGAATGACCACGGCCTGGCAATTGATGACCTGAGCATTACAGCCACTACCGTAGCGGCCCTGCCCGAACTCTCGATTGATGACGTGATGGTCACCGAAGGCGACACCGGCCAGGTAACCGCCACCTTTACGGTCTCGCTCTCAGAACCAGCCCCGGTGGGCGGCGTGACCTTTGACATCACCACCCAGGACGATACCGCCACCACCGCCGACAACGATTATGACTCCCAGTCTCTCAGCGGGCAACTGATCGATGAAGGCGAAACCACTTACATCTTCGATGTGCTGGTAAACGGTGATACCGATATTGAAGCAGATGAGACCTTCAAAGTCGTGCTTTCAAATGCTTCCGGCGCAACCATCATTGATGATACCGGCATTGGCACCATCACCAATGACGACTTCCCGACCTATAGCCTGAGCATTGACGATGTGAGTGAACTCGAAGGTGACAGCGGCACCACCATCTTCTCCTTCACCGTCAGCCTGTCGAACCCGGCCCCGGCTGGCGGCGTAAGCTTTGACATCGCCACTGCCGACAACACCGCCCTGGTTGCCGAAGATGACTACGAAGCCAACGAAATCTTGGGCGCGTTGATTGACGAAGGCGAGACATCCTATACCTTTGATGTCATCGTCTATGGCGATACCGATGTCGAACCAGACGAGACCTTCTACGTCAATCTGAGCAATGCCACCGTTGCGACCATTATGGACGGTCAGGGCGTCGGCACCATTCAAAACGATGACCTGGGCATCTGGATTGACGACATTTCGCTGGATGAGGGCAACACCGGCGCGACAACCGTCAGTTTCACCGTCACGCTGAGCGACCCGGCCCCGGCTGGCGGCGTGACTTTTGATATCGCTACCGCCGATGGCACCGCCACCGAAGCGGACGGCGACTATGACCCCTATTCGGTTAGCGGTGCAACCATCGCAGAAGGCGAAACCACTTACATCTTCGATGTGCTCGTTTACGGTGATTGGGATTACGAAGCCGACGAAGTCTTCTACGTCAACCTGGATAATGTGAGCGGCGCTACCATTATCAATGGTCAGGCCACCGCCACCATCCGAAACGACGATGCCAGCACAACCCCCATCTGCACCCTGCAGGGCAGCGGCGCAGCGACCCCCTGGATCGGAGTTTTCACCATTCAGGGTGTGGTCGTCGGCGATTTTGAAGGCGGAATCACCCCTCAAATCCGCGGCTTCTACGTCCAGCAAGAAAATTGTGACGGCGACCCGCAGACTTCAGATGGTATCTTCGTCTATAACGGCGACAACAAAAACCAGGTGGCGCTTGGCGACCTGGTGCGCGTCACCGGCACCATCGGCGAATATCAGGGGCAAACCCAACTGAGCGGAACCCTGACCGTCTCTGTGCTTGATACCGGCTACACCGTCACTCCCACCGACATCAGCCTGCCTTTTGCCAGCGAAGCCGAGAAAGAACAGTACGAGGGCATGCTGGTCCGCTTTAACCAAACCCTGACAGTTACCGAAATCTATCAGTTAGGCCGCTTTGGGCAGGTGACGCTCTCAAATGGCAAACTGTGGCAGCCCACCGGGGTGGCCCTGCCAGGCGCGCCCGCGCTTGCTGTTCAGGCCGCCAATGACCTGAACAAAATCATTTTGGATGACTCCAACCAGTCGCAAAACCCAGACCCAATTGTGTTTGGGCGCGGAGGCAACCCGCTCTCGGCCAGCAATACCCTGCGCGGCGGAGACACCGTCAGCAACCTGACGGGTGTGCTGGTATACACCTGGGGCGGCAACTCAGCCAGCCCGAATGCTTACCGCATCCTGCCCATCAAGGCGATGGGCGGTGGAATTCCCAACTTTGCGGACAGCAACCCCCGCCCGGCGACCCCGCCAACGGTGGGAGGCAGTGTCAAAGTAGTAGGCATGAACCTGCTCAACTACTACAACACCTTCACTGGCTGCACCAATGGCGTAGGCGGCATTGCAGCCTCGTGCCGCGGCGCCAACAACCTGACCGAGTTTGACCGCCAGTGGCCCAAGACAGTCGCCGCGATGGTTGCCATGAACGCCGATGTCTATGGCGTTGTCGAAATGGAAAACGATGGCTACGGCCCGACCAGCGCCATTCAGGATCTGGTTAATAAACTCAATGCGGCCACCGCCCCCGACACCTTCGCCTTTGTGGATGCTGACGCCCGCACCGGCAAACTGAACGCACTGGGCACCGACGGCATCAAAGTCGGCCTGATTTACAAACCCGGCAAGGTCAACCTGGTGGGTACAACCGCCGTGCTCGATACAGTTGAGTTTGTCAATGGCGGCGACAGCGCCCCGCGCAACCGTGTCTCACTCTTGCAGGCTTTTGAAGAAATCGCTACCGGCGAGGTCTTCCTCGTCAATGTCAATCACCTGAAGAGCAAAGGCTCAGCCTGTGATGATCCCGATGCCGGCGACGGCCAGGGCAACTGCAACATCGTGCGCACCAATGCCGCGCTCGAACTGATTGACTGGCTGGCCAACGACGATCCGACCGGCACCGGCGACCCCGATATCTTAATTCTGGGCGACCTGAACTCTTACGCCAAAGAAGACCCCATTACTGCCTTCAAGAATGCCGGTTATGTTGACCTGGGCAACCACTTTGGCGGCGCAACCAACTACTCTTACGTCTTTGACGGTCAATGGGGCTATCTGGATTATGCCCTGGCTTCACCGTCCATCCTGGCGCAGGTCACTGAAAGCGCCGAATGGCACATCAACGCCGATGAGCCGACCGTGCTCGATTACAACACCGAATACAAGACCACCGGGCAGCTGATCAGCCTGTACGCGCCTGACCAGTACCGCATCGCAGACCACGACCCGGTCATTGTCGGCCTGGCGCTGGATAGCGAATCGCCGTCTGTGCTGTCTATCAGCCGGAAAGATGCCAGCCCCACCAACAGCGGCAGTGTAGCCTTTGAAGTCACCTTCTCTGAAGATGTCCTGCATGTTGATGCCACCGACTTCGCCCTGACAACCGATGGCAGCCTTGCGGGCACCCAAATTACGGGTGTGAGCGGCTCGGGAACCACCTACACAGTGACGGTTGATACCGGAACCGGCAGCGGCACCCTGCGCCTGGATGTAGATGACACATCTGACATCAGCGACGCAACCGGCAACAAACTGATTGGCCTGCCCTACACCACCGGCGAAACTTACGAAATTGACAAAACCGCGCCAACGGTGGTCTCCATCGAACGGGCCGCCGCCAACCCCACCAACGCGGCCAGCGTCACTTTCACGGTCACCTTCTCTGAATCAGTCAGCGGCGTAAGCACCAGCGACTTCAGCGCCACCGCCACCGGCCTGAGCGGAGCATCGGTTTCTGGCGTGAGCGGCTCGGGCACGACCTACACCGTCACCGTCTCCACCGGAACCGGCAATGGCACCCTGCGGCTGGATGTCCCCACCAGCGCAACCATCAACGACCCGGCGGGCAACGCCCTGGGCAGCCTGCCCTACACCGATGGCGAAACCTACGAGATTGACAAAACCGCTCCTACGGTTGTCTCCATCCAACGCACTGCGCCCAACCCGATTAACGCCGCCAGTGTGACCTTCACCGTCACCTTCTCTGAAGCAGTGGACGGCCTGGATGTCAATGATTTCAGCACCACCAACACCGGCAGCCTGACCGGCACCTCCGTTTTGAGCCTGACCGGCTCGGGGACCACCTACACCGTGACGGTCTCGACCGGAACCGGCAGCGGCACCCTGCGGCTGGATATCCCCGCTGGCGCAACCATCAGCGACCTGGCAGGGAACGCCCTGGGCGGCCTGCCCTACACCGGCGGACAAACCTACAACATCCGCACCCAGACCTTTGTCGATGTTCCCGTGACCTACTGGGCCTGGAGTTGGATTGAACGCCTGTATGCTGCCGGGGTCACCGGCGGATGCGGCACCAGCCCGCTGATTTACTGCCCAGAAGCGCCCACCAACCGCG
>CAZNCT010000208.1:0-4952 GCA_964571615.1 uncultured Anaerolinea sp. | reverse complement strand
GCCCCCAAAAGAACGCATGACCCGCCGCTTCACCTGGGGCGATGCGGTGGTCTTACTGCTCATCGCCGTCCTGCTCTATGGCGGCATCCGCCTGGCCTTCGACGCCCCCGCCGAAATCCAGGGGCCGGAGATTCGTCTCGAGCCAGCCGTCCTGCCCTGGTATGCCCTGCTTTCGCTGGGGCGCATGGCGGCGGCCTACGCGCTTTCGCTCCTGTTCACCATCTTTTATGGGCGCGCCGCCGCCTACCACCACAGCGCCGAGCGGATTCTGATGCCCCTGCTCGATGTCCTGCAAAGCGTCCCCATTCTCTCCTTCCTGCCGGTCGTCCTGCTCAGCCTGAGCGCCATCCTGCCACAAAAACTGGCAGTTGAACTGGCCTCCATCGTCCTGATTTTCACCAGCCAGGCCTGGAATTTGACCTTCGGCTGGTACCAGTCACTCACCACCATCCCCAAGGAACTGCGCGAGGCCAGCAGCATCTTCCGCCTGAATGCCTGGCTGCGCTTCAAGCGGCTCGAACTGCCCTTCGGCATGATTGGCCTCATCTGGAACAGCATGATGTCTTGGGCGGGCGGCTGGTTTTTCCTGATGGCCGCCGAAATTTTCACCGTCGGCTCACGAGATTTCCGCCTGCCGGGGCTGGGCGCCTACCTGCACGAAGCCGCCAACCAGGGCAACACCCGCGCCATCCTGTGGGGACTGGCCGCGCTCATCCTGACCATCATCGCCCTCGACCAGTTCGTCTGGCGTCCGCTCCTGGCCTGGTCGGACCGCTTCAAAGTGGAAATGGTGGAAAGCGATGAGCCGCCGACCTCCTGGTTTTACAACGTCATGCACAACTCTGCGCTGGTGAACGCCCTGCGCGGCTGGTTCGCGCCCCTGTCCGATGAGCTGGATTCCTGGCTGATTCGCCGCTCCCCCATGCGCGATTCCGATGAATCCCCCGCCGGGCGCGACTGGCGCGGCCTCCTGTTCTGGCTGGCCCTGGGCGCATTCCTGCTCTATGGCGGCGTCCGCGCCGGGCTAATGCTGTGGAGCGTGCCGCTGGCGCAGTGGGGACACATCCTGCTCGGCGTGGGCGCCACCCTGCTGCGGGTGATGGTCTCGCTGGGCATTGCCCTGGCCTGGACGATTCCCGTCGGGGTGCTGATTGGCACCAACCGCCGCGCGGCGGCCATCCTCCAGCCGGTGGTACAGGTCACGGCCTCCGTTCCGGCCACCGCCATTTTCCCGGTGTTCCTGCTGCTGGTGGTCAATCTGGTCGGCGGGTTGAACCTCGCCGCCATTTTCCTGATGTTGATGGGAACGCAATGGTACCTCCTGTTCAACATCATCGCCGGGGCCAGCGCCATCCCGCAAGACCTGAAATACACCTCCGCGCTGATGGGGCTGAATGGCTGGGCGCGCTGGCGCACTCTGATTTTGCCCGCCCTGTTCCCCTACATCGTCACCGGCGGCATCACCGCCAGCGGCGGAGCCTGGAACGCCAGCATCGTCGCCGAATACGTCCAGTTCGGCGGGCAGACGCTCTTCACCACCGGCATCGGCTCGCTGATTGCGCAAGCCACCGCCAGCGGAGACTACCCCCTCCTGCTGGCCGCCACCCTCAGCATGGTGCTGACGGTCGTCCTCATCAACCGCCTGTTCTGGCGTCCGCTGTACCGGATTGCCGAAGATAAATACCGGATGGAGTAATTCTTTCCCTCACCCCCGTCCCCTCTCCCACCGGGAGAGGGGCGCAGGGGCGAGGGAAAAAAGGAGATACTAATGGCCACTCCCGCCACCCCCAACACCCTGCTCGAACTCAAGCACATCCAGCAAAACTACACCAGCGGCACGCGCAAATTTACCGCCGTGCAAGATGTCAATCTTAAATTACAGGAAGGCGAATTCGTAGCCCTGCTGGGACCATCCGGCTGCGGCAAAAGCACCCTGCTGCGCATTCTCACCGGCCTGCAAAAGCCATCCGAAGGGCAAATCACCTATCGCGGACAATCGCTCAAGGGCGTCAACCCCTACGCCACCATCGTCTTCCAGACCTTTGCGCTCTTTCCCTGGCTGACCGTATTACAAAACGTAGAACTGGCGCTCAAAGCGCGCGATGTGGCCCCCAACCTGCGCGCCCCCCGCGCCCTCGACCTGCTCGACCGGGTCGGCCTGGATGGCTTTGAAAATGCCTACCCGCGTGAACTTTCGGGCGGGATGCGCCAAAAAGTCGGCTTTGCCCGCGCCATGGCCGTCGAACCGGAACTGCTCTGCCTCGACGAGCCTTTTTCCGCGCTGGATGTGCTTTCCGCCGAATCACTCCGCAACGAACTGATGGAACTGTGGACGAGCGGCAGCATCCCCACCAAGGCCATTCTCATGGTCAGCCACAACATCGAAGAAGCCGTGCTGATGGCCGACCGGATTGTGGTGATGGACAAGGAACCGGGGCGCATCGTTGCCGAAATCCGGGTGGATTTACCGCACCCACGCCAGCGCCACTCCGACGAGTTCCGCGCCGTGGTAGATAATGTGTACGCGCTCCTGGCCGGTCAGACCGAACCCGAATCTGCCGAACTCGGCTCGGAGCCGGGCCAGCCCGGACGCACCCGCGCCCTGCCGCACGTCCACATCGGCGATTTGGCCGGGCTGTTGGAGTTCGTGGCCGAAAAACCCGAGGACCAGGACGACATCTACCGCCTGACCGAGGAACTGAAAATCGACTCTGACCACGTATTAACCCTGACCGAAACCGCCGAACTGCTGGGGTTTGCCACCGTTGCCAAAGGCGATATCCGCCTGACGCCGCTCGGTGAAACCTTTGCTGAAGCCTCCATTCTGGCGCGCAAAGAGATTTTCGCCGCCCGCATCCGCCGCCTGCCGCTGGTGCGCTGGCTGATGAGCATGCTACAGCGCGCCGATAAGCGCTCACTGAAATGGGATGTTGTCAAACTGGCGCTCGAACTCGAATTCCTGCCCGAGGAAGCCGAAAAACAACTCGACACCCTCATCAACTGGGGCCGCTACGCTGAAATTATTTCGTATGACGATGGCGCGGAGGAGATTACTCTGGAAAATGCTGCTGAAAAAGCGGGGTGAACAGATTGCCTGTTTATGCAAAAACAACGGAGCACTGATCTTCTATCATCTACTTTGCACACATGACATGTAAAATAAGAGATGAGAGGAGAAAGAATATGAAAACAAATCGCGTTGCGTTGTTGCTGTTCTGTCTGCTCACCAGTCTGGGCTGTATGCTCTTTCCGCTTGAATTCGGCGGGGATGCCAAACGAACATTGGGAGATGAAATCAAAACCTACCCGGTTTCCTTGCAGGGCAGCGCCACCGTCTCAATTCCTTATTATGCCGCAACTTGTGTCAGCAAGGGAACCGCCACCTTTGTAGCAGGCGACGATGAAACCTGTTCGCTCTACGTTTCGTATCCGAGAACCTACACAAATACATCGGGCCAGTGTGTGGATGCGGACGATACCGAAGCCTGGCTGCTCCAGGGAACCTTTGTCAAAGGGTATCAGGTCTGCCGTTTTGAAACCTGCAATGAAAATCCAGATTATGTCGCTTCGGGCTTTATCAGGTTCTATCCAACATCGACAGATTCCGCCACGTTAAAATGTTCTCAGGCGGGCAAGAATGAACTGCGGGTAACAATTGAACTATCAGCGCTGGCGCCTTGAGGGCGCAAAATAAACTTTACGCTGTAGTGGCGCGGTTAAATGCGCTGAGCGCCCGTCAAGCCAAGAGGGAACGTCAGGGATTGTGTCAGGCCTATAAAGACGCGCAGGGGGTATTTCAAAGTTTTCTGGCAGGGAGTTTTAGATGAAGACCGTCAATGAATATAATCGATGGGGCTGTCTAAAAAATTTTAGACAGCCCCATCGATCGTCACACAAAATTACAGGCTGCGCTCTGGCCAAATCAGCGCATCAGCGCACAAAGGCCTTGCGCCCGGCATATACCGCTGAGTCGCCCAGTTCTTCCTCGATGCGCATGAGCTGGTTATATTTTTCCACCCGCTCGCCGCGCGCAGGCGCGCCGGTTTTGAGATGTCCGGTGGACATGGCAACCGTCAGGTCGGCGATGAAACTATCCACCGTTTCGCCGGAGCGGTGCGAGACCATCGCGCCCCAGCCAGCCTTGTTCGCCATCTGGATGGCGGCAATCGTCTCGGTCAGCGAGCCAATCTGGTTGAGTTTAATCAAGACGGCGTTGGCGGTATTCTCGCGGATGCCGCGCGCGATGCGCTCGACATTGGTGACGAAAATATCGTCGCCGACCAGTTCGATTTTCTCGCCCAGGGCCTGGTTGAGCAGTTTCCAGCCGTCCCAATCGTCCTCGGCCAGGCCGTCTTCCAGTACCACAATCGGGTATTTCTCAACCCACGACTTCCAGATGTCCACCAATTCGGCGGAAGTCACTTTGCGGCCCTCGGTGCGCAAGTTGTACAGGCCGTCCTCGTAGAAGCCGCTGGTGGCCGGGTCGAGCGCAATCGCCACATCGTCGCCGGGTTTGTAACCGGCTTTTTCGATGGCCTTGAGAATCACTTCCACCGCGTCGGCGTTTTTCTTGAGCGCCGGGGCAAAGCCGCCCTCGTCACCCACGCCGGTCGAGTAGCCGCCGTCTTTCAGCACGCCCTTCAGCGCGTGATAGACCTCACTGCCCCAGCGCAGCGCCTCGCGGAAATTCGGCGCGCCAACCGGGGCAATCATGAACTCCTGGAAGTCGGTGCCCTGCCAGTTGGCGTGCACGCCGCCGTTCAGGATGTTGAACATCGGCACCGGCAGGATTTTGGCGCTGACCCCGCCCAGGTAGCGGTAGAGCGGCAGTCCCGCCGATTCGGCCGCGGCGCGGGCGACCGCCATGCTGACGCCCAAAATCGCATTCGCGCCGAATTTGCTCTTGTTGGGCGTGCCGTCCAGCGAGAGCATTTCGGCTTCGATTCCGGCCT
>CAZNCT010000207.1:0-5061 GCA_964571615.1 uncultured Anaerolinea sp. | reverse complement strand
ACACCGATTTTTCGCTTTCAATCAGCCTTATTGAACTCCGATGTACGGTAGCAAAGTTCGGACCAAATCATCATCCTGGGGTAACTTCGCTGAGCCAATTACTCTCAGTAAAATCACCTCTTGGTCTTCTGGCGGAGTGCTGCCAAATTTTTCTGGATCAAAGGTGGCCGCAACCAAAAAGCAGTTGTGCGGAATTCCCAATGATTTTGCCTTCCAAAGATCATTGGTCATTACCAATGCGGTTTCGTAGTCAATACCATAGGTCCAGCCAATAAAATTTTCTGGCTGTATCAAGCTCGGTAAGAAATCCTTGCTAAGTATTGAGTTGATATTGAACATTGTCAACCTCCGTTTACGATGGCAACTCCGGCATATTAGAAATAATGACCTCTTTTGATGCCTTGCGTTCAGACATTTTGGCAAGGGTGTAATAAATATCTACATGCTGACGATTGGTTCCATTTTTTTTGTAGTGAATGGCATCGCCATATAATTCTTCAATCTCGCCTGCCGCGTCATAACTCAAAATCCACTTATCTTCCAAAGCCAACAGGTAATCCCTCAACGCGGCATGATCCTCGTGCAAAAAATAGAAACGATATAGAGCATCAGCTTTTTCAAAAAAGGGCGGATCAAAATAGAAAAACAAATCATTGATTGGCAATTCACCTTTTTCTTGCTCAACTCGAATACGCTCTATTCCTGCTTTCCAAGAGCAGTTCCAAATTCCATGAATTCTATTTTTATAAGACGCCGCTTCTATAATTCTCTGAATAAGTGCATCTTTCGGAAATCGGCAATCTATTTTGTATGCGGATGTTTGTGCTCGGCCCCCAAGAGGACCAACATTTTTATCGAGAATGCCGGAAAAGCTTGTACGATTGAGATAAAAACAGGCCCAGGCCATCTCGCGTACTGTTTTGTGTTCTGCACTTTTGAGTTCATCCCACGCTTCAAGCGTAACTTCTGCTTGCTTGATTTGCTCAATGAGCCAATCTGTATCAAAAAAAAGAACCTGCCAAAAACTTGCCACCCAAGGGTCAAGGTCTATCAAGATAACTTTCTCTACCAGATCGTTTTTCAATAGTTCCAACGCTACACTCGCTCCACCAACAAAGGGTTCGACATAGAGTTGAGGAGACAGGTGATTAATTACCAAAGCCTGCTTAATGAATTCAGCCAACCGGCGCTTTGAACCTGGGTATCGCAAAGGGCTAAGATATGGGTTGCTTTTTGCCATAATGTTTACGTTTCCAAATCCCAACAAAAAACCGCCTTGCGTGGAGCGCGCTGGCGGTAAATGGAGTTTGTGGCGATTATCCTTTTATCCGCTACGCGCCCAACTCGCGTAGTGTCTTCAATGTCAAGCCCTGTTGGTGCCATCGATCAGGCTTGTTCTATTATACAGGTGCGATGATGAGTTAAGCTACTTTCTATAAAACAGTATTAGTATTTTGCAATTGGATACAGTTCATTCCTTGTCGCTTGGTACATACTCCAACACATCTTCCACCCTGACATCAAATAACTTGCACAACGATTCCAACACTTCAAACGAAATCGCCTCAGCCTCACCTTTTGACAGCCTGAGTGCGGTTCCATAAGCAATGTTTGCATGACGCATCAAATCAGTGGCATTGTAGCCTTTGGCCTTCATCAACTCCGGAACTTTAACTTTAATCACGCGAAACACTCCCAACACAAAATTATGGGCGGTCACGCTTGACAGAAAACACTTAAGTCAATATACTGCATACAGTCGAGTGTACACAGGCGAGTGCGCAACCGACATCCGGTCAGGCATTGCACAGGTACTGGCCCACCGCAACAATGCCTGACCTTCATCTTACAGTTTGAACAATTGAGTGTCAATAGTCGAATGTCACATTTTTGAGGGCCGAAAAGGCTCTTTTTCTTTGCGAATGATTCGCAATACAAGTCTCTTTGGTGTGCGAATAACCGCCAAAAACAAATTTTTCGAGTCGATTTCAGCCCATTATCTAACCGATTTTTCGCAAAACAATATTATGGCCACAACAAACTTCCCCGAATTCCACAATTGGCTTATTGAACAAGATCGCTCCGAGAAAACTGTCAACGGCTACTTGGCCGACCTGGAACGCTTTGCCACCTGGTTTGCTCACGCCAATGGGACCGAGCTGACACCGGTTGGCTTAACTCCTACAGATATCCGCCTGTATCGCACCTGGTTGCAGGAGCGCCAAGCCAAGCCGGCCACCATTAACCGACAATTGGCTGCCATCCGGGCTTATGCAAAATGTTCCCAGGAGAGCGGGCAAATTAGCACGGATCCAATGCGCGGGGTGCGTCCGGTGCCAACCCAAAAACTGGCTCCCAAGTGGCTAGATCGCGGCCAACAACACGCGCTGGTATCCACGGCGGAAAAAGCTTTGAATGCTGCCAAAACCGAATCGGCCAAAATGCTGGCACAACGGGATTTGACCATCGTAAAGACCCTTTTGGAAACAGGGCTCAGAATCGGCGAATTGTGCGCCCTGAGAATCTCGGATGTAATTATCAGCTCGCGTAAGGGGAAAGTTATCGTTCGCCAGGGGAAAGGAGAGCGGCGGCGGGAAGTACCGCTCAACGCCGACGCGCGTGAAGCGCTCACCAACTGGCTTGAATTGCGCGGTGAGGACGGCAGCCTGCTTTTTTCAGGAAAACGTGGTGAGGGGATTTCGGTTAGCGGAGTTCATCGCAGGCTGGCTGAGTTGGGCCGGATTGCAAAAGTTGAAGTGCATCCCCATACGCTCAGGCATACGTTCAGCAAGAATTTGATCGATGCCGGCGTCAGCTTGGAAAAGGTGGCCAGCCTGCTCGGACATAGCAGCCTGAACACAACGAGGATTTACACCACTCCGGGGGAACGCGATTTGGAGATGGCGGTGGAGCGGTTAGCAAATTAAACTTTGAAAAAATCCTTTTTGATTCAAAAGAAATGAACCGAGGGCATGGAGTTGCTCGGTTCATTTCTTTATAAGCGGAAATATTTTTTATTTGCTATTGATTCGGCTTGGGAGATTATCAAAAGCTTTTGACAAAAAGGGAATGAAATTTCCGCCGGTTAAGACATCAGCCCGCTACGCTGGTGGCAGTAATCTGTTTTTGGTTTTGGCGGCGTAAGATCAAAGTAAGGGAGATGCCGCCCAGGTAAACCAGATAAGCGAGTACTTCAGTCAGGGATGGGTTGCCATTGTAGCCAACAAACGCTTTGAGTATCAAACCAACCTCACTTTTGTCACTCAAAATGCCGTTGATATCCCAAACATGCTCGACGACAGGATGCACAATTCCGGCTTCATTGAATTCATGGATACCCACACCAACCAGTCCAGCAGCAAAGATAATCAGTAGCACATTTGTCACCTGGAAAAAGCTTTGCAGGCTCAAACTGCGTGCAGAGTTGAAAAGCAGCCAGCCTAAGACCGCCGCTCCCGTCAGCCCTGCCAAAGCTCCGGCCAAAGTCTGTAATGGGCTTGAGGTTTGTCCTGCGGCCAACAAGAAAAGCGCCAATTCGATCCCTTCGCGAAAAACCGCCAGGAAAGCTAGCGCAAATAATCCCTGGGAACCCTTCCCTTGAAGAGCGTTCCTGGTTTTGTTCTCGATTTCAGCTTTGAGGGTGCGTGCCGATCTGTGCATCCAGAATATCATCCAGGTGAGCACACCAGCTGCCAGCAACATCGCAATCCCCTCAAAAATTTCCTCGCCCCTGCCCTCAAATTTCATCCCCAACAGATTCAGGGCAACGGCAGCAACCGCGCTTAGCAATACAGCAGACCCTACGCCGCGCCAGACTGATCCATTCAAATCAGAACGTTTCAGCCTGAATAAAACGCCCAGAACGATCCCGATAATAAGGGCCGCTTCGAGACCCTCGCGTAACGATAAAAGAAAACTTGCCAACATTTCCGACCTCCTGGTAAAGTGATTGATGATTAAGTTCACTTGAAGATAAGCGATCTTTATAATTAGTATATGCTAATTATTTGAATTAGCATAGTATAAAAAGCACGAAACATGAGTGATTTATATCACCACATGAACAACATTATCAACTTAGAAGGATTTCGGATGTGCTTTTATATCAAACTATAATTTCCCATACGGAAACATGTTTTCCAGGGAATGAACAAAACCACTGTCGGTAGTTTAATTTCTTGGCGCGTCCGGGCTATGTTTGTCCCCCAACAAAAACAGGGCTTTCCAGTTTTATTTCTGGAAAGCCCTGTTTTGCATGAGATTTATTTCTGCTTTAGCAGCCTGGCTGAGTTGCCCATGATGCCAATATCAGGCAGGGATTGCGCGGCGGCGGCCAGTACGGGTGGTAGGATTCCAAAGGCAGCCAGCGATAATCCGATAATATTGTAAAAGGTGGTAAAAGCCAGGTTCATTTTCACAATCCGCATTGTGCGTTGGGCAATCCGGAGAACATCCGGCACCAGACTCCAATCCTCGCGCATCAATGCGATATGCGCTGCTTCGATGGCAACATCGGTTCCGGCTGCCCCCATTGCGATGCCAACATTCGCCTGGGCCAGTGCGGGCGCATCGTTTACACCATCCCCAACCATGACGACAATATGGCCTTTGGCCTGGAATTCCTTCACCACCTCGATCTTGTTTTCGGGCAGGAGGTTGGCGCGGTAGGAAACACCCAATTTTTCTGCCAGTGTGGAGGCCGTCCGTTCATTATCACCGGTCAGCAGTTCGATATGGCGAATGCCCAGGGAACGCGCTTCTGCCAACGCGGCGGGAACTTCCGGGCGCAAGGTATCGGAGGCAGCAAGAACGCCAACCAACTGCTGGTCACTTTCCAAAAACAAAAGTGTTTTACCCTGGGCTTCAAGTTCGGCGACCACTTGCAGGGAACAAGCCGCAGGGATCAGGCGGCGATTGCCAACCGCAACACGGTGAGAGTCAATTACTGCGCGCACGCCTTGACCTGGCACAGCTTCAAAATTCTGCGGCTCAACCAGTTCGAGTTTTTCGTCACGAGCCAGAGCGCGCACGGCTTCAGCCAATGGATGCTCGGAATAGCGC
>CAZNCT010000206.1:0-5082 GCA_964571615.1 uncultured Anaerolinea sp. | reverse complement strand
ATCGGCGATTAAGCGTGTCAGCGCCCAATATTCTTACAAGGGCAAACAAAGCGGCCCGCTCTTTTTTCTTAATCTTGTGCCCTACAAAGGCGACCGCTATCACTATTACAATTTCATAGACCACAATCAAGCCTCGCAGGCCGAAAAAACCATCGGAACTCAATCGGGGCAGTTTCTCTGGCAGGTTTTGGCCGAGGATGAGTTTGGCAACATCACCCAAAGCCAGGCGTTTATCAGTGAACTATTGTATAAATTCTGCCCGCCGCCCGGGTAATTCTTAAAAATTTGGAGCAGCCATCATGCAAAAATTATTGATTGCCACCGAAAACCAGGGAAAAATTCTTGAACTACAAGAATTATTATCAAGCCTGGGCTGTGAACTGGTTACCCCGCGCCAGTTGGGGCTGGCGTTGAATGTCGTCGAAGATGGGCATACCTACCAGGAAAACGCTGGCAAGAAAGCCCTGGCCTACGCCGCAGCCAGCGGATTAATCTCCCTGGCCGATGATTCGGGCCTGGAAGTGGATGCCCTCGATGGCGCGCCGGGGCTGTATTCGGCGCGTTATTCGCCCAAACCCGGCACCAACGATGCCGACCGGCGCGCTTACCTGCTCGAAAACCTGGCAGGCAAGGCGCGCCCCTGGCGGGCGCACTTCCATGCGACGGTTGCCATCGCCACGCCCTCGGGAGATTTGCACTTTGCAGAAGGCAACTGCTACGGTGAAATCATCCCCGAAGAACGCGGCTCGGGAGGGTTCGGTTACGACCCGGTCTTTCTGCTGACGGAATTGGGGCAAACCATGGCCGAACTGCCCATGGACGAAAAAAACCGCCTGAGCCATCGCGCCCGGGCGGTAGAGCAAGCCATTCCCATCTTGCGTCAAGTTCTAACTGCTTAGCGAAAATTGTTTTTCTTGCCTGCTGCGCGGTCAGCACCGGGCAGCAAAAATAATTTTTAGAGAGAATCTTAAGCCGCTTCGGCTCTTTCGCCGGGCTGGTAGGCAATTCCATTCAGAAAAAGGCCCAAAGGCGCGGCCACTTTTTGCGGCTCCTCGAGCATAAGCATATGCCCGGCAGACTCAATGGTGTAAAGAATAGACCCCTTAATGCGCGCTTTCAATTGGTCAGAGAGATGCAAAGGGGTCATGCGGTCTGCTGTACCGCAGACAATCAGGGTGGGTGCCTTAATTCTCCCAAGCAGATGGGCTTCATCGTAAGCATCACAGGCCAGGAAATCCCCATGCAAAACGGCGGGGCGCACTTCTGCCATGCGCTGCGCCGCCAGTTCTTTCAGGCGCGGGTCGGCGAGCGGGCCAAACGCCAGGTCTGTAATCGCCTGTACCGCAGGCTGAAAAGTCACGGGGCTGGCGGTTTTTTCCAGCAGTGTCGGTGATACCCGCAAGCGCGGGCCAGTTGCCAGCAAACCCAGGCCAAAGGTGCGGCTGGGATGATGCAGACCCAGGTAAAGGGCAATGGCCCCGCCCATCGAATGTCCGACAAACACAGCCTTGCGAATCTTGAGCGCATCCATAAAATCGAGAACAGCGCGGGCATAATCCCCAATCACCTGGCGGCCAATGCCGTCAGACTTTCCATGCCCGGGCAGGTCGAGGGCATAAATGCGCTGACCCGCCATGCGCCGAATTTCAGGCGGCCAGTTCAGGTGCGTTCCACCCGCCCCATGAATCAGGATGACAGCCGGACGGGCCCAGTTTTCTTCTTCGTTGGCAAAATAATACATTCCCGCAGCCAGGGGCATGAGATTTTCTTTCCCGGCAAATCACTGCACCCGACCGTGATGCAGTTTGTCTGCCGCTTCTTCAGAGAGTGGGATGTAAACATTGACGCGTGTCCCCTTGCCAGGCGCCGAATCGATATGCAAGAGACCGTTAACCAGTTCGGTGCGCTCACGCAGGTTGACCATGCCCAGGCTGCCGCGCTTATCATACGATTTTGTGACAGCCTCGACATCAAACCCCAGCCCCTCATCGGCAATTTGCAGCCAGACAATTTCCGGTTCCCCCTTCACCGGGCCCAGGCGCACATAGATGCGCGGCGACTGGGCGTGTTTGCGGGCATTGTTAACAGCCTCTTCGGCCAGGTAAAAAATAACACCCTTTTTGCCCATTTCAATTTCATCGGCCAGGCGTTCATCAATCTGAATGACCACTTCCTGTCCAAACGTCTCTTTCATTTTCTCGGCCATTTGTTGCAAGGCGGCGGTCAGGCCCTGCGATTCGAGCACCAGCGGGCGCAGGGTAAAGAGCATGTGACGGATTTCTTTGGTCGTGCGCCGGGCCAGGTCTTCAATCTTGGTCAGTTCTTCGGCGGCCATGTTCACGTCCCGATCCAGCATCCGCCGGGCCAGGTTGACCCGCATGGCAATTGCGGCCACCGATTGGGTCGGGCCATCGTGCAAATCGCGGGCCAGTTTTTTGCGGGCTTCTTCTTGCGCCTCGGCCATGCGCTCTTTTTCATCCGATAAATCCTGGTACAGGCGGGCATTCTGGATGGCGCTGGTGGCCTGCTGACCGATAATGTCGAGCACTTCGCGGCGGTCTCTGGTGAAATAACCAGGGTCGGGGTGCCCAAAAATAAGCACGCCGTAAACATTGAAGCCTGTGCGCAGCGAAAAGCAGTAAATCGAACGGCAGTTGTAGAGAGCCATCAGGCGTTTTAATTCCGGGTCGTTGTTGACCCCATCGGCCACAATCGCTTCGCCGTCTTCCACCACCCGATGCAGCAGGCCCTCCTTGGCCGGGAAGGTCATGCGCAGGTCGGCCTGCGTAAAACGGCGCGCCGACCCAACCACCAACTCCTCGCCATCAAAGAGCAGCACCCCGCTAATCAGACGGTCATCAACAGGGGTTTCTTTGTCGCCATCATCCACATGCAGGGCGCTGGTACTGATTTCGAGGGCCATATCGAGCACGCGCTTGTAACTCAGCGTAGAAGTCAGGGTCGAACTGAGTTTGTAAATTGCCCGCATCCGCTCGGTTTCGACCCGCAATTGGCGCTCACGCTCCTCCAACTGCTTGCGGCGCGCCAGGCGTAATTGGTTAATCATCTGCGGGCTGATGTAGCCAAAAAACAGGCCCATCAGCAACATGCCCAGGACCGAGAGCGCCAGCCAGAACAACGAATGCCCGGCCAGGAAGGCCTCGATGGCCTGCACCAGCACCACCACCAGGCTGGAGAGCAACCCCCCGCGCATATCAAAATACAATGCACCCGAAATAATTGGCAAAATGCCAATCCACATGGCCGGGCCAAACAACCCGCCTTGCAGCCAGAAAAATGCCCCCGAAATAAACAAATCGATTAGAACACTGACCAGGCGGTGTTCGGGCAAACGCTGATTCAGCCCGGCCAGCCAGGTCAGAACAAGATTCCACAGGGCCAGCAGCACCAGCAGCGCATTGGCCCACGAGAGCAATCGGTCAGCCAGCGACATGGAGATGACCACGCCCAGCAAAACCAGCCAGCGCAATGAAATCACAAACCAATCTGCTACAAACGGTGAGTCGGACCTGTTCATGCCCTTATCATACCCGATTTACGGATTCATGACCCACAATTAAATCTCATATCCCATCTTGCTCAGCATTGGGCCAAAGCGGCGCGCCAGCGCGGCTTGCTCCTCGGCGCTGTAACGCTCACGAAAGCGCCCAATCTGACCTTTGAAGAAATGCGTGCCTTGCTGGCCCTGGGTTTGCCCGGGGCGGTATTGCTCAATAACCGCCTGAACGCGCTTCTCTTGCAGAGACAGACCCAGAAAACGGGCAATTTTCTCGGCTTCGGCCTGGTAATCGGTCAGAAAGTCTTCATAGCGGGTCTTATGCACCGCCGGAATTTTCATCCACTGCTCCCAGCCAGTCACATATTCGCTGATAAATTCCACCGATTTCTCAAAATCGGTCAGGTGCGAGAAGGCGTTGGGGCGGCCCTTCTCAACGGCCCGGCGGCCATAATCGTAGGCCGAGAGCATGGCATCGCGCGGGTCACGGTAAATATACAGGGTGCGCATCAGCCCGCCCTGAATCAGCGCCCGCGCCCAAAGGGTCGGCGCAGAATGAGCCTTAATCACAAACGTATGGCCCAGCAGTGCCGGGCGCAACACCATCAGCAAACGCCGCAGGCTCAAGACACCAATGTTGCAATTGACCTCCGTCAGAATGTCTTGCAGGCCAAAATCTTCACGAATCTTGCGGGCATCGTCACAGCCGGTCGTATCCATCAGGTCATGGACAAGGTTGTAATGCCAGCCCGAACCGGCGCGCGGCATCCCTACAGCGAGAACAATCATGTTATTTTTCACTCCGAGAAAAAACACCAGCCAGAATACCCAAATTTAACCACAATTCTGGCATTGCGAAAGAGTCGATTGAGATGGATTGAAACACCAGAGCCGCCAGCGTAAACACCGCCGCGGCGCCCAAAAAACGCTCAAAAAACGCCTCGCGCCGCAGGGCAGCGAGCCCATCAGCCAGAATTGCCAGCCAAAAAGCCAGGAAAAGC
This sequence comes from uncultured Anaerolinea sp., assembly GCA_964571615.1. Lineage (GTDB taxonomy): Bacteria > Chloroflexota > Anaerolineae > Anaerolineales > Villigracilaceae > UBA8950. The sequence continues at coordinate 564 of CAZNCT010000206.1, read as the reverse complement.
GTCAGCCCGGCCAGGCCGGTTTCGGTCAGCAGGCGCACATACAAATTTTTGGGGTTGGGGAACAGGTGAGAATCTGGCGCCAGCGCCTCGGCAATTTCGGGTTCACCCATCAAGAGCGCATCGGGCATGTTCGGGTAAATCCAAAATCCACTGGCGCCCAGGCCCACCCCGGTCAGCGGGTTGGCATCGAAGGCGGGCATTGCCCCGACGGCATAGGCCAGGCGCGGCCCAAGAGAAGCGCTGGAGATGTAACCCCAAAAATCGCTCATGTCGGAAGTCCAAAGGCGGGCAATGTAGCCTTTATCGGACAAAAAGACGCCCGCCCCGGCGATGACCGCTACCGCTGCCAGAATTAAGAGCGCGCGGCCACCCGCCGCCAGCATGCCGCGCCAGCGGCTTTTGGCTGCGCCGGGACGGAACCCGGCCAAGAACCAACCCCAGGCCGCTTGCAAAAACGGACGCCCGGCCAGCAGGAGGGTGACTGCCGCCGCAAAAGCGACCACCGCCAGCACGGCGCGTGAGTAGGTCGCAAGCAGGGCCGCCAGCGACCCAAGCAGGAGAACC
>CAZNCT010000205.1:0-5156 GCA_964571615.1 uncultured Anaerolinea sp. | reverse complement strand
CGTCTCCCGACGTAGGACGAGTAACCCAAAATCTGGAGATTTTGGAGTCCGTGAGCAGAAGGAGTCCAACGTCTCCCGACGTAGGACGAGTAACCCAAAATCTGGAGATTTTGGAGTCCGTGAGAAAAAGGAGTCCAACGTCTCCCGACGTTGGACAAGTAACCCAAAATCTGGAGATTTTGGAGTCCGTGATGGATGATGTTTTCAAAACAGCGCCGAATAACCCACCCCATTGGTTTCGCCCCAATGCAGTGTACATGGTAACGGCATCGACGTATCGAAAAGAAAATCTCATCCATAGTCCGGAGCGAAAAACGCAGTGGCGAGATGCGTTTTTGAAAGCAGCCGACCTCTATCATTGGCGCGTAATTGCCTGGGTAGTTTTGCACAATCACTATCATGTGCTGATTGAATCGCCAGAAAATGCTTTGACCCTGGCAAAACTGGTCGCAAGTTATCACAAATTTACATCACGCAGATGGAACGCTGCGGATGGAACTCCAGGCCGACAGGTTTGGTGGAATTACTGGGATACTTGTATTCGCTCCGATAAAGATTATGCAACCCGGCTAGGATATATTTTCTGGAACCCGGTCAAACACGGGTTAACACAATTCATCGAAAAATATCCTTTCAGCAGTTATCAGGATTATGTGAACCAGAACAATGGAATTGACTTTACAGGTTGGAACGAGGTGAAAGATGTCCCTGAGTTTTAAGAGCGGTGTCCAGCATCTTCAGATGTTGGTTTTTGGCGAAAAAGTCCAAAGTCGTGAGACTTTCGACTCCGGAATTTATCACTACACCATCGAAAACCCCGGCGAAAAGGCGCGTGTGCATTTGCGCCTGGATGCAGATGGCAGCGGCACGCTGATTGTCAACGCCAACCGCATCATGCACCTTAACCCCACAGCGGCGCTGATGGCGAAACTGGTACTGGATGGCAAAAGTGACCAGGAAATCAGCAAGGAAATCAAAAGACGCTGGAATGTCAAAGACGCCGTTTTACAAGCCGACCTGGCAACCTTCCACGTTCAATTCTCTAATCTGATTCGCCCGGATGGCGCCTGCCCGGTGCACGACCTGGAATTGGAAACAGTGATGCCGTTTAGTGCGCGGCCCTCGGCCCCTTATCGGCTCGACCTGGCTCTGACGTATCGCTGTAACAACGATTGTCACCACTGCTACAACCTGGAACATCCCCAGCCCGGACAGCCGCTCAGGCGCCCGGAATTGACCACAGAGCAGTGGAAACAGGTCATTGACATCGCCTGGGACCTGGGCATTCCGCACATTATCTTTACCGGCGGCGAACCCACTTTAAGGGATGACCTGCCAGAGCTGGTCGCCCACGCCGAGGCCAACGGCCAAATCACCGGCCTGAATACCAATGCCCGGCGGTTGAGCGATCCGAACTTTGTGAAACGGTTGCTGGATGCGGGCCTCGACCATGTGCAAATAACGGTCGAGTCGGCAGACGCCGACATCCACAACCAGATGGTTAATGCGCGCGCCTTTGAGCAGACGATTGCCGGGTTGAAAAATGTGCTGGCCACCCGCCTGTATGTGATGACCAACACGACCATGCTGCGCGATAACGTCCACACCATCCCGGCCACGCTTGACTTCCTGGCCGACCTGGGTGTGCCGACGGTGGGCCTGAACGCCCTGATTTACTCGGGGCATGGCGCGACGGTTGGGACTGGCCTGCCCGAGCGCGACCTGAAGCCCTTGCTCGAAATCGCCCGCGCCAAGACCGAGGCGCGCGGACAAAAACTGATCTGGTACACGCCGACCCAATACTGTCATTTCGACCCGGTGCAAATGGATTTGGGCGTCAAGGGCTGCACGGCGGCCCAGTACAACATGTGCGTTGAGCCAGATGGGGCGGTGCTGCCCTGCCAGTCGTATTACCAGCCGCTCGGCAACCTGCTGACAGATGACTGGGGCGCGATTTGGAACCACCCGCTGGCCTTGAAACTGCGCGAACGGCAAGACCTGCCCCTGAAGTGCGAAGGCTGCGCGCTGATTGCCGAATGCGGCGGCGGGTGCCCGCTGCAGTTTCCCGGTTCTGCGGTTGCTCCTTTAGCCGCCGGGCCGCTTTCGCAGCATAACCTGAATGGCTAACCGAACAACTGGAAAACAGGATAACCTGATGATGAACTGGTTCAAAGAATTCCCCATTGCCATCACCGTTTGCGACCGAGACGCCATTTTGCTTGAAATGAACGACAAAGCCGCCAGGATTTTGGAAGAAGATGGCGGCTATGGCCTGATTGGCTCGAATATTCTCGATTGTCATCCGCCTGCCGCGCGTGCTATGCTTGAAGAGATGATGGCGAACCAGCGCAAAAATATTTACACGATTGAGAAAAAAGGTATCAAAAAATTAATTTACCAAACGCCCTGGTATGAAAATGGCGAATATGCTGGTTTTGTAGAACTTTCGATTGAAATTCCGTTTGAGATGCCGCATTTTCTTCGCGGGTAGCGTTCAGCAAAGTTTTCAGGATGAAGAAACGAAAAGATTGCTATCCGACAGTCCAAAAGTCTCACGTCCAGACCGCTCTCGCCGGCCAGGCCTGGCGGAAGGTTGTTTGCAGTTGATGAAACTCCAGAAGGAGACACCATGAATATTTTTGAGTTGATTGCCTCGCGTTTCAAGCCCGTAGAGACCCTGCCGCCCGGCAGTTATCACCTCCAGGCCGCCCCGCAGGATGGCAAACCGTATCGCCTGCACCTGCGCCTGCAAGCCGATGGCACGGGCATTCTGGTGGTTAATGCCGCCACGGTTCTGCATCTCAACCCGACCGCCGCCGAATATGCCTATCATCTCGTGCGCGGCGCCACGGCAGATGAAGCCGCCAGGGCCATTGCTGACCGTTACCGTGTCAATCGTGAGCAGGCTCGCGCCGATTACCGCGATTTTGTTGACCGGATTCAGACCCTGGTCGAGACCGAAGACCTCGACCCGGTCACTTTCTTTGACTTTGAGCGTGTTTCGCCAAACAGCGCTGCGCTCAGCGCCCCCCTGCGCCTGGATTGCGCCCTGACGTATCAACTACCCGCAGGCGCCGACCCGTTAATGTCCCCTGGCAAGCGCGTCACCCGCGAACTGACCACTGCCGAGTGGGAGGCGATTCTCGACAAAGCCTGGCAGTTTGGCATTCCGCACATTGTTTTTACTGGCGGCGAAGCCACTCTGCGCGAAGACCTGCCCGCCCTGATTGCCCGCGCCGAAAAAAATGGACAGGTCTGCGGCCTGCTGACCGACGGCCACAAACTGGCCGACAAAGCCTACCTGAACACCTTGCTGCAAACCGGCCTCGACCATCTGATGATTGTCTTACCAGTCAGCGGCGAGCCAGATTGGCAGGCAATTCAGAATGCCTTGCTGGCCGATATTTTCCTCTCGGTGCATCTGACCGTCACGCCGCAGAACGTTGCGGGGACGCAGGCGTTGATGAGCAAACTGCACAAAGCCGGGGTTGAGGCCATGTCCTTAAGCATTTCAGATGACAGCCTGCAAACCGAACTTTCTCATTTGGGAGATGTAGCCGCCGAGATGGGTCTGCGCCTGGTCTTTGACCTGCCCGTGCCGTATTCTTCTGCCAACCCGGTTGCGTTGGAAGTCGCAGACCAGGATGTTGCCTCGGGAGCGGGCCGGGCCTGGTTGTATGTCGAGCCAGATGGTGATGTCCTGCCAGCCCAGGGCATGTCTGATAAAATTTTGGGCAATTTGCTGACCGACTCGCTCGAGAAAATCTACCAATCATGAGACCCTTCCGGCCCATTGCCCGCGTTATTATCATTGATGCGGGCCGGATTGTCCTGCTCGAGCGTCATCGCCAGGGACGGCATTATTTCGTTTTCCCGGGCGGTGGCATTGACCCCGGTGAAACCCCCGAACAAGCCGCCATCCGCGAGGCTCATGAGGAAACCGGCCTTGAAGTTGTGCTTGAGCGCCTGGCCGCCCAGACAACTTTTCATGGCAGTCCGCAGTATTTTTTCCTGGCGCGCCCGGTGGGAGGTGTCTTGGGCAGCGGTGATGGCCCTGAGTTTTCGCAGCCGCCCTCTGAGCAGAGCGGCACTTATGCGCCCTGCTGGGTGAACCTGGCCGATTTGCCACACCTGACCGTGCTTCCCGCTTCGGTAGCGCAGTTGGCGGCTCAATATCCATCCTGTCCTGAGCAGGTTATGGTGTTTGAAGAAGAGTAAATGAAACGGATCCTGATTTTTTCTGCCTTGTTGATATTGCTGGTTTCACTGGCCTGCCGTGCCGCCGAACAGGTCGTCTTTGGAACGCCCACCCCAACGCCCAGCCAGACCCCCAACCCAACCCTGACCCTTACCCCGCCCCCGACTGCTACCGCCCCGCTGACACCCACCCCCACCGCCCCGCTGACATTTGGCCAGTCCTGCCCCAACGGAGACTGCATCGAAGCCTGTGTCAAAGAGTTGGGTATTGCGCTGGTCAATGAAAGTCCTTATTCGCATCTCGATCCCAATTTTGAAGGCAAAGGCGGGCAAATCCTGGCGGCCTATCACGTTGATGGTTCTGAACTGGAGGCGCTTGAGGAGATGTCGGTTTACGACTCGTTTAAAAGCTACCAGCAAGATACCGAACTGCATGCCCGCATTTGGAAGTACTACACGAGCATTATCCCGTACGATTATCGCCGCACTCTGCAAACCTTCCTGATTTTCACGGATGGCAAGCAACGCATCCTGGCTTATGTTTCGCAATCGCGCACTTTTCCGCGTGAATGGGCCTTGAGCGTGGACGTTGTCGATGCGGAGACACCCCAAGACCTGACCTATACCCTGGTGCATGAATTTGCCCACCTGCTAACCCTTGGCCCAGACCAGGTGCCGCCCTCAGATGCTATTTTTGCCAATCCTGATGATAGCGATGTCTGGCGCAGCGAGTATGAAGCCTGCCAAACCTATTTTCCTGGCACAGGCTGTAGTTTGCCGAAATCGTATATCAACGTTTACTATGACCGTTTCTGGCCCGATGTCTGGCGTGATTGGCTGCGCGCCCAATACCAGGAAGATAACGAAGTCACCATCAAATTGCTTGAAGAGTTTTATGAAATTTATTTGCTACCGTACATTTGGGATCAAGAAACTTGATTGAAAGCGAAAAATCGGTG
>CAZNCT010000204.1:2632-5187 GCA_964571615.1 uncultured Anaerolinea sp. | reverse complement strand
TAGTCCTGATATTTCGGCGACGTTTGAATGTCGGTTGGATGGAGGTTCTTATACCGCCTGCACAAGTCCAAAAACATATTCAGGTTTAGCCGAAGGCTCACGCACGTTTGATGTGAGAGCACGGGACGCTGCAGGGAATATCGATCCTTCGCCAGCTGTATATGCGTGGACGATTGACACAACTTTACCTGAGGTAACAGATTTCTCTGCTGATAGCCCTAGCGGTAGTTTTGAGATTGCTATCAAGTCATTTGTAGCATTCGATAGTATGGGCATTACGGGTTATCTGATTACCCAATCGCCAGAACAACCATCTCTTGATCATTCTGGGTGGAGCATAAGTGTTCCTGCAATCTTTTCTGTTGATCGTAATGGAACTTATACGCTTTATCCATGGGCAAGAGACAGTAGCGGTAATATTTCTGTCGTATTTAGCTCGCCTGTGCAAGTCGTTGTGGATGTCAAAACCAAAATACTGTTTGACAAAATATCCCCAATAAACGACGTGACAGATATTCCTCTTTCATCAACTCTAACCTGGGAAGCCGGCACTGGTGCTGATGAATATGAATACTGCCTGGATACAAGTGATAATAACGCCTGTGATGCCAACTGGATTTCTACTGGTGACGCAACCAGCGTCTCTTTGAGCGGTCTAGCCGCAGACACAACCTACCATTGGCAGGTACGCGCCTTTGATGATGGCATTAGCAATGAGGCCGACAACGGTATATGGTGGTCGTTCACGACTATAGGAACAACCACACCGCCCGCCGCCTTTGGTAAATCTTCTCCCACGAATGGAACAGTCAATCTCGCCTTGCCACCGACCCTGGCCTGGGAAGCCAGTTCCGGCGCGACAGGTTATGAATACTGCATTGACACAACCAACGACAATGCCTGTTCAGCCTGGATCGACAACGGCACCGCCACCAGCGTCTTGCTCAGCGGACTGACTCCCAACACTACCTATTATTGGCAGGTACGTGCCAGTAACGAAACGGGCACCACCTATGCCAATGGCTCTTCATCAGCCTTCTGGTCCTTGACCACAAAAGAGCCAACTGCCACCTTCGCCGATGTTCCGGTCACCTATTGGGCCTGGTCGTACATCGAACGGCTGTACGCCGCGGGCATCACCGGCGGCTGCGCGAATAATCCCTTGCGATACTGCCCCGACAACACCGTCACCCGCGGACAAATGGCCATCTTCCTGCTCAAGGGCATTCACGGCTCCGACTACACCCCGCCTGCCGTTGGCGACAGCACTGGCTTTGCCGATGTCCCGACGACCTACTGGGCGGCGGCCTGGATCAAGCAACTGGCCGCGGAGGGCATCACCGGCGGCTGTGGGAGCGGGAATTACTGTCCTGACAAACCCGTGACGCGCGCGCAGATGGCGGTCTTCCTGCTCAAGGCCAAGTATGGCAACGCCTATACCCCCCCGCCCCTGGGCGATGGCAGCGGCTTTGCGGATGTTCCGGCCAGCAACCCGTTTGCGCCCTGGATCAAGCAGTTGGCCGCCGAAAAAATCACCGGCGGCTGCGGCGGTGGCAACTACTGCCCGAACAACGCCGTGACCCGCGCCCAAATGGCGGTCTTTCTGGTCAAGGCGTTTGGGTTGCCGTAGTCAAATTGTTTAGATGGTAATAAATCTGTATCCTGTTGATATATGTCTCAACAGGATACAGATTTTCTTATCACTTGCTTGAAAAACAAACTTATTCTGCGGGTTTCGGTGTTTCTCGTCTAATAATAAACCCTATTTTTTCATGGGTAAAATGAGAAATCTATTTTTGATTGATGGAATGTGGTGATGAGATTGCGTTTGAGTTATTTTGGCTGGATGGTCACCCGCCGATTGTTGGAGAACAACCTGCTGAAAATGGGCAACACACCCAGGGATGACCTGCTGCTCGACCTGTGGACGGGCGGGCTGGTGCCGGCCGCCCAAAACAGCGCCGAAAGTCAACTACTGGCCGATGGCCTGGTTGAGTTGGTGGAGGAGAACACCAGCCAACAACAGACCTTCTTGCGCGATCAACGCAACCCCTTCGAGCATCTCACCAAGATCATCTTTGAATTCACCACGCTGTGCAACTTCAACTGCGCCCACTGCTATAACACGCACGTTCCGCGCCAGACAGAAACACAGCCGGAACTGCTCGTCCAGGTAGCTGATACCTTCCTCCAGATGGGCATCCGGCGTTTTGATTTCATCGGCGGCGAAGTTTCGCGTTACGGGAATGGCTGGCTGGATGTGGCCCGGCAAATCCGCTCGCGCGGCGAGGATATTATCATCTCGCTCTACACCAACGGCTGGTGGCTGGAGCAGAATCACTTCAAGGCCGTCGGCAGGGAATACGCTGATACCTGGGAATACCTGGCCGACCTGAAGGCAAACGGCATCAGCCATGTGGCCTTCAGCCTGGATGGTCAGGGAGAGCTGCACGACGCGTCCCGCCATCATCCTGGCCTGTACCGGCGCATCATGCGCGGACTGGATCAGGTCAGGCAGGCCGGGTTGGAGCCACGCGTTTCCCTGTTGATCCGTC
>CAZNCT010000204.1:0-2622 GCA_964571615.1 uncultured Anaerolinea sp. | reverse complement strand
AGAATGGACAGACTCCCAAGTGGATCAATTCCTGGCAGAACCGGCAACCATTATCTATAATCTTGATCCATCCCAGCCACCTTCTAAACGCGCCCTGCGGCTTTCACTGGACCCCACCAATGCCATCAGCAATTTCATTGACATCGGCAATGGCGCCAATGATGAGACTCTGCAATTTCCAATGGAGAATCGCCGGCATGCCCTGTACTGCCGCAATTTTTATCGATTAAGTCCATCCCTGACCATCAAGGCCAATGGCGAACTGGCCACCTGCCGCTTGAGCAACGCCGGCGAAGGCTACGGCAATCTTCATCAAAAACGGCTGGTGGACATCCTGAACCATTTTGACGAAGCGTTTGTCTACCAGTTGCACGCCGAGCGCCGCCTGGAAGAATATCTGCCCTTCGTGGATCGGGCCTTGTTTGGCGAAGCCTTCACCCATCTTTGCACCCTGCGCTCGATCGTGACTCTCCTGGCGCGGAAAATGCACGAGCAATCCATTGAATTTTCCGACCCGGCCGGCATCGAAAGAATAAACCGGGAGGTGGCCCTGCTCACCGGCCACCTGGCGGACTAAAAAGACCAGCCTGAAAGCTGGTCTTTTCTTTTACGGCGAAAGTGGTTTGGGTTTGATCTTGATTTCAACAGTGGCATCCAGCGCCTCGGCAATGCGTTCCAAAAAGGAAAGGCTGGGCACGCTGCTGCCGTTTTCCAGGCGCGCAATCGATGGTTGGCGGGTTCCCACCATTTCAGCCAGTTGGGCCTGTGTCAATCCGCGCAGGATTCGCAGGCGCGCGATCTGGTAGCCAGCTTCCAGTTCGAGGCTTTCGGCCACAAAATCAGCATCCTGGCGTTGCTGATCCTGCCAGTCTTTGAAGGTTGTTTTTGAAACTGGGCTCATTTTTCCTCCAACAATTCCTGCATCCTGCGCAGAGCAGTGGCGATTTCTTTTTCTGGGGCCTTCATGCTTTGCTTACGATAGCCATGCAAAATGATGAATTTGCGCTCCATCTGCAAAAAGTAAAACAGGCGATTATCGCCCGGGCGCAATTCCCACAGCCGGCCTTCGATATGGCGCGCATGGGGCAATGTCAGGCTGGTTCCAAATTCTTCCGGCAAACGCAGGGCGTTGTTGGCTTTGGCGCGATCCCGGGCAGGCAGGCTGTTCAGGAATTCCAACACAGGACTTTTACCGCGATGATCTTCGTAAAAGAAGATTTGCCACATTGAATGTTACTCCTATTATAACAAATTTGTTATAAATATCAATCTGCGAAAACAGAATTAATGTTCTGATTTGATTATATAGGCTACAGGATGCTTTGAAAAGGTCAAGGCAGGCCAATAGCAACCAACTACCCAAGCAGCGGGTTAAAGATGCGACTTGTAAGTCGCTGAATTTCTTCAAAGTTGAGGGGCATAAACCTCAGACCAAATCCCTGGCACAATCCAATTAACCCATCCCACCAGGCCACTCCTTCATCTCCGGGAAAAACAAATTCCAGGATTGTCCTGCGCCCAAAAGGCAGGGGAAACTGCTCAGTGGAAAGCAACAACCCCTGATGCAAAATATCCAGACCATCCGTAGCCGGCTTTCGCCAAACCTGCGCCTGGCGATGGAATGCCAGGCGCGGTTCGGGGTCAGGCCAGAAAGTCTGGAGCAAGCGCAGTGTCCAGCCCGGCTGGATCGAGGTCAGGATGGCCTGGTAGGCTTCCTGGGGGCGCACATCCGGGCGATCCGGGTCGGCAAAGAGTTCGGCGAACAGGCGCTTTGTGCTGTCTGCACCAAGCAGCGCATCGTGATTGCCAACCTTTGTAAAGCCCTTCACCAGCACAAACTGGTGGGTGGTGCCAACTTCGATCTTTGATTTGCTCATGTGGCCCTGAAAATGGTTTCGGGTAAGTCGAGGTCGGAGGCCCGGAAGCCCGGGCGCATGGGGCGATTGCCGGTGGGAATCAGCCCTTTAGCCGGGTCGAACTTGAACAGGGGCGAGAACGAAGGCCGGCCCGCGGTGCGCTCAACAATGGGCGAGACTTCCACAATCTCACGCACAACCTGCCCGACCTGTGGGTTACGCTCGATATACACCGCTGCGGTGATGGCTTCAGCAAAAGATTGCGCAATCTGGGCTTCAGACATGCGGGCCGCATCGGGGTGGGCCTGCACTACCTGGAGGAAGCGCGGCCAGACATGCTCGGCAGAAGTAGCGTGGATGGTGAAGGCCGAATGACCGTGCCCGGTGGCCGCGGCTCGGATCAGTTCCCAGGCTTCCGCCCCACGCGCTTCGCCGATGACGACCCCGTGCGGGCGGGAGCGCAGGGCAGCGCGGATCAGGTCGTACATGGTCACGGGTGGCGGCCCGCCGCGAATTTCGGGGCGGGTCACGGTGTAAACGATGTTGCCGGTATCGCCCTTCGGATCGCCGTTCCAGCCGTTCAGGATGATTTCATTGCTGTCTTCCACGATGAACAGACGAATCGCGCCGCGGGGATAATAATCCAGCATTTCCTGTAAAATGCGCTGCCCCACAAAGGTCTTGCCTGAACCGGTTGCACCGGCGATGACCAACGTCCCGCCATGCACCATCACGCCCAGGAGATAATTGGCGGCTTCAGGCGTCA
>CAZNCT010000203.1:0-5193 GCA_964571615.1 uncultured Anaerolinea sp. | reverse complement strand
AGCGCCTTCTTGCTTTAGTACCACCCAAATTGTCTTAATCAAAATATAAATATCAATCCAGATAGACCAGTTGCGCACATAGTAAACATCCAGGCGAACGCGTTCTTCGTAAGTGGTGTTGTTGCGCCCAGAAACCTGCCATAGACCGGTCAACCCTGGCTGAACCGCTTTATAAAGTTCAAAATCGCTGCCATAGTGGGGAATTTCTTCCTGCACAATTGGGCGCGGGCCAACCAGGCTCATCTCGCCGCGCAGGATGTTCCATAGTTGCGGAAGTTCGTCCAGGCTAAAGCGCCGCAGGAACTTTCCTACCGGACTGATGCGTGGGTCGTGTTGCAATTTGTGTTTTGCCTGCCATTCGGCCTGCAATGCCGGGTCGCGGCGCAAGGCTTCGGCCAGGATGTTATCCGCATCCACAACCATCGTGCGGAATTTCCAGGCTTCAAAAGGCAGCCCATCTTTTCCGATACGGGTTTGACGATAAAGTGCTGGCCCCGGCGAGGTCAGCCGAATAGCCAAAATAATCAGCAAGGCAACAGGCAGCGCCAGAATACTCCCCAAAACAGTCAGGCAGATATCCACGATTCGTTTAATCACCCTTCTGGGGCGATGCGCCAGATTTTGGTGCACCTCGAACGCAAAGATGCCATCCAGGTCAAGGGCCGATACCCCCAAACTTCCCAGGTCGTGTTCATCAGGAATTTTTATAAGCCGCTCAAAAACGTTGCCCTGCATTTGCAGCAGTTTGGTGCGCTCAGGCTCATGCAGGCTTTTGCCGGTCAGCAGAGCAGTTCGCAAGCCGGTCCTGCGTAGAAATTCGGGCTGCGCAAGCAGAGTTTCAAGGCTGATGTAATCACATTCTATTTCGATTGGCGGCTCAGATGATTGGGCGCTAAATAGAACGGGGTCAAACCCGAGCATTCGGCGTTTGCGCAAGTGTTTATAGACAAATTTGGCCCGAATGCCGTTGCCAAACAAGATGACCGGTTCACCCCAAATGGGCAGGCGTGAGAGCCCGTAACGCGTAGCCAGCCGCAAGATCGGCAGGATTGTTGTACTGAAAAGCCAAAACAAGAGCAGGCTCAGCCGGGAAAAATGCGACAGGCTGGGCGCAAAAAAAGTAAGCGCGGCAAACGCCAGGGCCACAGCACTATTCGCAAGGGTCAGGATGCGAATTTCGCTGACCGGAGAAATACCAATCCCGGGGTACAGCCCTTTGAGACTGAAAGCGGCCAGGGCTCCCAGGGCGGCCAGCAAAATCGATTCGGGGTCTTCGGTGTAGGGCGCGCCCTTGAGCAGGCTGCGGACGAGAAACACCAGACCTGTTGCCAGGCTGAAAGCCAGCGTATCAGAACCGAGCAACGCAAACCCCATCCATATTCGCGCATACCGTTTATGCCAGGGAAGGCATACGAATTCAGGATGAGAAGATGAAATACCAGGAGGTTTGGACGGCATTGAGAAATGGAATCAGGAAGGGTCGAATTGTGAGAGTATTTCTTCAAATTGTGCGCCAATTGTGCTGATGACAAAATGTTTTTCGGCGTGTGCTCGCGCATTTAGCCCAAATTGTTGACGCATCTCAGCGTTTTCATAGAGCAATTGCGCCAGATGAAAGAACCTCTCCACCTGCCAGGGTGGAGCGGCCAGCCCGGCTTGCTGATTGTGAATCAGCCGGAAAGCCTGATTTTCTTCTGGCGCCGACAAAAGAACCGGCTTGCCTGCACACAGATAAGTGAGCGTTTTTGACGGCACCGAGTAGAGACCAGAATGCTCATCCACTGCGGCCACCAGCACATCCGCACTTGCCAGCGCCAGCGGGTATTGCTCGTATGGCTGAAATGGCAATATCAGCAGGTTGGGCCTGGGATGTGACTCGAGCCAGTCTGCGCCCGGCCCCTGGCTGATGACCACCACGCGCACTTCTGGGCGATTTTGAAAGTGGTCTGCCAGCCCAAGCAGCAGACCTGGGTCATGCTTTAACGCCAAAACTCCGCTGTACATGAAGACAAATTTATCTGTCAGGCCAAATTGCTGTGACCAGCGGTTATCTCGCGCCAGTAGCGGAATTTCCTCCACGGATGCCCAGTTTGGAATCACCCGTAGTTTGTGCTCATCCAGGCCCCAGGCCCGATAAGGCTGTCGAAAAGCATCGGAGATTGCCACCACCCGCTGGCTGGCTTTTAGTTGGGCGCGTTCCATGCCCTGGTAGTACCCTCCTACCAGCCAGCCGAGCAAGCGGCTGCGCCTGGAGAGAATGCTTGCCGTGGCGAGGCTGACCACATCTTGCCACCACAAGACAAAGGGGGTTGCACTTTTTTTTGCGTATCGGAGGAGATAATCTTGCGAGTCAAGCGGGCAATTGCCAGAAAGGATGACATGCGGCCCAATTTGAGCCGCTTTGCGTGCCAGAGATTGCCCATACTCTCGTTCTTGCTGCCAGCGCTTGACAAGAGAGTATCGGGCAAAGGCGCCTTTTATTCTGGCGGAGTCAATTGTCAGGCCAGGGTGCCTGACCTCGCTTCGCGAACGCTGTACCGCCTGCATGTCGCCGCCGTGCAAATAATGCACCCTCCACCCGTGCCTGGCCAGTTCTTCTGCCAGTTGCAGGCTGAAGGCATAGCCGCCGTAATCGTGGAGCAAAAGCGTTCTGGTTTGATTCATCGGTTTTCTGCTGGCATTCGGCTGCCGGGGCGTTCCCGAATTTTGTGATTTCGAATTATACTACCCACATGCCGAACATCCTGGTCATTTGCCGCGCCAACCAGTTTCGCTCAGTCCTGACTGAACATGCCCTGCGCAGCCATCTTAGTTCGCCTGAGTGGCAGATTGGCTCTGCCGGTATGTGGACTGAAGTCGGCTTGCCTGCTGCGCGCGGTTTGGCCGAATGGAGCGGTTTGCCCGAAATTCGTCAGCACCGTTCCCGCACTTTGGATGCTTCCCTGATGCAATCTGCCGACCTGATCCTGGTCATGGAGCGTGGCCAGCGCGAAGCCCTGGCGGTCGAATTCCCCTTTGCGGCCCGCCGTATTTATCTGCTTGCCGAAATGTCGGCGCGGCTTGCTTACGATATTCCTGACCCAGCCCTGGGCGGTGAAGAACCCCAAAGACTGGTTCGAGAAATTCTGGGCCTGGTTGAGAAAGGCCTTCCGCGTATTATCGATCTGGCGAGTCAGCACGCCCAGGAGCGAACCACATGACCATCTCTTTTCCACCCGAATTGGTTTCTTTTTTGCGCGCCGCAACGCGGGTTGCCGTCCTGACCGGGGCGGGCGTTTCGCAAGAATCGGGTCTGCGTACCTTTCGTGATGCCCAGGTGGGGATGTGGGCGCAATACCGGCCTGAAGATTTGGCTACCCCCGAGGCTTTTGAGCGCAACCCGCGCCTGGTTTGGGATTTCTACGCCACCCGTCGCGAAGGGGCGGGTGAGGCCGAGCCCAACCCCGGGCATTTTGCGCTGGCTGAACTTGAAAAGCGCTTTGCGCAATTTACACTGATTACGCAAAATATCGATGGCCTGCATCAGCGCGCCGGAAGCCGGAACCTGATTGAGTTGCATGGCAATCTGCGCCGCATTCGTTGTTCACGCGGCTGTGGAGTCATTGACTCGTGGCAAGAACTGCCCGAAGTTGTGCCAGCCTGTCCGAAATGCGGCGCAAATCTGCGTCCTGATGTGGTCTGGTTTGGCGAGAACTTACCCGAAGACGGCCTTAATGCGGCCATTCATGCCGCCAACACCTGCCAGGCTTTCTTTTCAATAGGCACCAGCGGCCTGGTACAGCCTGCCGCCTCGCTTGCTTTTTGGGCCAAAAAGCGCGGGGCTGTTCTGGTTGAAATTAACTACGAACCGACCCCGCTGACAGAACATGTTGATTTTGCTTTTCACGGCAAGTCTGGCGAGATTTTGCCCGCGCTGGTCAGCGCCTTAGGCCCTGCCGAATAGAGGCCTGGTCTCTATCCGAAAATTATTTTCCCCTCTGGCACCGGCTGGTCCGGCACTAATTTCAGGTTTTTGATTTTCGTATAGCCAATAAGGCGAGCGCCCCGCCAAGCACAATCAATATTACCCAAATGAAAATTCCTGTCAGCACACCCGCTGACGGGTTTTCTGTTTCGGTCACTGTTTCTGTGATGGTAGCCAGGGGCGAGGGCGTCAGCGTTGGCCGCAGGGTGGCCGTTGGGGTGGCAGGCTCCGGCAGGGGCGTGGCGGTTGCAGGCGGGGTGACTGGCAGCAGCAGTTTTTGTTCAGGCCGAATGATGGAATTGTTATTCAGTCCGTTCCAGGCCAGCAGGGTTTGTAATGGTAGTTCGTACAGGCTGGCAATCCACGAGAGCGTTTCACCGCTTCGGACGGTGTGATAGTACTTACCGTCACTGGCAGGAGTCAATTTTTGGAGTGCGCTCAGGGTTGGGCTGGGGGTGATGTTGCCCGGGTCAATCAGCAGTTTTTGCCCAATTTGCAGCGGCCAATCGGCTTTCAGGCCGTTGAGCGCCAGGATTCGCTCCACGCTGACGCCGTATGCCTGGCTAATGCTGTATAGCGCCTGGTAAGCCTGCACTTCATGGATGATGCGACCTTGCGCATCTGGCGTGCTGCGCACAATCATCCCCTTTGGGGTGGGGGTTGCGTAGCCTTTTGTGTTTTTGCCGGGGATGTATAGTTTCTGGCCTGTTTTGAGTGGCACATCGCGTGTCAGGTTGTTCCAGGTTTCCAGGTCGGCAATGGTAATCTGGTAAGCAATCGCAATCGACCAGAAAGACTGCCCGGCCTGAACGATGTGGTAAACATTTCCATCCGCGTCAGGCGTAGCGATTTTTACCGGAACAATCAACTGCGAGACCAGCCCGCTGCTTCCTGCGCTGGCGCCGCCCGAACTGCTTTGTCCGCTACCGCCCGATGTGGAGGTGCTTCCGCAGGGCTGGCCGCTAACGTAGGCGGCCTGCAAAACATAATAGATTCTGCCGTTGGCTGCGGTTGCAACCCCAGCCCCAACGTGGCAGTAGGCCGGGGTGACAGCCGGACGCATGTGGTCCGGGTCGGCCCAGGCGGCCATGATTTCATCCAGGCCCATGGTCAGCCCAACGGCGAAATTCTCGGTCGCCCAAACCGTTCCGCCGTTACCATATCCGGCCGCGGCCAGCCGTCCGCGGACATCGCCGTGACCCGCTGGAGCACCCAGCCGTCGAGGTCCA
>CAZNCT010000202.1:2255-5365 GCA_964571615.1 uncultured Anaerolinea sp. | reverse complement strand
CAAAGCGCGGGATGCCGCCATTGAGGCCGTCAAACAGGCTTTTGACCGGCACAACATCGAAATTCCGTACCCGACCCGCACGGTCATCACATCGAACACGCACTAAGCGGAGCCAGCCATGCCCAAACGAGAAATTTACCTGCTTTCGCCCAAAGCCCTTTCGCCCGAGACCATCGCGGTCGCTTTTGCCAAGACTTCGCGCGCGCCCGAATCCTTCCGCGAGATTGCCGCCGAACTAACCGACGAAAAAAGCGCCCAGTTTCATGAAAAATGGGTGGTCGGTTATGGGCACGCTTCGGTGGCCGAACATGCCGTTTTGCATATTGCGCTTGAAAACGTCTCGCGGGTGGCCATTGAGGCGATAGAGTCGAACCGGCTGGCCTCCTACACCGAAAAATCGACCCGCTACCAGAAGTGGGGCACAGACGATTTCACCATCCCGCCCGAACTGGACAGCCACCCGCTCCGGGATGAGTTCGTCGCCACGGTGCGGATGCTCTTCGAAACCTACGCCCGCTCGCTCGAGCCGGTCAAGGCACTCGTCACCCAAAACGCACCGCGCCGCGAAAACGAAAGCGAGGAGGCCTACGACCGGCGCATCCGCTCACAGTATGTCGATGCCTGCCGCTTTTTGCTGCCCGCCGCCGCCAACGCCAACGTCGGCATGACCGCCAACGGGCGGGTGATTGAGAACAGCATCCGCAAAATGCTTTCACATCCGCTGGCCGAGGTGCGCCAGATTGGCGAGGAAATGAAACGCGAGGCGCGGGCCGAAATCCCGACCCTGGTCAAATATGCCGAGGCTGCGCCTTACCTGGTCGAGAGCCTGCGTGAACTCTCGGCGCACGCCCTGCCTTCAGAGGGGCAGTCATCACAGTTTTGTGAGTTGATTGATTATGACGAATATGGGGAGGAGAAAGTGCTGGCGGCGGCTTTGTACCGCTTCAGCGGCGTTCCCTACAGCCAGGCCTTGCGCGCGGTGCGCAACGCCCCCGAGGCTGTCCGCCGGCAGTGGGCCGAGGCCCTGCTCGGGCGGTTGGGCAAGTATGACACCCCGCTGCGCGAGTTGGAATACGCCGCCTACACCTTTGACCTGCTCATGGATCAGGGCGCGTATGCCGAGTTCAAACGTCACCGCATGATGACCCAAACACCCCAGCGCCTGACCTGCGACCTGGGCTACGCCACCCCGCGCCGAATCGTCGAGGCTGGCTTCGAGGCCGATTACCGCGCCGCGATGGAGGCGGCGGCAGTCACATACCGCAAACTGGCCGAGTTTAATCCCGATGTGGCCCAGTACGTTGTGCCAAACGGCTTCAACCGGCGGGTGCTGGCTTCCTTCAACCTGCGCACGGCCTACCATTTCTGCCAGTTGCGCTCGGCGCCCAACGCCCACTTCTCAATTCGCAAGATTGCCCAGGCCGTGGCTGAAACCATCCGGCGGGTACACCCCTTGCTGGGAGAGTTCCTGCCGGTGCGCGAGGATGAGTCCTGGCAGGATGTGGATGAAGGCTATTTTGCCTGAGCGGCCTGTGAACGGGCCTGAATCTCGGCCAATCCGCGCCAAACGATGATGCCAATTGAAATGACAAAATAGCCAGAAAGAATCGCGGCCAGAGATAAATATCCCAAGCGCGGCACAAGCCAAAAGATGAGCGCCAGCTCAAACAACCCGACCACAAAATAAACCAGCACCGGATAAGCCGGCTTGTCGAGCGCAAGCAACAAGGGCCGATTCCACTGAAAAATGCTGGCAAAGCCATAGCCAAGCAGCAAAATCAGCAGGGCCGGGTAAGCCGGGGCCACTTCGGGGCCATAAAGGAAGGGCAAAAGGAACCATCCGGTCAGCGCCAGGCCGCCGCCGACCACCGCAACCACCGAGCCGGTAATCAGGCTGACACGCCGCAAGAGTTGGCGGGTTCTATCCCAGGCCTGGCGGGCAATGGTCTGGGTGATTTCGGCGTAAGTCGGCCAGATGAAGGGGTCCAGAGGCAGCAGCACCAGGTTAATCAGCGACAGAGCCAGTTTGAAATAACCTACTTCAGTAGCGCTCAATAAAGCCGCCAGGTAAAGGGGGATGTTATCTCTGGTAAAAAGATTGACCGTGCCATTCAGATTGGTATTGAACATAAACACAAGCAGGTCGCGTTTGGCGGGCAATTCGGTCAGCGGGGTACGCCACCAGCCCGGGCCCCAGAGTTTGTGCAATTCACGCAAGGCCAGCAAAGCCAGTCCCAGTCCGTTGATGGTTTTGCCAACCACAAAAGCAGTCACAATTTCAAAAATGCCGCCGCCGGTCAGAAACGCCAGCCCAACCAGGCTAAAGGTTGCCAGACCTTGAAGCATATTGACACGCGCAATCCAATTAAAGCGGCGCAGGGTTTGCAGTACCCCGGTCGCGCTTTCGGCGATCAGGTTGGTCAGCAAGATAAGCCCATAAAAGGCAAACAGCGGCCCAAGTTGGGCGTCTTTACCAAAAGTGAGAGCCGCCCAGGGGGCCAGCGCCAGCAAGATGACAAAAGCCAGCAGCGAGGTCAGGGCTTCGGCCAGCATGGCGGCCTTGACGGCTGCCGCCGCCTGGGATTTACGCCCTTCTGAAAGCGCCGCCCCCATGCGTTGGACGACGACTTCGCCCATCCGAAAGGTCAGCAGGCGGTTGATGTTCGAAGCAAACGTGATGACAGTTGTAACCAGCCCCCAATCGGCAACCCCTATCAGGCGAACCGCCAGAATGCCTTGCGCAAAACCAAACAACGCGGCCAGCACATTGGCGCTGAGCAAATGCCCGCTGTTCTTGACCACCCGGCGCAGGAGCGGATCGGTTTGCCAGATCGATTTTAGTTTGACGAAAAGGGACATTTTGGATTGTGTGATTGGGCGATTAGCGATTGGGTGATTTTTCCAATCGCACAATCAAAAAATCACCCAATTACCAGATATCAGGGCGTCAGCACATCTTTGGCCCAACTGCGTTCGGCCAGGTACCATTCGACCAGTTTTTCGGTGCCGCGGCGCATGTCGTATTCGGGCGACCAGCCGAGCAGTTCGCGGGCCTTGGAAACATCGGCCCAGTTGGTGAACATATCGGCAGGGTTGGGTGGGCCATACTG
>CAZNCT010000202.1:0-2220 GCA_964571615.1 uncultured Anaerolinea sp. | reverse complement strand
ATCAGCGTCACCAGGCCGTTGATGGAGATGACTTCATGCCCGCCGAGGTTGATGATTTCGTATCCGACAGGCTTGAGCGCAGCGATGATGCCGCGAGCAATGTCATCAATGTAGGTGAATCCGCGTGATTGGGTGCCGTCGCCGTTGATGCGCACCGGGCGGTCTTCCAGAATCCACTGCACAAAGCGGAAGAGAGCCAGGTCGGGGCGTCCGGCCGGGCCATAGACGGTGAAGAAGCGCAGGACAGTGGTGTCAATTCCGTACAGGTGGTGATAGGCATGCGCCAGCACCTCGGCGCCCTTTTTGCTGGCGGCGTAGGGTTGCAGCACTTCGCTGCTCGAAGCCGATTCAGGCGTCGGGTAGGGCGGGTTGGCCCCGTAAATGCTGGAGGTGGAGGCCAGGATAAATTTGCAATTCCCGCTGCGGCGGCAGATTTCCAGCATGTTCAACGTCCCGGTGACGTTTGAGTCGATGAACACCCAGGGGTCTTCCACGCTGTAGCGCACCCCGGCACGGGCGGCCAGGTTAATCACCGCGTTGAATTGAGCGCTGCGAATGGCGCTGTGGTCAAAAATTGCCTTCTCGGCAATATCGGCCTTGACAAAAGTAAAACCGGGGGTGGCTTCAAGTTTACGCAGGCGGTATTCTTTCATGCGCGGGTCGTAGGCATCGTTGAGGTTATCAATCCCCGTAACGGTATGACCCTGGGCCAGCAGCATTTCGCTGGTACGCGCGCCAATAAACCCGGCTGCGCCGGTGACGAGATAGTTTGACATGTTGGAATCCAGTGTTTGGTGTTCAGTGTTCAGTGTTCAGTGTTCAGTATTCAGTGTTCAGTGTTCAACTAAACTGGTTACTGAACACTGATTACTGGTTACTGATTACTGGTTACTGGTTACTGGCTACTGATTACTGGTTACTGGTTACTGGCTACTGACTAAAGACGCACGACTTTGGGGTTGCCTTTGCCCATCTTGCCAAGCGCATTGCGGCTGTCGAAGATGAAGCGGGCCGATTCGAGAATGGCCTTGTAGTCATAGGCCTTGTGATTGGTAATGATAATCACAGCGTCGGCCTCGCGGACGGCGGGCATCAGTTCGGCGTCGCTGATGCTGTGCATGGTGCCGCCCTCATGTGCGCGGAAGTGAGGAATATACGGGTCGTGGTACTGAACCTGGGCGCCCTTCTTTTGCAGCAGGGCAATGACATCCAGAGCGGGCGATTCGCGCACATCGTCAATGTCGGGCTTGTAGGCCACGCCCAAAACAAGGACTTTGCTGCCGTTTAGGGGCTTGCCCCGGTCATTGAGCGCATCCAGCACGCGGCTGACAACGTAACGCGGCATGTTGGTGTTGATTTCAGAGGCCAATTCAATAAATTTGGCGGTGTAGTTCAGTTCCTTCATCTTCCACGAGAGATAAAGCGGGTCGATGGGGATGCAATGCCCGCCCAAACCAGGCCCGGGGGTAAATTTCATGAAGCCAAACGGTTTGGTGGCGGCAGCATCAATCACTTCCCAAACGTCCACGCCCAGACGTTCGCACATAATGGCCAGTTCGTTGACCAGGCCAATGTTAATCATGCGGAAAGTGTTTTCAAGCAGTTTGGCCATTTCGGCGGCTTCGGCGCTGGAAACCGGAACAACCGTCTCGAGCGCGCCGCTATACCAGGCCGTAGCAACCTCGGCGCAGGTTTCAGTCATTCCGCCCATCACCTTGGGGGTGTTATAGGTCGTCCAGTCGGTGCGGCCCGGGTCCACCCGTTCCGGCGAAAAGCAGATGAAAATGTCTTCACCGACCACCAGGCCCGATTTCTCGGTCAGCATTGGCACAAGCAACTCGCGGGTTGTGCCCGGATAGGTGGTCGATTCGAGCACAACCACCATCCCCTTGTGGATGTATTTTGCCAGTTCTTCGGTAGCCGAAATGATGTAGGACATATCCGGGTCGCCGGTCTTGCGCAGCGGGGTCGGCACGCAAATGCTGACCGCGTCCATTTCGGCCAGGGCGGCAAAATCAGCGGTCATATCCAGCTTTCCGGCCTGATGCAGACGCGCAACCGTTTCGGAAGGCACATCCTGAATATAAGAAACCCCTTTTTTGAAAGTCTCCACCTTGCGCTGGTCTGGGTCAATGCCGAGGACATTAAATCCTTTTTCGGCAAAGTCTACTGCCAGCGGCATCCCTACATAGCCCATTCCAAGAATGCCAATGCGAGCGG
>CAZNCT010000201.1:3751-5388 GCA_964571615.1 uncultured Anaerolinea sp. | reverse complement strand
CAAACGAGCCGGTGCCGCCGGTGATTAAGACAGATTTGTTGGTCCAGTCCATGAATTGCTCCGTAAATGGTAATTGGTGAATGGTAAATGGGGAGAATGCGCCAGGCTCATTGCCAGGGATTAATGATTTCAATACCAGCTGCTTCAAAATCGCTGGCATTGCGGGTGACGAGGGTCATTTTGTTGGCGATTGCGGTTGCTGCGATGAGCGAATCAATCGCAGGCATGGCTTTCCCGGCAAGTTCGGCCCGCGCCACCAGCATACCCCATTCGACAATGACATCCGTATCGAGCGGCAGGATTTTACCCTGGAAGCGCGCCAGCAAATCGTCCTGTAACCAGTCGCGCAGTTCAGTTTTGCGGCGCGAATCGGGCAACTTTTCGATACCTTTGATAATTTCGCCGATGGTAATGACACTCAAATAAGCATCATCTGCGTCAAGCCCATCGAGAAACTCGACAACTTTTGGGTTGGGCTGTCTGACAACAAATTCGGAGATAATGCAAGTATCGAGCAGGGCTTTCATAACTCGATACCCTCGCGAGGCAGGCTTTTATCGCGGGACAGGTCAAGGTCAGCGCCCGCCAGCGGGGAGGCGCGGAAAAAGTCAGAGAGTTTACCCTGCGACTTGCGCAGTTTTTCATACTCAGCATACGAGACGACAACGACTGTTTTTTCGCCATGCTTGGTAATGACCTGCGGGCCTTGCGTCAGGGCGCGGGTAATCACTTCGCTTAATTTATTTTTTGCATCCTGAATTTGCCAGACTGCGTTCATGGGATACTCCTTTCCGAAAATTCTGTCTAGACTATCTAGATTTTATCTCTTTTCAGAAATGGAGTCAATCAGATATAGATGATGAGATAAAAGACAAAGAGAAAAACACCCCTTGTCTCATCATTTCCTTATCTCTTTTCTTATCACAATCATCGGATACTGGCCATTTTCCGCAAAAAACCTGGGGAAAACGCCCTCGAGCCAGAACACGAAGCGCAGGAAGGCCTGGCCGCCAAATTTGGGCTGGACGAACCAGCGCAGGATGCGCGTTGAGAGACTCCGCCAGGGACGGATTTCGAGCGGGATTTTTGTCCCGATTTCACGTTTGAGCCATTCCGGCGTCAGTTTGGCGATGAAAGTGCCTTCGGGGTCGGCTTCGTTGAGCCAGTCCTTTTTCTTCTTTGCGCCGCGCCCGCTCAGACGGCGCATCAGACCAATCAGCGGCTCGGCGGCGCGGATGAGCAAGGGTTCGTGCCAGCCGTTGACGATGACTCCCGTCCGGCCAGGGGCGAGGACGCGGTGCAATTCGGTGTAGGCTTTGGGGTGTTCCTCCAGCGGCAGGTGGTGGATGGCGTGCATCGAGACTTCGCCGTCGAAGGCATCCGCTTTGAAGGGCAGGTTCGCCAGGTCGCCGACGACGAATAAACCGTGCTCCCCAATCCGTTGCCGGGCTTCGCGCAGGGCCTGGATGGAAATATCGAGGCAGACGCGCTTCTGGTAGCCTTTGGAATAGGTCAGGTAGTCGTCATACTGCACCGGCCCGGAACCGGCATCCAGCAGGAATTTGCCAGTTGGAATCAAGCCGTCGTTGACACGCAACCGCGTCTTGTGGATGTATTCCGCCGAGACGGGGCGCAGG
>CAZNCT010000201.1:0-3731 GCA_964571615.1 uncultured Anaerolinea sp. | reverse complement strand
AGCGGGCGTTCTGGTAGTGACCATCCGCTTCTTGCTGCCAGCCGATTTCGTCGTAAAACTCGCGTACTTTTTGTTTGGTATCGGTCATTTTGAAAACCTTTAAACACAAAGGTCACAAAGGACACGAAGGAACGTCAGGAAAATCTTTTGATTTTCCTTTGTGTACTTCGTGTCCTTCGTGTTTAAGGCTCTTAAATTCACCATTGGACAGGTTCTCCCGCCAAGTAATCAAACGCCTTACCAAATGCGGCGTGGCCTTCATCTGATAAAACTCGCGCCAGCGGCCAGATTTCGTAATCCTTCCAGAAGTGCATCAGCCGCCAGGGGAAATCAATCGGGAAATCGAAAAAGAAGCGGTAGGCATAATTCCAGGCGGCTTCGACTTGTTTTTCGCTCAAGCGGCTCACCGAAGAACCGGATAACAAACTCCCCAGCATCCCGAAATACTCATCATACGTCATCGGGTCGTGCGTAAACCCGCGCCCGCGGTAATGCGTCTGCCCGGCAACAATGACCGGCACGCCGCGCATCGCCATCTCCATGCCGACCGTCGTCGTATAAGCCAGCCCCAGCGAGGCAATTTCCATCAGGTCGTAGGTATTGACCTTCTCGTTCGGCCCAATGACATGAATATGCTCCGGCCTATTCGGCACAGCGCGCTCAATCACGCCAACCATCGAAGGCCCCTTCATCAGCCGTTCGCCGGGATGAACGCGCACCACCAGTTGCACATCGGGCCGCCCGGCGAAATATTGCACCGTCTTCTCAATCCATTCGGCCATCGAGGCGGTAAAGATGTTTCGCCCCAGCGTCAGGCTATCGCCCAGCACGTTGGTCGCCAGCAAAACGACCGGGCGGCTGTCCAGCCCCAGGTCGGCGCGCAACTTCTCGCCGCCCACCGAAGCCACATCCTGCCAGAAACGCGTCCCTTTGCCGTATTTCTTTGCGCTGGTGCGGGCGTCCTCCAGTGCAGCAATTTTCTCGCGCTCGGCATCCGTCAACGGGATGTGCCCCTTCGCCGCCCAAAGCGCATCCGTATTCTGACGCATGACGATGTCGTTCTGCGAGAGCCAGATTTGCTCGCGCTGGTCGTTGAATTCATAGGTGACGGTCATCAAATCGAGATGGCGCGCCACCTGGTAGAAAATGCCTAATTCGGTGACAAGGCCATTGGGGACAAGTACCGTTTCGGGGCGGGATTCGCTCAAAAAGCGCAGCGCCGCCAAAGCGGCCTGTCGGTTGCGCGCCACCCGCAGCCTGTAGAGGTCGGATTCCCGGTCGAAATCCTCGACCTGGAGCGTGTACATCGTATCGAAAGCGGACGCCGTTTCGATGGCTTTTTCCAACTCAGGTGTCATTGCAAGGGTCGAGTAGCCGTGAGCGTCAGCGAGCGGCGTATCGAGACCCGAAGCAATCCCCTGTTTATCGGTCTTTGCCTGTCGATGGGAGATTGCCGCGCTCGCTGAAGTGCGCTCGCTCGCAATGACATCAAACAGAGAAACAACCTTCACCAACCCCTTGAGCGGCTTCAGCACCCGGCGGGTATATAAATCCTGACGGCGCAAATCGAAAGCATTAATTTCCTTGTCCCAATCGCCGTAAGGCAAATACGCAATCGTGACATCATGCCCCATCCCGCGCAGCGCCAGCCCGATAATCGCCGCCTGCTCGACCCAGTAATGCAACGTGGCAAACAAGACAATCCGCCTCCCACGTCCGTTCCCATCCGTGAGTCCGCGATAAAGCCCGCTGTCAAGTCCGTTCTTAACCTGCTCCACCGCCGCCGGCAGCGCCTTCTCCAGTTGCGACAGGTTATAACGCGTTCTAGGCCGCACCGGACGAATGGCATCGTACAGGTCGGCAGCGTAAGGGATTTTTCCGAGAATATCTTTGAGGCTCATCACAAAACCTTTTAGACACGGATTTGACGGATTGCCCGAATTGACACGGAAAAAACCTTAAAAACTCCGTGAAACTCCCTGTAATCCGCGTCCAAAATTCACCTTTTTAATTCAGCAACTATGCAGCATTCTCAATCACCCAATTCAGCCTTGGCCGTACCGGCCCCTGGCGCTGTTCGGCCCATTGCATTCCGGGCGCGCCCATTGGGTCAATGTTGAAAGCCAGGGCGTTTTCGTCCATGAAGTAGCGTTTGACGCCAAAGGAAGAGGCATTGACGCCCAAAATGTAGCGGCCTTCGTTGAGCAGGTCGGCGGGAATCTGGCATTTGCTGATGTAATGCCCCGCCGGGCGGGCGGAGAACTTCTCGTAGAGGGCGGGGTCATCCACGTCGAAGGAGGTGAAAACGTATTCGCCGCGCACCGTGCTGAGGTAGATTCCCACCCGCAGACCGGTAATCGGCGCATCGAGGCGGTATTCCATCTCCAGCGTGATGGGTTCGGTCGAGCGCAGGGTATCAGCCACCGCGCCGCGCGCGTCCTTCACGCGCAGAGAAAGCGGCGTAAACGGCATCGCGCTGGCCGGGACTTCGTCGGCCTCCCAAACGCGCTCACCCGCCTGGGCCTGGCCCGAGGCGAGGTAGAAATCGACCGCTTCGGGCGTGGGGGCGCGTTTGACGAGCTGCCCCTTTTGCATCACAATCGATTCCTGCGTCAGGCGCAAAATCGCGCTCATGTTATGGCTGACGAACAGGACGGTGCGCCCCTGGGCGGCGACATCGTTCATCTTGCCCAGGCATTTGCGCTGGAACTCGGCATCGCCAACCGCCAAAACTTCATCCACAACCAGGATTTCCGGCTCGAGGTGGGCGGCGACGGCAAACGCCAGGCGCAGGTACATGCCGGAGGAGTAGCGTTTAACCGGGGTATCAATGAACTGCCCGACTTCCGAAAATTCGACAATTTCATCGAATTTGGCGGCGATTTCGGCGCGTTTCATGCCCAGAATCGCCCCGTTCAGGAAAATGTTCTCGCGCCCGGTCAGTTCGGGGTGAAAGCCGGTGCCGACTTCGAGCAGGGACCCCACCCGTCCACGCACGGTGACAGAGCCTCGGGTGGGTTCGGTCACGCGCGATAACACTTTCAGCAGGGTTGATTTCCCGGCTCCGTTGCGGCCCACAATGCCGAGTACCTTTCCTTCTTCCAACTCGAAAGAGACATCTTTGAGCGCCCAGATGTAACCGGCTTTGCGGCCCGGGTCTTCGAGTTGTTTGCCCAGCAGCGAGGCGGCAAAGCGGAAGGGCGCTTTGGCGGTATCTACCAGCACATCGCGCAACATGCCATACTGAAAGCGCTGCGAGGCCAGGCCGATTTTGTAGCGTTTGGAGATGTTTTCTACTTTGATTGCAATGGTCATAGTGATTGGTAAATCGTAACTGGTAATTAGCGAAGGGAGAATTACCAACCGCCAATTACCAGTTACTTAGATTGTGTCTGCAAACGTGCGTTCCATATTCCGAAAATAGAACAGCCCGCTGATGAGGATGAGCAAGGAAATGGCCGCGGAGATGGCAATCAGCATATCGGGCGGGTTGCCCACGCCGAGCAGCGCCCAGCGGAAGCCGTTCACCACGCCTGCCATTGGGTTCAGGGCGTAAACAACCTGCCACTGCTCCGAGATGACCTTTGAGGAGTAGGCAATTGGGGTGACGAACATCCAGAACTGCGAGAGAAACGGCAGGGCGTAGCCAACATCGCGGTACTGCACGTTGATGGCTGATAGCCACAAGGCAACCCCCAGCGCGGTGACGATGGAAAGCAGGATAAAAAGCG
>CAZNCT010000200.1:0-5535 GCA_964571615.1 uncultured Anaerolinea sp. | reverse complement strand
AGGCCTGGTTATGTTTACCGGTGTGCTGATTTCGTGGGGCATCGACGACCGCCCGCGTGAATTCTTTGCCTTCCTGTTCCTGCTGGCGGGCGGCGTGTTCGGCGTTTTCGTTGCGCTCGACCTGTTCATGCTGTTCTTCTTCTACGAAATCGCCGTCTTCCCGATGTATCTGCTGATTGCCATTTGGGGTTGGAAGCAGACCCGCGAGTACGCGGCCATGAAACTAACCCTCTACCTGTTTGTTGGCTCGGTCTTTGCTCTGGTCGGCGCGTTGGCCATGTACTGGCAGGTGGGCCTGAATACCGGCGTCTACACCTTTGACATGCTCCAAATGGAGAAGGCAGGCGCCATGGCGGGCATGGTGCAAATTTTTGGTTTCGCCATTCCCTTCCAGGTCTTCTGGTTTTTGCCGGTCTTCCTCGGTTTCGCCATTCTAGGCGGTATCTTCCCCTTCCACAACTGGTCGCCCGATGGTCACGTTGCTGCCCCGACCGCTGTCTCCATGTTCCATGCGGGTGTGCTGATGAAGCTGGGCGCGTTTGCTGCTCTGCGGGTTGGCATCATGCTCCTGCCTGAAGGCGCTCTGTTCTGGAAATATCTCATCCTGGGACTGGCGCTCGTCAATGTGGTCTATGGCGCGTTCATCGCCATGATCCAGACCGATTTCAAATACATCATCGGTTTCTCCTCGGTCTCGCACATGGGGCTGGTAATGCTTGGCTTCGCCACCCTCAACCGCGAGGGCATGATTGGCGCAGGCTTACAGATGTTCTCACACGGTGTCATGACGGCTCTCTTCTTTGCCGCGGTTGGCATGGTCTATGACCGCGCCCATACCCGTCAATTGCCCGAACTCGGCGGCATGGTCAAGGCTCTGCCCTGGGTAGCGATTTCCTTCATCATCGGTGGTCTGGTCTCGATGGGTATGCCCGGCCTCTCTGGTTTTGTGGCCGAATTCCCCATTTTCATGGGCGTCTGGCGCGACCAGTGGCTGGTGGCTGTGATTGCCTCGATTTCGATTGTCATCACTGCCGCTTATGTTTTACTGGCCATTCGGCGCGTTTTCTTTGGCGATATGCCCGCCCACTTTGAAGGTCATATCTACCCGATTTCGGTTCTTGACAAAGTTGCCCTGGCAACCCTCGTAATCGTCATGTTTGCCCTGGGCATGTTCCCCGGTCTGATGGCCCCGCTGGTTGAACTGGGTGTTCAAAACGTCTTGCGGCTTTTGGGAGGTGCATAAATGAGTATCAATTTCCTATCCATCCTGCCTGAAGTCCTGATGCTGGTGTTGGGCCTGCTGGTGCTGGTGCTCGACCCGTTTTGGAAGGACGAGAAGCGCCGCCTGAACCTGGGCTGGCTGACCGCAGGTGGGCTGTTTGCTGTCCTCGCCATCAGCCTGCTGATAGGCTGGCCGGGCACACAGAGCGTTTTCGCCTGGGGTGGGATGATTCGCTTCGACATGCTGGCGTTTGCCTTCAAGTTGTTCTTCATCTTCGCCGCCGCCATCAGCGCGCTCTTTATGATGGATGTCGAGGGCGTTTCCCGCCGCGCCGAGGCTTTTGCCCTGCTGTTGGCCTCGACCATCGGCATGAGCCTGATGGCCTCCGCCGCCGACCTGGTCATGCTCTACCTGGCGATTGAAACCACCTCCATTCCGCTCTACGTTTTGGCTGGTTTCCTGCTCGATGACCGCAAATCCACCGAGGCCGGGTTCAAGTACCTGCTCTTTGGCGCCATGACCTCCGGTGTGTTGCTCTATGGTCTGACCCTGGTTTACGGCTTTGGCGGCGTCACCGGCTTCGACGAACTCTCGCGCCAGTTTGCCTCCTCGACCCCCTTCTCAATCGGCGTCTTGCTCTTACTGGTGGTTGGGTTGGGTTTCAAACTCTCGCTGGCGCCTTTCCACTTTTGGGCTCCCGATACCTATGAAGGCGCCCCGACCCCGGTGGCCGGTTTCCTTTCGACGGCTTCCAAAGCCGCCGGGTTTGCCGTTCTCGCCCGCCTGTTTCTGACGACTTTTGGCGCCACTGCCGAACAATGGCAGATGATTCTCGCCATCCTGGCCGCAGTGACCATGATTCTCGGTAACCTGGTGGCGCTTGCCCAGAAAAATCTCAAGCGCCTGCTGGCTTACTCGTCAATTGCCCATGCCGGTTACGCCCTCCTGGGTGTGATTGCAGCCTCTGAGTTGGGCATTGCTTCAGCGGTCTTCTATCTGCTGGCCTACGTTTTGACCAACCTGGCCGCCTTTGGCATCATCGCCGTCGTTGGACGCACCATCGGCTCGGACGACATCCGCGCCTATGACGGCTTGAGCCGCCGCTCACCCTACCTGGCCCTGGCTATGCTGGTCGCTTTCCTGTCCCTTTCGGGCATGCCGCCTTTTGGCGGGTTCATCGCCAAAGTGCTGGTCTTCTTTGCGGCGGTTGAAGCCGGGTGGACCTGGCTGGTTGTGATTGGTGTGATTACCTCTGTGGTAGGTGTTTACTACTACCTGACGGTCATGAAATACGTCTATCTGTACCGCATGGAAGGCGAAGATGAAGAATCGCACCCGATTGCGGTCACGCGGCCCCACCTGCTCGCCATCGGCATCCTGACGATAGGTATCATCCTGGTCGGCACGATTTTTGCCCCCTGGTTTGGCCTCTCCACCGATACGGCGGCCAGCCTGTTAAGCGCTGTCATTCTCAAATAACCGCAGGTTTTGTTTTTCTGGAGGCTGTTCAGATGTGTTTGGACAGCCTCCTTCCTGTTCTTATCTCATCTTCGTTTGGGGCCTGTAGTTTCAATCCTAATCGACCTTATTCGCTCTATTTTGTGTACTTCTTGTCTGGACTTCGCAAATCTCCTTGTGATATAATCCGCAACGCATGAGCCAGCCAACCAATCAAAACAATAACGCTTTTAACATGACCCTGGCGACGGTTGTTGGTCAGGTTGGCTGTCTGACACCTGTTATTCTTATTGGTGCCTTATTTGTGGGGTTGTGGTTGGATAACTTGCTTGACACCAGACCACTGTTTACCATTATCTTTATCGTAGTGAGCGCTCCGGTTGCTGTAGTGACGCTGATTTTGATTGTCCGCAAGGCTACCAGCCGGTTAAAACCTGTTTCGACGAACACAGCCAAATCTTTTGAGGAGGAAGTAAATCGTGAGTGAAAAACCCAAGAAACGAGTTTGGGGGCGCTGGGTTGTACTTGCGGCCATTATTTTGGGCTTGTTCTTGTTTACCGGTTTCTTTGGAATCGGGTTAGGAATTAAGCCAATCATGCCGCATGTGTACCTGCCTGGTGAAAAACTGAGCGAAACGCCGTTGCTTGGCATTACCGGGTTGTACCCGACCAATACCATGGTTGGCCTCTTTGTGGCCGATCTTATCGTCATTTTGCTGGCGGTTGGGGTTTCGCGCGGGGTTCGCAGCGGCAAAATGGTCTTGAGCGGCATCCCGGGCGCGGTTGAAGCCCTGTTGGAAATGCTCTATGGCATTACCGAAAGCACTGCCGGCAAGTGGGCCAAGCAAATTTTCCCCTGGTTTGCCACCATTACCCTGCTGGTGCTGGCTGCTAACTGGTCTGGCCTGGTTCCGGGCAACGAAACCATTGGCCTGGTGCACGAGTATAAGAAAGGCCATCCGCTCATTGAAGTTGGGCCTTTGGCAACAATCTGGGAAGGCGGCGCAGGCGTTGATGTCGAATCGCACAGCGGCAAAAATTACGCCATCGTGCCCTTTCTGCGCCCGGCCTCCACTGACCTGAACTTCACTTTCGCCCTTGCGGTGGTTGCAGTGGTTATGATTCAGGTCTTTGGTTTCCGTTCACAGGGCATCGCCTACCTGTGGAAGTTTTGGAACACTGGCACCTTGTTCAATAAGCCGATTTTCGGTGTGATTGACTTTGGCGTTGGTATTCTTGAACTGATTTCCGAATTTTCGAAGATACTCTCGTTTGCCTTCCGTCTTTTCGGAAATATGTTCGCGGGTGCGGTGTTGCTGTTTGTTATTGGCTCACTGGTTCCGGTTTTTGCCCAGGCCATGTTCTATTTGTTGGAATTCTTCGTAGGTCTCATCCAGGCTATTGTGTTTGGCATGTTGACGATGGTCTTCATGGCCCAGGCAACCCAGGGACATGGCGAACACCACGAAGAAGCGCACGCGTAAGTTTCGGGCGACCCTCGCCCGTGTAAAACACCATTTCACAGAGGCGCGGTTTGCCAGAAAGCAAACCGCCCGCCCGAAAACGATAAAAACGGAGGATTAAAGACAATGGAAGTTGCAGCCGCAAAATTGATTGGCGCAGGTCTCGCGATGATTGGCGCGATTGGTGCTGGTGCTGGGGTAGGTATCGTGGTTGGTGGTGCGGTTCAGGCAATGGGGCGCAACCCCGATGCGACCGGCACCATTCAGACCAACATGATCCTTGGAATCGCCTTTGCTGAAGCCATCGCCATTTACTGTCTGGTGGTCGCGCTCCTGATTTTGTTCGTCTTCTAAGAGACAGGAGGACGCTTTGGAAGCCCTCGGTATTAACTTACCCTTTTTCCTTGTACAGGTTGTCAACCTGATAATCATGTACGTTGTGGTTGCCAAGTGGATTGTTGGCCCTATTTCTGGCTTGCTTGAAAAGCGCCGCGCCACCATTGCGCAGGGTCTCGAAGATGCCCGCGAAGCTGCTGACGCCCGCGCAAATGCTGAGAAAGAAGCCGAAAAAATCCTGGCTGAAGCCCAGGCCAAAGCCGCCAGCCTGGTGCGCGAAGCCACCGAACGCGCCGAAGCCGCTGGCCGCGATGTCAAGGCTGCTGCTGAAGCCGAAGCCGCGAAAGCCCGCGAAAAAGCCCTGGCTGAAGTTGAAGAAGAACGCAACCGCATTCTCGGTGACCTGCGCGGACAGGTGGCAGCCCTCTCGATTGCCGCCACCCAGAAGTTGATTGGCGAAGCGCTCGATGAGAAGCGCCAACATGCCTTGCTCGATGAATTCTTCTCGGGTGTTAAGGCTGGAAAAGTGGTGGTGATGGAAGGTGCCAGTGTCGCCGGGCAGTCTGCCGAAGTGACCAGCGCCCTGCCGCTGACCGGTGCCGAGCAGGAAGCCGTCAAGAAAGATGTGCTTGCCAAATCGGGCGCTGCTGCTGTCACGTTCCGGGTCGACCCCTCAATTTTGGGTGGTCTGGTCATTCGCGTTGGCGACAAAGTGTTGGATGGCTCGGTGGCTGGCAAACTGGAAGGTTTGCGCGCCAGCCTGCGCTAAAAGTTTGTGCGACTCTTACAGGCCGGGATTTTTCCCGGCCTGTTTTTGTTTTCCACAGGGGGCTTTTATGGTAAAACAGGCCCATGAACACTCAAAAATTTCTCTCTGACCTTTTTTCAGAATTTCCCTTTCCATACTCTGGCGATTTTGGCGCCAACCCGTCAGTTCACGGCGTGGTCATCGACTCGCGCAAAGTTCAGCCAGGCGATGTCTTTGTTGCCATGCCTGGCGGCAGCGCGGATGGGCATCAATACATCCCTTCTGCCATCGAAAAGGGGGCCGCGGCG
>CAZNCT010000199.1:0-5546 GCA_964571615.1 uncultured Anaerolinea sp. | reverse complement strand
ACACCGATTTTTCGCTTTCAATCAAGTTTCTTGATCCCAAATGTACGGTAGCAAACAATCAAATAAAAAGACAGGAAGAGCACAGACAGCAGCGCCGGTTCAACCAGTTTTCTGGCTTCATAAGCCGATAAGTTGCCCGGCCTGTTTGACTGTCTGAAAGGGGCGCTCATGTCTGTTTTTCTCCGCCGCTTTTGAGCATGGCTTCAAACGCTTCTACAATTTCGGGGTCAAACAGGCTTCCGGCTTTTTCACGCAGATATTCGAGCGCTTCGCGCGTTCCAACCTTCATTCGGTAGGGCCGGTCAGTGGTCAGGGCGTCGTAGGCATCTACGACGGCAAAAATTCGCGCCATGAGCGGAATTTCATGTCCCGCCAGGCCAAGTGGATAGCCGCTGCCATCCCAGCGCTCCTGGTGATAGCGGATCACCGGCAGGGTATCTTGCAGGAAGGGGATGCCCTCGATGATGCGTGCGCCAATATCGGGATGTTGTCGCATTGTGGCCCATTCTTCATCGGTTAGCGGGCCTGGCTTGAGCAGGATGGTGTCGCTAATCCCAATTTTGCCGATATCATGCAGCACAGCGCCCCGCTCGAGAGTCTTGAGTTGTTCGGCCTGTAAGCCGAGGTATTGGCCCAGTCTGCAGGTCAGACGCGCCACACGCAAACTGTGGCCTTCGGTTTCGTGGTCACGGGCATCGAGTGCGGAGGAGAGCGCTACCAGGGTCTGGTCGTAGGTGGTTTCCAACTCACGGTAGGCGGCTTCAATTTGCTCGGCTTGTTGGCGGGTTTCAGAGAGCAAGATACTGCGCTCAAGGGCAATAGCGGCCTGGTTGGCAAGGGTGTGCAGGTTATCGGAGAATCGGGCATTGCTCCAGGTTTGTTCTGGCACTTCAATCCATAGCGCGCCGTATTGGTGACGCGGTGTTTGCAGTGGCACGCACACGCGCGTCATGTCGTTTTCGCCTGCAACGATGATGTTTTGCCCGCTCTTGATGGTCTGTTTAATCAGGCTCATGGGATGTCGCGCGCCGGGGTGCAGCCCGTTGCCGTCAATTTGGACGCGCGTTTCAGGCTCGCCCTGCGAGTTGAGCAGGACAATTCCTGATGCGTGGGCGTGGATTAACTGATAAGTCGTTTCTGCAATGGCCGCAGCAGCATCGGTCAATTGCTCGGCCTGTATCACCCGTGTGCTTAACTGGTAAAGCAGGGTTGCCGTGTTGAGCATGGTGCGCAGTTCCTGGTACAACCAGGTGGTTTCAATAGCCGCAGCCGCCTGGCTTGCCAGCAATGTAACCAGAGACTCGTCATTTTCGCTAAAAGCGCTGGCGCCGGTTTTGCCAAAGGCAAGCAGCACGCCAATATTGGCCTGCCTCAGGCGAATTGGCGCAGCCAGTAAGGAGCGCAGGTTGTTGCTGCCGGTCGGAATACTGCTGAATTTTTTGCGCACATCGCGCACACGAATCGGGTTATTCTGGTTCAAAACAGTTTGAATTAAGGTGTTGCCCTGCGGGTCACTGTTCAGGATACTGCTCAGTGTAGGGGCATAGCCGGATTGGGCAACGCGCGTAAACCCGCCGCTTTTGTCTACCAGGGCAACAAAAACAAAGCGCGCATCAAGAACCGTTTGTCCAATTTCGGCAATCTGTCTAATGACGGCTTCCACATCCAGGGTGGTTGAAAGACTCACACCGGCCTGAATTAAGCGCGTCAGACGGGCATCGTGTTCGCTGCGCTGCCACGAAGAGACCAGCCGCAGGGCAATTGTTTCCAGGGTGCGAATGTCACTATCATCAAAGGCTTGCGGGTTGGGGTGGTCAACGACAATGCATCCCTTAAGTTGGTTGAATAACAGAATGGGGACAACCAGTTCTGAGAGCACATTCTGGTTTTCGAGAGCAATAAAATCATGGTCGAGGCGCGTATCTGAGACCAGTTGACTGCGCCGTAGACGACCGGCCCGGCCCATTAGCCCGGCCTGAATGCTTTGCCGGTACCCGGGCGGCACGCTCGAGGCCCCGGGGCCGCTAACCGCCAGGACGCACATCTCGTTGCGTTCATGGTCATACTCAAAAACGGCGCAAACATTGCCTCCCAGGGTGGCGTGGATGGCGTTGGCCGTCAATTGCGCCGAGACGGGCGGGTCCAGCACGGTCTCTAATTCCAGGTTGAGCTGGTGCATCAGGTTGAGCTGTGCCATGCGCCGCCGCCCGGTTAATACCATCTCGCCCAGCAAACGTTCATATTCCTGTTGCTGACGGGCATTTTTGATAAACAGGTCTTGCGAGTTGCGGAATGGCTCAATAAAAAACCGCCGCAAGGATGAGAAAATTCCCCCGGCTTCCTCGATAATGGGCACGGTTTTTTCGCCGCTTAGCCCTGAAAAAACCCCATTAATCGAAAGGTTTTGCAAAATAATCAGCAAAATGCCGACCAGCCCAATGACCAGAAAACTGAGCAGACCGGCCGTCCGGAGTTGGTATATCTCGTTATCTGCACCCGGAAAAAGCCGCTCAGTCAACCCCAGCATGACCAGGATGACCACCAGCGAAATTCCCTGCCCGCTGCCAACCAGGTGGAAGAAGCGGCGGCCCAGGTTACGTCCCTGGCGCAAAATAACCTTTTCCCAGGGGATGACCTCGCTGGCCAGTAACCCGAGCGCCGCGCTGCCTGCCAGCAAGATTTGCAAGACATCATTTTCTAGCCAGGCCAGCAATCCCCACAACAACCAGGGGATGCTGAGCAGGTGCCACTGTTCCTTTTGACGATGCTGGGCATACAGCCCGGCAATTAAAGCAATCAGCGCGCTTGATAAAAACCCGGCCCCCATTGAAAGCCGCATAGGCTCGTAGTCCAGGGTTGGCATGGTGTGTATGACCAGCTCGGGTGTAAGAAACATCAAAGCGCTGGCAACCAGGTTGGCTCCCAGGGTAGCGGTTTGCAGCCAGTCAAACAGGGGCACTTTCAGCCAGTTTGAAAGCAGTATTGCCAGTGCCGCCGCATAGAGCCAGGTAGCGGCAACGTAATAATCCCCTCGCAGCAGAACTGTCCCCAGCCCGAGCAGCAATCCCGAAGCACCCAGGCCAACCCGCCATTGCAGGTTGCCTGGGTAATTCAGCAGGCTAGAGGCCAGCAACAAAAAAGAAAACCCGTAGAACAAAATCCCCGCCGCAACCGCCAGCCATTGAGGGAGTATATGAATATGTTTCCAAAGTAGATGAGGCGCAATCAGCAGCGCCGCTCCCAGCGACAGCAGGAGCAATGCAATGCTCAGATTGAGAGAATAGACGGTCGATTTGTTCATCATTCTTGTCTGAATTATATGCCAAACTTTGCCCTTGTCCGCTTTTTTGTTGACGGATGCCCTCAAGCCTGCTATTATCCGCTCTGTGGCGCCATTTCGTTCCTTTTTTGCTTCTCTAAAACATGAAATTTCTGGCATCTTGCGCTGGTTTGCTCCGGGCTTGGGTGTCAAGCGCTGGTTTGGCCTGATTTTGGTCGGCCTGACTTTGCAAGCGGTTGGGCTGGCGCTGGCTCTTCTGGATATTTATCGTACCACTCCTGCCGAAAGCAGCCTGACCCCTGTGCTCGGCGTGGTGGCTTTGCAATGGCTGGCGCGTCCATTGCGGATTGCTATTTTTACCTTCATTGGCCTTTTGTTGATGGCCATTGGCCTGGCAGGCCTCAATCGCGCCCTGCTCATCCCTTTTGTGCGCCCGGGTCAGAAGCTGGTTGACCAGATCGCCAGTTATCGCCGCAAGGGGCGCGGGCCGCGCATTGTTGTTCTCGGCGGCGGGCACGGCCTGGCAACCCTGCTGCGCGGGTTGAAAACCCACTCATCTAATTTGACAGCAATTGTCTCTGTCGCCGACGACGGCGGCTCATCGGGCAAGTTGCGCCAGGCGCTTGGTATTCTGCCGCCCGGAGACATTCGCAATTGCCTGGCCGCACTCTCTGATGACGAAGCCATGCTCACCCAGCTCTTTCAATATCGCTTTACCGTCGATTCGGGTCTGGGCGGGCATTCGTTTGGCAATCTCTTTATTTCAGCCCTGGCCGAAATTACCGGCAGTTTCGAGGAGGCGGTTGCAGAATCGGGACGGGTGCTGGGTGTGCGCGGACGGGTGTTGCCCGCCACGCTCCACAACGTTCGCCTGGTCGCCGATATCGAATTGCCGCACCAGCCCGGGAGTGTGCGCGTCGAGGGCGAAAGCGCCATCCCTGAAATGCCGGGCCGGGTGCGGCGCGTCTGGCTGGAGCCAAATGCCCCGTTCGCTTTTCCACCGGCCATTCGAGCCATCCTGGCCGCAGATTTAATTGTGATTGGGCCGGGCAGCCTCTATACAAGTATTCTGCCAAATTTGCTGGTGCCCGACCTGCTCGAAGCAGTGCGCGCCAGCCGGGCTCTGAAAGCCTTTGTAGTCAATATTGCCACCCAACCCGGAGAAACCAACCGTTACTCTGTTCTTGACCATATTCGGGTTATTGAAGAGCATGTTGGCCCCAACCTGATGGATGTGATTGTCTATAACAATTTTTACGATTTGCCACTCCCAAATACGTCAGATTGGGTAAAATTAGAGCACGCCAGCGGCAATTATCCGCTTTACGGCGCTAACCTGGTCGATGCCGAGCATCCCTGGCGGCACGACTCTGAAAAACTAGCCCAAACGCTGATAGATTTGCTCCTCGAGCGTACCGGCCCCCTGGCCGAGTAGGTTAACAGTTGGTGAAAAAAGTTCGTACATAGCCCCGGCGTGGGGTTATTCATGATAGAATTGCGCCTTGTGCAAAAATTCACAATAACTAAACCCAGGAGGTTTTTCAATGGCAACAAAAATCGGTATTAACGGCTTTGGCCGCATTGGCCGCCAGGTGTTCAAGGCAATCCGTGATTACTACCCGGATACCCTCGAAGTGGTCGCGTTCAACGACATTGGCGACATCAAAACAATGGCGCACCTGCTCAAATATGACTCCACCTATGGCCGCTATGATGGCACGGTGGAAGTGGCGGGCGAAGACCTGCTGATTGACGGCAAGAAGGTTAAGGTTTTCAAGGAAACTGACCCATCGAACATCAAGTGGAGCGACCTTGGTGTTGATATCGTCATCGAATCGACCGGCCTGTTCACCATTAAAGAAGATGGCGTGAACAAGAAGGGCAAGACCGTCAAGGGCGCGGTCAACCACATCACTGCTGGCGGCGCGAAGAAGGTCATCATTTCGGCCCCCGCCGAAGGCGAAGACCTGACCGTGGTGCTGGGCGTCAACGAAGACAAGTACGACCCGGCCAAACACCATGTCGTCTCGAATGCTTCCTGCACCACGAACTGCCTGGCCCCAGCGGCCAAGGTTGTGCATGACAAGTACACCATCAAGCGCGCCTTCATGACCACCGTGCATTCGTATACCAACGACCAGAAGGTGCTGGATATGCCGCACTCCGACCTGCGCCGCGCGCGCGCCTCGGGCCTGAACATCATCCCGACCACCACCGGCGCGGCCAAGGCCGTGGCGCTGGTCATCCCCGACCTGAAGGGCAAGTT
>CAZNCT010000198.1:0-5569 GCA_964571615.1 uncultured Anaerolinea sp. | reverse complement strand
GGCCGCTGATACCAATGAAAAACCCGAACTCGAGCGCTTTTTCGGCGGTTTGCAGACTGCCGCTAAAGGAGTGAAACACGCCGGGCCGGGCGGCCAGGGGATGATTGTCGTTGCGTAACCCGCTTATCCATTCGCTTAAGATGTCGAGCAGGTCGGCGGCGCAATCTCCGTCGGGGGCGTCGCCCGCCTCGCGCAGGTGCAGGATGACGGGCAGGTTGAGGCGCCGGGCCAGGCCCAGTTGCTCACGCAAGACGTGCTGTTGGGTCTCGCGTGGGGCGGCGTTCCAGTAATAATCCAGGCCGATTTCGCCGATGGCGACGACTTTTGGGTTTTTGCACAGCACTTCAAGCCCGGAGAGACTCTCTGGGTGCCACTGACCCGCATCGGTGGGATGAAACCCAATGGCGGCAAAAAGCATCGGGTCTGATTCGGCCAGTTTGACGGCGCGCAGGCTGGAGGGGAGGTCGAGTCCGGGTACCAGGATGCGGGTCAGACCCGCCATGCGGGCACGTTCAAGCACCTCGTGGCGGTCGGCATCGAATTTCTCAAAATCGAGATGGCAATGGGTGTCGGTGAGATTCATGGAACGCGATTATAACAGCCCCGGCCCCAATCTCGTGTTATCGGGGCAGCCCTGTTTTTGCTATACTGAATGCTTTTTCTAACCAGCTGTTGGAGCAAGAGTACGACAGGCACAAGGCGCAATAGGCGATTGAATTTGTCTGAATTTTGGCTATACTAAGATTGAATTTCGGGTCACAGGATAGGATGACAAAAATGAATTTTGGAAAAAGATTGCTGCCTGCGCTTCCCTGGTTCTTGTTGTCGGTGCTTTCGCTGTGCCTGTTTTTCTTCAGCGCATTGGTCTGGCTGAACGATGACAGCCTGAATCGTTCGCTGGATAGCGGCTCAACCTGGAGCGATTCGAGTGATAGTTCCACCTGGGATGACTCAGATGCAAACACTCAGGATGATTCGGGCAGTTGGTCGGATTGGGGCAGCACTGATAGCGGCAGTGACAGTTGGGACTCCGGTAGTTCAGATAGCGGCAGTTGGGATTCGGGTAGTTCGGACAGTGGTAGCTGGGACTCTGGCGGTTCGGATAGCGGCAGTTGGGACTCGGGCGGCTGGGATTCGGGCGGCTCAGACAGTGGCAGTTGGTGAGGTGGGGTCATGAATCGTTGGTTGATTTGTGGTGTGATTGCCTTAATGATGCTTTGCGGATTTTCGTTTTTGCCGCCTGTCATTTATCTGGCGCTGGGAATGATTTTCTTTTTTGTTGGTGTTTCTGAGTTTCAAGACAGCGCCGGCCAGCCGGGAAGCGTTGCCCGAACCCCGGCGGAAGCAATCATGTCCAGGCCGGTGACTCCTATCCCACCCATGAAGCAGCCGACTTCGGCCACCGCCGAAGTGCAGTTGCCAGAGAGAAAAATGCCTGCCAACCTGCCAGCCGATTTGAAATGCCCTTCTTGCGGGGCCAGCATCAAGCCCACCGAGCGCAAATGCGCTTATTGTGGCTCCACCTTGCAGCCTTTGTTTGAACTGCCCGAGCCTGCCAAACTGGCTGCGCTTGAGATTGGCCAGGGGCTGCAGGTAAAGAAAAAAAAAAAAGGTTCCTGTTCTTACCGGGTGCGCGGGCGCCTGCTCTATACCGAGTTGTGGCAGGCTTCGCGTGGGCCAACCGTCCCGTGGACTCCGACTGGCAATTATTTTGCTGGTTTTGCCCTTGAACCACAAGCCTACCTGCTTAACTGGCAGGAGCGTTTTTACCTGTTTGAAGCCCGCCGCGCTCTAACGGATATGGACATCAACCGCGATTTTATGCCCCATGCGCGCCAGTTTGCCCAATCGAACCAGACGGCGCGTGTCATCTTTTATTTAGATGGAAAACGCTGGCAAATTGTGGATATTGGCCGCTTTGCGATTGAGTTTGAAGACGGCCAGGGTTTGCACTTGCGCCGGGGCGCAATTGGGCGTTTTATCCACGCTCATAGCGATAAAAACGCCCTGGCGGTAGAAGACTTTCAAAGCGGCGGCAGCGGCGGCCAGGACACGCTCTGGCTGGGCTGGCAAATCAACGAAGGCGATATCAAATTCTAACCGGAGGCAATCTCATGCAAAACATCCTCAGCCGTTACAAATTGCTTTTCACTCTGCTCATCGCCTTGCTGGTTGGGCAGGGGGTCTCTTTTGTGGCTTCGCCCGCCTCCTGGCAGGCTTTTGTGGCCGTGTTGGGACGCATTATCAGCATGATTGCTTTTTGGGGGCCTATTATCGCCCTGATTTCGAGCGCTTTTGTCTGGCTGGTTATGCGCCTGCTGGGCTTCGAGTCGCTCGAGTCCATTCGGCATGAGTCCGTCGAGCAGAACAATCCCGCCCCGGCGATTGTCTTTGTCGGAACGTTAATCGCCAGCGTCCTTTTCTTGATGCTGGTCATCAAACCCTGAAGAGGACGCTACCTGTTTGCGGCTTGCTTGAACAGCGCAAAAAAAGAGGCTGTCTGCCAAAACAGACAGCCTCTTTTCATTTTCAGTTATACATCGAAGTACAAACTCATCTCATACGGGTGCGGACGGTTGCGTACCGCCAGTGCCTCGCCCTGATATTTGGCTTCAATCCACTGCAAAATCATCTCTTTATGGAAGACTCCGCCCTCAAGCAAGAAGTCATGGTCGGATTTGAGCGCGTTGAGCGCCTCTTCCAGCGAGGTCGGCAGTGGTTTGATGCTGGCCCGTTCTGCCTCGCTCATCGCAAAGACGTTCTTATCGAACGGCCCAAAGCCCTCAGCGGTTGGGTCAATCCGGTTGCGGATTCCATCCAGCCCGGCCATCAGTTGGGCCGCCAGCGCCAGGTAGATGTTGCAGGTCGCATCGGGCGGGCGGAACTCGAAGCGGGCGGTATCAGGCTGGGTGGCGTATTTCGGAATGCGCACCGCCGCCGAGCGGTTGCCAAGCGAGAAAAAGGCGTTGATGGGCGCTTCAAAGCCCGGAATCAGCCGCCGGTACGAATTGGTCGAAGGATTCGTAAAAGCCAAAATCGCCGGGCCGTGCTTCAGCAATCCGCCGATGTAATACAAGGCCTCGCGGCTCAGGTAGCCGTAACCGTCTGGCGCGTAGAACAGGTTTTTTCCATCCTTAAGCAACTGCTGGTGAAAGTGCATCCCGCTTCCGGCCTCGCCATAGAGCGGCTTGGGCATAAACGTCGCCGTCTGGCCGCGCTTGTGGGCGGTCATTTTGGTGACGTACTTAATCGCCATGGTTGCGTCTCCGGCTTCGAGCAGGCCCATCATCGGCGTCTCAATTTCCAACTGCCCTGGCCCACCGACCTCGTGATGATGGTACTTGACCGGAATGCCAATCTTCTCCAGCGTAATGCACATCTCGGCCCGCAGGTTGTATAACTGGTCTTTGGGCGGAATAGCGTGATACCCGCCATGCAGCGGAATATAATGCCCATGCCCGCCCGCCGCGCTGTTCCAATCGGCTTCACTGCTCTCCAGTTCATAACTGGCGCGATTCACGCCATACTCATAACTGACCCGGTCGAAAATATAAAACTCAAACTCTGGCCCCCACAGACTGCGGTCAGCAATTCCGCTCTCCTTCATAAACTCCTCAGCGCGAATGGCGATGTTGCGCGGGTCGTTGCCAAAGGTCGCATGGGTATCGGCCTCAAAGGTTTTGGAGATGAAACTGAGCGTTTTGGCATCCCAAAACGGGTCAATAAACCCGGTTGCCAGGTCGGGCACCAGCACCATATCACCCGATTTCACCGACTTCAAGCCCACCGACGAACCATCAAATCCGACCCCTTTTTCCATCAGGTCGGGCGTAAACTGGCTGGATGGAACAGTCAGATGCCGCCAGCGCCCCCACAGGTCGGTGAACTTGATATCCACCATCTGAATCTCATTTTGCTCGATGTATTGCCGTGCTTGTTCAAAATTTTGGAACATCGAAACGCCTCCTTAATTGGGTGAATAAGCCGGATTTTGTTGTAACATCCCCACCCCCCTTTTGCCAGTGTCTTCCATCATCAAAACATTTGGCATTTCATCCCCTCTGATTTGTGGTATGCTCTAAACCGGATTGCAAAATTTTGCCGTTCAGGAGGAAGATTGATGAACCCCTATCGCGTAAAACCCAATACTCCGCTCAACCTTTCAGAGCATGCCCCCGATGACCGCAGCCAGTTTGACGGCAGCAAAGAAGATGCCCAGGTGGAACTTGCCAGACTCAATAGCCGCCTGGCCGAACTGCAAGAGTTGCTCTACGCCGAAAATAAACGCCGCATCCTGATTGTTTTGCAGGCCATGGATACCGGCGGCAAAGACGGCGTCATTCGAGGGGTTTTCTCTGGCGTCAACCCGCAGGGGGTGCGTGTTGCCAGTTTCAAAGTGCCCACCCCTGAAGAACTGGCCCATGACTATCTCTGGCGCATCCATAAACAGGTTCCTGCCAATGGCGAAATTGTCATCTTCAATCGCAGCCACTACGAAGACGTCCTGGTCGTGCGCGTTCACAACCTTGTTCCGCCCGAGGTCTGGAGCAAACGCTATCAGCAAATTAATGATTTTGAACGTTTGCTGGCCGAAACTGGCACCACCATCCTGAAATTTTTCCTCAATATTGACCTTGACGAACAAAAAAAGCGCCTGCAATCCCGGCTCGACAACCCCGCGAAACACTGGAAATTTAACATCGGCGACCTGGCCGAACGCAAACGCTGGCCCGAATATATGAAAGCCTACGAAGATGCCATCGAAAAGACCAGCACCGACTACGCCCCCTGGTACATCATTCCAGCCAATCGTAAATGGTATCGCGACCTGCTCATCTCAAGGATTCTCGTCGAAACCCTTGAAGGCCTCAAGATGCAATATCCGGTCTCAGACAACCTCGAAAACGTTGTCATCGACTAAAGTTTCATACTCCTGAAATAAGCACGATAAGCCTGGCTCTCTTTGAGCAAATAGGATAATTGTGACAGCCACTCAGCCCTGGCGGATTCATCCACCGGGGCTTTTCCCTGCTGCAAGCGGATACCGTCCGAATCGCACTCACCCGTCACCTGTCCGCTGGCCTTCAGGTACTCAAACCCCGCGCGCATGGCCGCCTCCCCCTGGCCGCAAGCCGCCCCCAACTCGGCAAAACTGACCTGCCCGCCGCGCTGGTTTAAGACAAACTTTAATAAACCTGCCAGCCGTGTCAGAAAAGCCTCAAGAGAATCTTCACCGGGGTCTTGAGCAAACAAAACCACCCGTTTGGGTTTTACCGCATCCAGAACCGCCTCATACACCCGCCGCTCGGGCGGCGTGCTCCAAACCACCAGCGTCTCTGCGGCAGAAAGTTCATGCCGCCCTTTGGCTTTGAGCCGTTTGCGGTCATCCCCTTCTGCAAACACCAGCGCATCGGGATACTCCTCCAGAACCCGTTTCAAGCCCCCCATCCGCACTCCCCTTCCAGAGTCCGTTTCCGAGTCCGTTCCTCTCCGCGATTCCGTGAAAGAGTCCGTTGTCGAGTCCGTTCCTTTCCGTGAATCCGTGAAAGAGTCCGTTGTCGAGTCCGTT
>CAZNCT010000197.1:0-5636 GCA_964571615.1 uncultured Anaerolinea sp. | reverse complement strand
CTGGACTGCGGCAATGACCGCCACAGCGGGCAGGTGTTGGTGGGCGGTTTCAACAACAAGCACGACAAAACCCGCTTCCCGATCCCCGGCTACTGCGCCCGCCTGCCGCTGCCTTCCGAACAGCACCCCGAACTGCTCATTCCCCAACCAACTGAAACCGCGCCCGATGGCAGCCTGTCCTGCGCCGATCTGGCTCTGCGCGGCGCACAGGGGCTGGCTGTCAACCAGCAGGTGGCCGCCATCGCCGGCGACTATCTGCTGCAGATGCTGGTGTACGGCACGCTGACCCATTTCCAGACCTACTTCGATCAGGCCTCCGGTACGATGCGCTCGACGCCAATCACCCCCGCGACCCTGACCCCCTACCTGACTGATAAGGAGAATTCCGATGTATGACCACATGCTTCTCGAAATGTCCGAGACCCTTTCCCAACGCTGCGGCCTGCGTGTTGACGATGCCATGAACGCCCTGCTCGGCTACTGGCAGGACAAGATCGCGCATGTCTGGCAGGCCGAGGCTGTCTTCGAGTCGGCCCTTCAGGCCGGCAAGCCCATCACCCGAGCCGACGCGGCGGAACTGCTCAAACAGGTCTTTGACGGCCACGACTCCAGCATGGGCATCACCTGGACCACCATCGAGTGCGCCCTGGACGACTACCGCCTGGACTTTGCCCGCCTGGGCGAAGCCCAATATGCCGACGTGGCCGGCGTCTTCAGCGTCTGGCGGCGCGGCAACCCCATCTGCCACCAGTTCGGACTGG
Source organism: uncultured Anaerolinea sp. (assembly GCA_964571615.1). GTDB lineage: Bacteria > Chloroflexota > Anaerolineae > Anaerolineales > Villigracilaceae > UBA8950. The sequence goes on along the minus strand of CAZNCT010000197.1, from coordinate 4,875 downwards.
CCCCCAACGATGTCCAACGCAACCTGCCCGAAGCCCTGGCCTTTGCCCGCCAGCTGGCCCTGGACCATCCCGACGACACGGTCTGCCTGGGTTGCGGGCAGAACCCGACCCCCTGGCTGCTCGTCCGCTGGCTGGACGAGCAGGTTTCCATCACCCAAAGCGAGGAATGATATGTACGAATGGAGTGAACCCTACGAAGATGCCTACCTGAAGGAACGCATCGTTGAAATTTCAGCGGCGCAACAACAACTGGAAGTCAAAGGCCAGCTGCTTTGCTCGACCTACGAACAACTCTGGCTGCCCGCCGTAGGCAGTCTGCCGGATGTGAGTTACATCGGTCAGGAACGCTACAGCGCGCCCTATGGCTCCTTTGGGCCACTCGTGAACCACCCTTTCCACGGCGCGCTGGCCTTCACGCCCCGCCCGGGTGCGGACCTGCCGCCCGTGCTGCGCACTTCACAGACATGGAAACCGGCCGGCGCCGCCCTGGATGTCGCCGGGCGCACGCTCAAAGTGGAAGCGGGGGACGTGGCGATCACCTTCACCGGGGTCAATGTCCATCTCAAACCGCACGAGCTGTTGCGCGACATCAACCGCGAAATGGTGCGGGCGGGAACCGGCGCGTACCTGTGGCGGATAGAGCCGGTGCAGGTATCAGTTGCCATCCCGCACCTTTATCCCGATGGGGATGTCCCCTGCCTGTCCAATGCCCACACCCGCGCCGATGTGACCGGTTATGCCCTGCTGACCGACCGTCCCTACCAGCATACACTGGTCTATGCCGGCCTGGCCGCGCACAAAACCAGCATCGAGAGTCTGTGGGCCTCGCTCATCCGGGGCAAGGCCGGGGCCTCGATGCGCGGGGTTTCCCTGGTCGCCGACGGGGATGTCAAACTCCTGGCCACCGCGCTGCCCGATTTTGGCGTCGTGCACGCCGGGATTCTCGTGCGCAAGGCCCTGCCCGGTCAGTGGGAGGCCACTGACGACTGCGCCTATGCCCTGGTGTTCGATCCGGGCGTGAACGTGGAAACCGAACTTCAAACCCTGACCGTCAAGCGCCTGCAGGAAAGCCTGGCCTTTCCCATCCCGGACGAATGGGCCGGGACGGTCTGGGCGTATGCGCTGGATGCCGGGTATGTGGGGCGCCTGGAAACGGGCGGGGACTGCCGGGCCGGCGTGCGCATCGACCTGACCAAAGACTGGCAAACGCTGGTTAACAATCTGCTGGAACAGGACATTCTGAAAATATAGGAGACGCAGGTATGTTTCAAACCATCCAACCCCGTGAGATTTTTGACCCGGCTTGCTGGCAGGTGTCCGAAGACTATCCCTCCTACTGGCTGGCCCAGATGCGCAAGCAGGACTGGATCCGCCTGCTGCTCCTGCTGTCCCTCAAGCCGGCCCGCCGCGCCAACAAACCCATCCTGGCCGGTTTGGCGCTGGAACGGCTGGAGTTCAAGGTCTGCGAATCCTGGCTGGAAGCCTACCAGACCTGGAAGGCCCATCCAGGTTCAATCATCATCCAATTTCGCCATTCGTACACGGACTGGACGCGCGGCATTCCGGAGATCCTGCCGCCCGACAAGGGCGACCGGCTGGGGGTAGCGAACATCGCCGGCCGGCTGGTGTGCAAGGTGCGCAAGAACTAAAAAACTTGTATAATCATAGCAGAGGTGAACAATGGAAGTAATCAACATTAGAGTACGCGATCCCAGAAAAGCCAATGTCCTGCGCAAATTCCTGAGAACCCTGGATTATGTGGAAAGTGTGTCCGGCGAAAGTGTGGACAAAAAACCGCAGAGGTCCGAAGAGGATGAAACTGCCTTCTTTGCATTGGCTGGCCTGTGGGCCGGGCGCAATGTCACCCAGGAAAGCCTGCGTAAACAATCCTGGCCGGAGCGCGTATGATTCTTTGCGACACCAATGTCTTGATAGAATTTTACAAAGGTAATGATTCGGTAACAAAGGTTTTTGCCGACGTGGGGTTACCCAACCTTGCTGTGAGCGTCATTACCGTTGGGGAACTCTATTATGGCGCAAAAGATAAGCGTGAGCTTGCTCAAATCACCAAGCATCTGAAAATGCTAAACCAGATTGATGTAGATGCTGATGTTTGCAACATCTTCCTGGAGTTGATGCAAACTTTTGTATTGAGCCATAAACTCAGTGTTCCTGATGGGCTAATCGCTGCTACTTCAATACGTCATGCCATCCCGCTCTACACATTCAATGTCAAGGATTTTCACTATTTGCCTGGCCTGACATTGCACCCAGCCTAAGACGCCAATCTATTCATTCTCACCCCCGCACCAATCGGTGCGGGGGTTTTCGTTTTCCACAAGGAGTTACAGACATGCGTCCCCCCGCCCTCGAAAAATGCGGATTTTATCCGACATCCAACCCCGTAGCCGACCTGCTCAAAACCTACTTCATTCCCGCCGACTCCGGCCGCCTGCTCGACCCGTGTGCCGGCGAAGGCGTTGCCGCAGCCATCCTGGCCAATGCTCTGAACTGCGCCAGTTGGGGCGCGGAACTGTCCCCGGCGCGCGCCGCCCTGGCCGCTGAAAAGATGGACAGGGTCTTCAATGCCCCCTGGCAGTCCTGCCACCTGACATCCGAATCTGTCACCCTGCTCTTTCTCAATCCGCCCTATTCCCATGACCGCCTGGGCGACCAGAAACGGCTGGAACTGGAATTCCTGAAATCCACCACGCCGAAACTGGTGCGCGGCGGGGCGCTGGTCTACATCGTGCCGCACGCGCTCTTGCGTGACAACGATGTCGCCACCCACCTGGCCGGCTACTACGAGAACCTGACGGTCTACCGCTACCCGGACACTGGTTTTAACCAGGTAATTGTGCTGGGCCTGAAACGGCAGAAGTACAAGATGCCCTCGGCGGAGGAAGTCGGGCAGGTGCAGGCCTGGGCTGAAATCGAGCCGCCGATGCTGGTGGATGCCGCCAGCCCGATGTACCAGCTACTGCCGGCACCGGAAAAGGGATCCGGCGGGCAGGCGGTGCGCTTCAGCCGGCTGGACTGGCAGCCAGAGGAAGTGGTGGACGCCACACAGAAACGCGGTCTGCACACTACCAAAGAATGGCTTGACCTGCTCAATCCAGAACGGGCGATGGGCAGTTTCAAACAGCCGGTGATGCCCTTGAAAAAGGGCCACATCGCCATGTTGATGGCCTCCGGCATGATGGGCACCCTGCGCCTGAGCGAAGAAGATGGCAAGCCCATGCTGGTTAAGGGGCGTGTAGTGAAGGTCACCGAAAAAGTGGACGAAGTCGAGAGCAAGGATGGCAAAAGCGTGACCGAAACCTTCCGGGATCGCTTTGTCTCGACGGTGGCCGTGGTGCGCCAGGCCGGCATCGAAGTCATTGACCAGGTTGAGCCGCTCTCGAAGTTCATGCACAAATACGGCGACCAGCTCGGCGCGCACATCCTGTCCACCTACCGCCCGCTCTACAACTTCGACCCCACCCCGCAGGAAACGGCCATCCTGGACACGCTCGGCACCAAGCGCAAACCGCTGCCTGGACAGGAAAAGCCGGGGTTGCTGCCGACCCAGCGTCATGCCGCGGCTGCAATGGCCAGAACAATTTCACGGCATGGTGTTGGCAACGTACAGGGCGAAATGGGGCTGGGTAAGACGATTCTAGGCGCAGCAACGGCTGAATTGCTCAATGCCTACCCCGCCATTGTGCTCTGCCCTCCCCACCTGGTTCCCAAATGGATCCGGGAAATCGAGGAGACCATCCCCGGTGCAAAAGCGATGGAACTGGTGCGGATTGGCCGCAATGCAGACGATCCCGGCGACATCAACGATGTGCGCCGCTTCCTGGAACTCTACAAGACAGGCAAACTCGGCAAAAAAGCGGTGGGGGTGGTGGCCCATACCTCGGCCAAATACGGGGCCGGCTGGGAACATGCGGTAAAGAAACAGCGCTTGCTCAGCCGCTGGGAGAATGCAACGGTGAAGCGCCATATCCTGCCTGATGAAAAGCCGGAAGCCATCGAAGCCCTGTGTTGCCCGAAGTGCGGTTCCCCGGTGCAAATCCCGGAAGCCGGCGGTCTGACCTTCACAGCCACTTCCCTGGCAGACCTGGGCGACAAACGCCGTTTCTGCGATGCGTTCATCCCCGGCTACGAACTTAATGAGGATGGCCGCTTGAAACGGGACGAGCATGGCAACCCGGTCTGGGGCAAACGCACCTGTGGGGAACCGCTCTTCCAGTTCACCGGTCGGCGCTGGGCAATCGCGGAATACATTGCCAAGCACGCCAAAGGTGCGTTCAAGTTGTTAATCGCGGACGAGTGCCACGAGTTCGCGGCCAAGGCAAGCGATCGTGGCATTGCCTTCCACCAGTTGGTGGCATCCACAAAATACACACTAACCCTGACAGGCACCTTCTTCGGCGGCAAAAGTTCGTCCATCTTCTGGCTGTTGCACCGCCTGAATGCCGGCGTGCGCAAGGATTTCGCCTTCAATGATGAAAAACGTTGGGCGCGGCTGTATGGTGTCCTTGAAATGACCCGTCAGAAAAAGCGTGACGACGATGGCGATGAAGATGGGTTCACCGGCAACCGTCGCTACCAGAACCAGGCCAAGGAAAAGCCGGGCATCTCGCCGGCCATTGTGAACCGCCTGCTGGATACGACCGTATTCCTGTCCCTGAAAGACCTGGGGCTGTCCCTGCCGCGTTACAGCGAAGAAGTTGCCGCCCTGAGCATGGAGGAAGAACAGGGCAACCAGTACCGGGAGATGGCCGGCAAGCTGCGGGGATTGGCCATCAAGAATCGCCGCTACCTCTCCACCTGGTTGCAATGGACGCTGGCGCGCCCGAACTCGGCTTTCCGCGATGAAGTGGTACA
>CAZNCT010000196.1:2937-5636 GCA_964571615.1 uncultured Anaerolinea sp. | reverse complement strand
CCAACTCCCGGCTGCGATAGTGGGATGGGGACGGGGTCGAATGGAAATTCATCCACTGGTGGCGGTAACCCTGGCTCTGGCGGCGCTCCCGCATGTTCGGGTGCAAACTGGAGTATTCTGTGTGGTTCTGGGTCGCAAACTAATGCTTCTACGCCTGAATTACCTGATAGCTCACAAAATATTAATTCAATTAGTGAGGCTTATTGTTCTAGTGATCAGTGGACTTTTGGATGTACAGGTATGGTTTTGCAAGATGTTGCCACGGGAATAGATTTAGTTGGAGTTGTATTGATTGAAGCTCCATTGGTACTCGATGCCTGTGCTCTTAGTAGTGGGATTGGTTGTGCGGCTGGGGTATTAATAGCATGGCAGGCTTGGGCCCCATTAAATGCACTCGAAACGATTGCCAGTTGGGGATCAACAGCTTTTACTGTTGTAGATGATTTTATTGTTACAGGATCTTTCGGCGAAAACACAAAAACAGCAGTCACCCTATCTCTTTTAGGTATGATGTCTCCAGATCCTGCTTTAGATTTAATTATAGATGGCTATGGGTCTGGTTATAATCATGGAGTATTTACGGGTATTAGCACAATATTCAGTGGTGGCTCTGTATTTCAACCATAATAAGGAGTTCAGATGGAAATGCTTGCCTCGTTTTTTGTTTCTATGTTTGTATTTATTTCTATGATCTCCATATACTTTGGGCTTAATTTGAGAAAATGGCCTAGCTGGGTTCTTGGTGCATACGGATTGGCAACAGGTTTTTTTTGTGGGAGAGTATGGTCTGACAACGAGAATGCGTTTGTTCTTGGGGCACTGTTTGCGTTTGGTGTACTCTCTAGTGGTGCAATGATACGTTGGCACCGGATGACCTGGGATGGCGAGACGGTTGTTTGGCCATTGCGGCCTGAAACAAAAAAACGGTTTCCCTTATTATCCAGATTTTTCGGTTGGTTCTTATAACTACATTCAGTTGGGACGCTTCGCCCAGGCGGACACCATCATCCCGGAACAACAGCAGGGTACGCAAGCATGGGACCGCTTCGCATATGTGAACAATAATCCATTGTTATATACACAATGCACCTCACTGGGCATACTCTGTAGGGTTGTAGGGAAGGACGAACCATTTGAACTGCTTTCCAACGCGGATGCGATAGGGGAGCAGTTTTTCTGTTTGTAGGGTAGCACGAAATTGTTCGGGGTTCAAGTTGAGGATTTGTGGGGCGGTTTCAAGGGGCAGCATTTCGGGCAGGAGGGCGGCGGAACCGTCGAGGCGGGGCAGGTTATTTTCATCGAGACGCACCCAGAGCGAAGCGCCAGGGCGGCGCTGGTGTCCGGGAAGCAGTCCGGCATGGAACCAATCGGCAATCATGCTGCGATTGACACCCAATTGTGTGGCGGCTGCTTGAACCGGGATCAGGCCATCGCCGCGCAGCTGGCCGTTTGGGGTAGCCTGGTAGCGGCAGTTGGAAGGGATGCGGTGTTTGCGGCGGACAGCGCGCACCCGTTCCAGTGTCCAGGGTAGGCCGGTGGCCGTGGGATAGCCTTCGGCGTTGAGCAGATCGGCGATCTGGTCATCGGGGAGGTGGGTGGCGAGTTGGCGCAAGCGGTTGGCGATGGATGTGGCAGGCGGCGTGCCATGACCGGGGCGGCGAACTTCGAGATGGGTGGTCAGGCCGGAGTGCCAGGCAACCTGCAGGATAGTAAATCCGGGTTTGGAGAAGGTGTCCATGCTGACTTCGCGGATGAGGCAACGCAGCAGGCGCTTTCGGTCTTCCTGGGTGGTGGTGGGGGCAAACCACAGGGCGGGCAAATCCTGAGCCAGTTGGCGGATGGCGGCCTGGCCGGTCGGGCCGAGCGGTAGGAGTTGGCGGGATTGGAAATCCTGCCATTCCTGGCTGAGCTGGCTCTGGGCCAGCAGCTTTTCTTCCCAAAAATGTTCGAGTTCGGCGGCGACCAGGCGGTTATCGGGGTCGACATGTTCGTAGCGGCGGCGGGCCAGTTCGACTTCATAGCGGGCCTGCTCCAGGCGCATTTGCCATTGGCGCGTGAGAGCCTGTCGCTGGGCTTCAAGTTGTGCGATGGCGGTGAGGGCGGCTTCGATGCGGGCGGGCTGGACAGCTTCCAGCACAAGCTGGGTGATGGCCCGGTCGATGGTCTGCATGTGGCAGGTCTGGCAGCGCGGGGCGGCGAAATCACGAGTTGCGCGGTCGCAAACGTAGGCACTGGCATGGGTGTAGTGAACGTGCAACTTGCGCCCGCAGCGCGCGCAGACGGTGATCCCTTGCAGCAAAGCAGCGCCTTCGCGCGGCGCGCCGCGTTTCCACTGAATGCCCTGGGCGTTTTCGGCCAGGCGCTGCTGGTTGGCCTGGTATTGTTCCCAGGAAATGTAGGCGGGGTGGTTGTTTTGGAGCAAAACCGGCCATTCGGCCAGGGGCAGGCTGTGGGTGGTGACTTTGCTCTGGTCGCCGGGCAGGTGAACGCGGTGATGTTTGCCATAGGCAAAGGCCCCGGCATAAGCAGGCTGCTTCAGGAAACCATAGAGCGTCTGGTAGGCCGGGCGCACCCACTCAATTTGGCCGCTGACCCGGCGCGGCAGAAGCAACTTCTCATCGCGCAGGTAGCGCAGCACCTTTTGGGCGCTGCCCAGCCGCTCGAACTGCGCAAAAACCAGCCGCAGCATCCCCTGGACT
>CAZNCT010000196.1:0-2927 GCA_964571615.1 uncultured Anaerolinea sp. | reverse complement strand
ATCTGCGCTGAGTACCACCTGTCCATTGGCCAGGCGTTCCAGCCCGACCGGCAGGCGCAGGCGCAGTTCCCCCCGGCGGGCTTTGTTCATCTGCGCGGCGCACAACTGGGTGCGCATGTTGTACCATTGCGCTTCAGAAAAGGCTCCCTTCAATCCCAGCAACAGCCGGTCATCGTAAATGCGCGGGTCAAACACCCCGCTGGCGTCCGAGATCAGGGTGCCGCACAGCGAGGCCAGGTCGAGCAGGCGGTACCAATCGGAACAATTGCGCGCCAGGCGCGAAACGTCCGTCACCAGGATCATGCCCACCTGGTTCAACCCGACGGCGGCCACCAGGTTTTGGAAGCCTTCGCGCTGGGTGGAGGCGATGCCTGACTTTCCCAGGTCGTCATCCACCACCTGTACCCGCGCTTCCGGCCAGCCAAAACCCTGGGCGCGGTTGACCAGCTGGTACTGTAAATCCTGGCTCTCCAGGTTTTCCTCGACCTGACGCATACTGGATTGGCGGATGTAGACATAAGCCAACCGCTCAAGATGATTTTCCTGAATCTTAGGATGGCCGTTCATGCTGCATCCCCGCTGACTGGATCTGCTTGAGCAGCATCCCTGCCAAAATCTGGTTCAACTCCTGGCGTTTCACCACCGGGATTTGCTCCCATTGTGGAATGTGGTTCACCGCCTGGGGCTGGTTCGCTGGCGGTTGGCTGGTTTGCTTCGTGATTGTTTCCGGGTTGGCTATCATTCGCCACCTCCTCTGGGGGCTGCGCGCGCAGCCTTTGTATCATTGTGACCAGATTCAGTAGCTCTGTCACCCCCGCCCACGCTTCCACACTTTCTGCTGGGGCTACCCCGGCATGGATCGCCGGGGCTATAATTGGGCTGATGCTTTCAACCCATGCGAATGGCAGTTTTTCCAGGCTGCCGTCCGGTCTTTCGATGACCCAATGCCTGCCTTCCCGCTTGCGCACTTTGACAATTTCCCCGTTCAACGGATGCTGCGGATGCGCTACCCGCATCAACCCGCTATCTTGTGACTCGTTAGGGGTCTTTTGTTGAGAACAATCCGCTTAAGTATACGGACCCGTCAGGGCATTGGCTCGAAACAGCCTTTGATATCGTTTCCCTGGGGCTGACCATCAACGACATTCGTAACGAAGGTTTCACGGTCATTAATACGATTTCATTAGTGACAGATGTGGCAGCCATCGTTATACCGGTTGTCCCTGCTGGCGCAAGTCATGTGTTGCGTGCCACGAAATATGCTTCAAAGGCCGTTGATGTAGTCGACAATACAGCAGATGCAGCCAAGATTATTGATAAAAGCATCGATATAGCGAAAGCAGCAGATGACGTAAAAATTGGCGCAAATATATTAGATCACCCATCCGGAACTGGATTTTCATCTGTATATGATTCAGCCACGGAAACGTTCGAATTTATGCCAAGTTTAGATAGTTTTTTTCCGCCTCCTGGATGGGTAAAGCAATATGGTGGACATGAAGATGTAGCAAATGCCATGATCAAAAATGGAAGTAACTTTGGGGACCTGTACGGGTTTGCTGTAAAATCAGAACTACCAAATACTCTAAAAATTGAGAGTTGGAATTCTGGAATTCTTAATCCTCAACATGGTGCCAGGCTTGCCCCAAGCGATATTCAATCTACGATAGTTGAAAAACTTATATCTGGCGGCTGGAACGTAATCAAATGAAAGGTTATTACATGATCGAGCAGAAAGAAACTTTTTGTTTGGAATTAGATTTGGATAAGGACTTGCACAAGCATTTAGTATTCAATTGGGTGAATCCAGGCAAATTTATGATGGGAAGCCCACTAGATGAATCAGGTCGTTCTGATTATGATGACGAACCTCAATTTGAAGTGACGATAAGTAAAGGTTTTTGGCTGAGTCAGTTTTTAATTACGAATATACAATGGATTAAAGTTATGGGGGGGATCCCCTATCCAATAACAACGAAAAATGCCAACGTCCCTGTAACTAATATCAATTGGTTTGAAGCTTCTGCCTTTTGTGAAAAACTTAACCAAAAGTTCAAAAATGATTTACCAAGAGAGTATCAATTTCGTTTGCCAACAGAAGCGCAATGGGAATATGCTTGTAGAGCGGGAACACAAACTGTTTACTACAATAGTGATTCAGTTGATGATTTAGATAGGATAGCATGGCATAACGGCAATAGTGCTGGACAAGCACATTCTGTGGGTCAAATGGAGCCAAATGCTTGGATGTTTTATGACATGATAGGAAATGTTGCTGAGTGGTGTTACGATGACATGCAACCCTACCCAAAAACTCCAACTACCAATTTAGTCAGTTTAAATAATACGTCGCCTCTCCAAATGAAAATAATTCGTGGAGGAATGTGGACTGCGCCCCCATCTGATGGTAGCTTTCGATGCAGCTGTCGTATGGCTTTTGTGCCCGAAAAAGGGCTTTCTCATATTGGCTTTCGAGTTAGTTTACGTATTCCAGAAAAATTAGAAATTCTTTAGTGAGCCCAGCGAAAACAGTGGGACCTGGGCGAAGGCAGCAAGATCGCATCTGCTCCGGCACAACCTGCGCCGACCCAACCTTCATCCTGACTGACCACCCTTCGATGAACTCAGGACAGGCCTCGGCTCCACCGCCATCACCACCGACGCCGCCGGGACAGTCACCGCCGAAATGCGCTACACCCCCTGGGGCGAAGTCCGCCACACCAGCGGAATCATGCCCACTGACTACACCTACACCGGCCAATATTCTGACGACCCGACCACGGCGGGACGTGAAGGCTTCGGCCTAATGTTCTACCAGGCAAGGTGGTACGATCCCGGCTTGGGCCGTTTCTCCCAGGCGGATTCGATTGTCCCGGGCGGTGTCCAGGGGCTGGATAGGTATGCCGCGATGTTCAATAATCCTGTCA
>CAZNCT010000195.1:0-5651 GCA_964571615.1 uncultured Anaerolinea sp. | reverse complement strand
CAGGATGACCGGGGTGCGGTATTTTTCTGAAAGGTTGAACGCCTTGACGGTCAGGTCGAAGGCGTGCGCCACCGAAATTGGGCTGAGTACGATGATGGGGTGGTCGCCATGCGTTCCCCAGCGGGCCTGCATCACATCGCCCTGCGAGGCGGCGGTTGGCTGGCCGGTGGAGGGGCCAAGCCGCTGAACATTGACGACCACGCACGGGATTTCGGCCATAGCCGCGTAGCCGAGATTCTCCTGCATGAGCGAGAAACCGGGGCCGCTGGTGGCGGTCATGGATTTGAGTCCGCCGACCCGCCCGCCGATAATGGCCGCCATGCTGGCGATTTCGTCTTCCATCTGAATAAATTTGCCTCCCACTTTGGGCAGTTCGCGCGACATCACCTCGGCCACTTCGGTGGAGGGGGTGATGGGATAGCCTGCATAGAAGCGGCAGCCAGCGGCGATGGCGCCCAGGGCAATGGCTTCGTTGCCTTGCATGAGTTTAATCGTCATGGATGCCTCCCTTAATTTACCTTTCGCACCACAATCGCCAGGTCGGGGCAGTGGGTATCGCAAAAATGGCAGGCGGTGCAGTTTTCTGGCGCGGCGACAATCGGGTGTCTGCCGCTGGGGTGCATGGCCAAAACGTTGGTGGGGCAAAATTCGACGCAAATCGTACAGCCCTTGCACCAGGTGGCATGAATCGTCACCTGGCCGCGCGGGCCTTTGCGGGTGGGGGTTTCTTGCGCTGTAACAGGAACAACTTCGGTCATATTCATCCTTTCGTGTGCCGAAACGACCTATTGCGGGAGAATAATCATATTATTAATATGATTATATCTGCGCCTGCCTGGCGCTTGAATTGATGAAAATCCTGATTTTGGCAGGTCTGGCAGGGATGTTTGTCATATCTGCCGGGCGATAGCGGCCTGTGATGATTGTTGTATAATTTGAAACAGTTTTTTTACGGGCCTGGTGTGCGTTAAATTTCTGAAGGCTGGTCTTGTGTCCACTTCTGCCAAGTTGTTGAGTGTCAAAAACCTGTCGAAATATTTCGGCTCAGTTGCGGCCCTGACGGGCGTACAGTTTGACCTGGCTCCGGGCGAAGTCTTGGGGGTGGTAGGCCAGCGCGGCTCGGGAAAATCCACCCTGTTTCAGGTTTTGAGCGGCGTATATGCGCCTTCGAGTGGGGAAATCTGGATGGATGGAAAGCGTATCTCTTTGCGCAGCGCTTCGTATGCGCAGCGCAGTGGGATAGAAACTGTCCATCAAAATCCGCAATTGGCCGGCAACTTTAATGTGCTCAATAACATTTTTCTTGGGCGTGAAATCTGGTCTATGGAGCCGTTTCGGATGCGGCCCGACGAAAACCGCATGGCCCAGATTGCAACCGAACTGCTGGCCGAATTTGATATGCCGCGTGATTTGATGTTTGAAAAACCGGCCAATCTGTCGAATGAGCAAACTCTGATTGTGGCCCTGTGTCGGGCTTTGTGTCGTCCAAGCCGCCTGCTCTTGCTGGATGATGCCCTGGCCTCGTTGACGTTTGAGCGCCAGCAAAAATTGCTCTCGCACATCAAGCAGGTGGCTGGTCAAAATGTGGCGGTCATCTTGAGCAGTGATGATTTGAAGCACATTTTTGCCGTCACAGACCGCATTCTGGTGCTTTATCAGGGCCGCCAGATTGCTTTGCGCGCTACCAGCGAGACGACCCCGCGTGAAATTGTCGAGTTGATTGTTGGCTCCAACCGTCAGGAGCAGGTAACGCCGGTTATTTGGGCGTTTGAGAGTTATTACGCCGCCCAGCAACAGGCCGAGGAATTGCGCCGCAGTCAGATGGTCTTGCGCGAAAGTCTCGAAGCCCAGGACTCACTCAATCGTCAGCTCATTGAACGCCTGCGCGACCAGGTTGAAGCCCTCGACCGGCTGAACCTGGCCTTGCAAGAGGCCAATCGCCGCCTGATGACCGAGCGCGAGGCCGAGCGTAAAGCCCTGGCCCGCGACCTGCACGACCAGGTGATTCAGGATTTGTTGAGTTACAACTACCAGCTGGAAGACGCCGAGAGCGAAATTACCGACCCGATTCAGCGCGAAGAACTGGCCAACATCCGTAATGGGATTCGCTCTGTGGTCAGCAGTCTGCGCCAGGTGTGCAGTGATTTGCGGCCCCCGACCATTGACAGCCATGGCCTGTCGGCGGCCATCCGCTCTCTGACGCATCAGTGGTCGAAAATGAGTGGGATTAAAGTGACCCTTGAGATTGACCCCGACCTGGGCCGCCTGCCTGAGCCGATTGAACTCTCGGTCTTTCGGATTGTGCAAGAGGGCTTGAGCAACGTGCGCAAACATTCTGAAGCCACCCAGGTACACCTGGCGCTTTCGCGCACGCCGACCGCCAGCCTGCTGGTGCGGCTTTCAGACAATGGCAAAGGCATTGCCAGACCGCTAAACCTGGCAAAACTTTCAGAGCAAAAACATTTTGGAATTTTGGGGATTAGTGAACGGGTGACGCTCTTGGGCGGGACCATGCAGGTCGAATCGGCCCCGGGCGGCGGGATGATGCTGAAGATAGAAATTCCCAGCCCTTATCCGTCTCTGGCAGCCGGGTAGGCCTAGCGCGCCAGAGCGTCTTCGAGCACCTGCCGAACCGTAGCGGCGTCGATGTCTTTTTTATCGAGAAAAGCGACTGCCCCGGCGTTCAGACCCATGCGGCGGAACTCGCGGTCAGGGTAGGCGCTGATGAGCACCATCAGCGTGGAGGGGGAAATCGTTTTGATGCGCCGCGCACATTGAATGCCATCTTCTTCTTTTAGTACGACATCAATAAAGGCCACCAGGGGGCGGGTCTGGCCGGCCAGGCGCACGGCTTCCTGGCAGTCATCGGCTTCGAGCACGCTGGCCTGGGGCCAGGTTTTTGCCAGCAGTTTGGCCAGTTGAGCGCGGTAACGCGGGTTGTCATCCAGTACCAGCACGCTCAGGCCTTCGCCGTGTAATTCGGCCCGGCCTTGTTTTTCGCTTTCGGGCGGCAAAAGCAAATCGGGATGTTTGCTGGCGTAGGTATTGGCTTCTAAGCGGCTTTCAACCCCAATGGCGCGGTAGAGCGCGGTCAGGTGGTTTTCAACTGTTTTGACGCTCAAGTCCATGACCCAGGCGATTTTCTGGTTGTTGTAGCCCTGGCTAAGCAGGTAGAGCAACTCGCGCTGGCGGCGAGTCAGCGCCGGAGCGGACTCGGTGGGAGTATGGCGTTGGTCAATCAGTCGGTTGACCAGCGGGTCAGAAATCCAACGTCCGCCGTCGAGGATGCGCCGGACCGCCAACTCGAGGTCTGAAAGCGGCTGGTCTTTAAGGTGGTAGCCATCTACCCCGGCAGCCAGCAGCCCGACGACATAGGCCTGGTCATCGTAGGCGCTCACGACCAGAATTTTGATGGCCGGGTATTGTCCGCGAATGCGCTGTACGGCAGTTACTGGTTCAAAATCGGGCATGTTCACGTCCATCACCAGCAAAGAAGGACGCAAGGTCTCAATGGCGCGCATCAGGTCGGGGCCGTTGCCAACTTCGCCAACGATTTCGATGCCTGGCAGGCTGGCCAGCGCATCCCTTAAACCGGCGCGTATGAGGGCATGGTCATCGGCAAGCAGGGTTCTGATTGGGTTCATTGGGTGCAAGGTTGTGCTTTGGGGGGAATCCCCTAGTGGAATTGGGGGTGTTCGCTAATTATATCAGGGGATGTAGGGGTTGAACCTTTCGGGTGATATTGACTATGATTGGAGTGTAGGTCGTATCCCTGTAAGGCAAGGAGGTCGTCTGCAACGATATACGATGTCTTTCCTTTGTTCCCCCATTCCACCGTTTTTCAAAATCTAGAAGGAGGCTTGTCAATGTTTAAGAAGAGTTCCCTGTTCGTGTTGTTGGCCCTTTTAATGGTGGCCTCAACCATTTTGGCCGCTTGCGGCCCCGCTACTGCCCAGCCCGCCGAAACGGGCAGCCAACTGGCGGTTGGTATTGTTCTGCCGACCAAGGACGAACCGCGCTGGATTCAGGACGAAACCCGCTTCAAGGATGCTCTGCAGGCTGCCGGGTATAACGTCGAAATTCTGTTCAGCCAGGGCGATTCGGCCAAAGAGAAAGCCAATGTTGAATCGCTGATTACCAAGGGCGTCAAAGTCATCATCATTTGCCCGCAGGATGGTAACGCCGCGGCTGCCGCTGTTGAAGAAGCCCGCAAGGCTGGGGTTAAGGTGATTTCGTATGACCGCCTGATTACCGGCACCGACGCTGTGGATTACTACGTGACCTTCGACAGCGTGGCGGTTGGTAAGGCTCAGGGTCAATACCTGATTAATAAAGCCAGCGGCACCGGCAACCCGCTCTATCTGTATGCTGGCGCAGCCTCTGACAACAATGCGTTCCTGTTCTTTGAAGGCGCCTGGTCTGTCTTGCAACCCAAGATTGCCGATGGCACCTTTGTGATTAAGAACTCCAGCGAAGCCGTTGCGCTCTCTGGCAAGGCCACCCTGACCCGCGATGAGCAGGCCAAAATCATCGGCCAGATTACCACCAACTGGGACTTCAACACCGCCAAGAACCTGGCCGAAGCCAACCTGACCGTTGCGACCGCCGCCGATAAGGGCAACGTTTTCATCCTGGCCCCCAACGATGGCACCGCCCGCGCGATTGCGGACGCCTTCGCCGCCGACAAGGACGTGACCTCGTACGTGGTGACTGGTCAGGACGCCGAGAAGGCCTCTGTTCAGTACATCATCGATGGCAAGCAGTCTATGACCGTCTTCAAAGATGTCCGCACCCTGGTGAAGGATGCGATTGGTATGGCGGTTTCGCTGCTCGAAGGCAAGACCCCTGCCACCACCGGCTCGTATGACAACGGCAAGATTCAGGTTCCTGCCAAGCAATCTGAGGTCATTAGCGTTGATAAATCCAACGTCAAAGCGGCCCTGATTGACTCGGGTTATTACCAGGCTGGTGAATTTACCGGTCTCGATGGCAGCGGCGCTGCCCCGGCCATTACCGGTAAGGTTGGTATTGTTCTCCCGACCAAGGACGAACCGCGCTGGATCCAGGACGAAACCCGCTTCCGCGAAGCCCTGACCGCTGCTGGTTACGAAGTCGAAATTCTGTTCAGCCAGGGCGATTCGGCCAAAGAGAAAGCCAATGTCGAATCACTGATTACCAAGGGCATTCAGGTTCTCATCATCTGCCCGCATGATGGCACCGCCGCCGCTGCCGCTGCGAATGCCGCCAAAGCCGCTGGTGTCAAGGTTATCTCGTATGACCGCCTCATCCGCGACACCGACGCTGTGGATTACTATGTGACCTTTGACAGCGTGGCTGTGGGCGAAGCCCAGGCCCAGTACCTGGTCGATAAGGCTTCTGGCACCGGCAACCCGCTCTATCTGTATGCTGGCGCGGCCTCTGACAACAATGCGTTCCTGTTCTTTGAAGGCGCCTGGAATGTCCTGCAGCCCAAGATTGCCGATGGCACCTTTGTCATCAAGAACTCCAGCGAAGCCGTTGCGCTCTCTGGCAAGGCCAAACTGACCCGCGATGAAATGGCTAAAATCATCGGCCAGATTACTACCAACTGGGACTTCAACACTGCCAAGAACCTGGCCGAAGCCAACCTGACGGTTGCGACCGCCGCCGAT
>CAZNCT010000194.1:4966-5689 GCA_964571615.1 uncultured Anaerolinea sp. | reverse complement strand
TCAAGGCGTTTCTGCAAGTCCATTTAAAGCCATGGTCAAAGGCTTTGAGCAATCTTTCAACCTTTGGCGGGTAAAAATTTAAGAACAATCTTTATCAGAACAATACCTTCGCCAATTTGTCGTTTCCTGGAGTTTGGCATAAAACCCGGTACACGGATTTCACAGACTGACGCGGATGAACACGGATAAATCATCGGAAAAACCATAAAAAGCTCTTAAAATCCGTGTTTTTCCGTTTAATACCCTGACGGGCACTCGTCCGTCAAATCCGTGTACAAAAAAAACTGGTGCATACGAACTTTCGGATAGCAAAGTTCTCTTCATAATTTTGGCGAAGGTATTGACACCAGAGAAGCCATATTTTTTGTCATTCAAGGCGAACCAAAAACGGAAGTCAGAAGCCCCAAGAGAGGAAAAGAATGTCAAACAAAAATACCTTACTTCTGATTTATGCTGCAAACGCTGTCCTTCTACTCGCTACAGTTGGGATTGCTGTATTTGCGCCATCGCCGGCGAAAGACATTCTGCTCGATGTGTTTCCAATTCTGTTTGCGCTTCTGGCAGCCGCAATTACCTATCGCATTTATCAATCGGTTGCACCCCAGAGTCAGGCGCGCAAACTCTGGCTGCTCATGTTCTGGCAATGAGCGCCTGGCTGGTTGCCGAAGTGCTCTGGTTATCTTATGGCCTGCAAGGGCTTGAGTCTTATCCTTCGTGGGCCGA
>CAZNCT010000194.1:0-4956 GCA_964571615.1 uncultured Anaerolinea sp. | reverse complement strand
TTCTATATTGCAGGAGATGTCCTGCTGGCGGCGTTTTTTGTGCTTCAAGTTAACTTTCTGCGCGTTTTTATTGACGGCAAAAAACGCTGGATTGCAATTGGCGCGCTGGCCGTTTTTGTGCTGGTGGCGCTGGCCTTTGTTTATCTGCCCATCCTTACGAACGCTTCAGGGGCATCTTTTTGGGAAGTTGCTCTGCCTTTTATATACGAAACGCTTTATCTGATACTGTTGCTGGGTGCCACCAACCTTGCCCTGGCCTCATGGGATGGCCTGTTGGGAAAAAGGTGGCTGGTGATTCTCATTGGCATCTGGCTGTACGCCTTTACCAACCAAATCTTTTTCTTTGCAGAATGGAATGGCCTGTATCGCTCTGAAAATCAATTTGACTGGCTTAGCATCCTGTTCGATATACTTTATATTCTCTCTTATCAGGTCCTAACAACGGGTTTTTATCTGCGTCATTTTTTCCCTTACCCCCAGGTTAACCTTGAAAACATCTTAATCTCTTTCCGCCAACCCGAGAGACAGCAATTCTGGGTCTTGCTCTCCGATAATGCCGGGCGAACGCTTTTTGTGGATCCACGTCTGGCTTCATTTTTGACCCAAAAAGAAATTGGCAGCCTGGTTGGCGAACCGGTGTGCAACATTTTAAGTCTGCCTAATGACACACAGCAAAAAATACTGCTCGAGCTGCAGGGCCAAAAATCATCTTCCGGGCCAAGCAAGGTTGTTTTGGGCAGAGAAATTTATGCCTTGTTTGCGGTGAGTGACGAAAAAGAAAAAGGGCAGGGCGATATTTACTGGATAGCCATTCCATGGCAAATGGGCAAAGACCTGAAAGCGACCGATATTCCATCCCCAGAAAAACTGCTGGCCGCTGCCATGCGCGGCATTCCGGCCCCCTATTCACCATCGATTGGTCAAAAAATTTATCTCAACAGCGCCCTGCCTTTCCTGACCCTGCTGGCAGCCCAGTACGGCGGCTCTGAGGTTGCCCAAGAGTTCACACGACAATTCAGCCAGGCAGACCCTCTCTGCGAAGCGGACAATCCTCCCAGCGCCCCAACTACTGCCGAGCCGTGCCGCCAAATGCTTTTTAACGCCCTCGAAAGATTGCTTGTATTGGCACCATCTGCGCAGATTGAAGCCTCCCTGAGCAGCCTGCACAGCGCCTTAGGAACAGAAATTGTCGCCGCAGCCAGAGAAGGGGGCTTGCTGTTGGATGTCAGCGCTGTGGCAAAAAGCGGGAAATCAGCAATGTGAGACGCTCGAACAGCAGCATCAATTCGTTGAAGAGCGCGCATCTTTGCGCAAAAAGATATAAATACCAACTCCCAAGACCAGCGCGCCAAACACAAAACCGCTGAAGTCGCTGATAAAATCGCTAATCAGTTCCCACTGACTGCCAAAAGCATAGCCCAGGCCGCCGTAAAGACCAATCCAGGTCAGTTCGCCCAGGAGCGCGTAGAGAAGAAATTTACGAAAACGGTAGCCCCCACTGCCCGCAATCAGCGTCACAGGGACAGCCAAGGCGGTAATCAACCAGCGTGTCAAAAAAATAGCCACGCCACCGCGGCGCTCGAAGAGAGATTGGGCGCTCTTCCAGGCCGGGGTATCTCCAAAACGGCGCCTAATCCATCCGCTGGCAAAGAAGCCAACGGCATAAAGCGAAGCATCACCCGCAACCGTGCCGAAATAACCCAAAACGGGGGTATAAACACCATCCAGCAGGCTTTGGCGAATAAAAGCACCCGAAGCAATCACCAGCAGCGTGCCAGGCAGGGGTAAGCCAAGCCCGCCAAGATACAATAAGCCAGCCACCATCGGTGCGCCATACTGAGCAATCCAATTCAGGACAAGGGAGGAGAGATCAAAGTTCATGGCCGCGCGGGTATAACGCCCTGCTCTTCGAGAATTTTTTGAACCGCTGCAACCAGGGCGCGTGTCCCCCCCGGATAACTGGTTGTCTCACTTAAAAAACCAAGCGGCTTGTTGGCGTTGCCATCTGGTGGAAGCCCAAGGCCGGCAAAAATTGTCTCTGCCGAAACCCCGGTGCTATTGGCAATATATTGAATGGTCATCCAATCGGCAACTTTTTGTTCCAATAAACCAGTCACAACCGGATTAGCGCGATAAGCGACAATCGCATCACGAACAACCTGCATAATGGCGGGTTCCCCATTGACCTCACCCAGATTCAATTGGCGGTTAAGACGGCTTAAAGAAAGCATACTGGTCTCTGGATGTGGACGAATGCCAGCCGTATCATACAGGTACCGCTGCGGTACCGCATAGGCAACCGCAACATAGCGCAGACTCATCCAGGGGCGAATTAAATCTGGCGAGAGATTGCCATCAACAAAGTGATTTTCAGCCGCGTAACGCGCTTCTTTATAAAAAGAAAACATACCGCGCAAACGCGGAATCATGATCAGCAGGCCAAGCACTATCAGCCCAATCGCCAACCATTGAAGAGGCGTAAACCTGGAAAGCAATTTTTTCATAGGGAATAGTGTAACAAAAAGTGAACGGGGCAAACGGGGTCTTAAACAGGTTTTATTACCAATTTATACCACCAGGCAACTCAAAAACACAGACAAGACCGGCCCAGCATTCATTGACTATTCTGAATATATGTTCTAAAATCTCTTCAAGAGAGAAGGAGACTCTATGAAACAGAAAAACGATTCATTCAGCCCTGAAGAACGCGCTGCCATGAAAGAACGCGCCCGAGAATTGAAAGCCGAGGCGCGCGCCAGCAAAGACAGGGCCGCCGGAGAAAGCGCAGTCCTGGAAAAAATTGCCGAACTGCCCGAACCCGAGCGCAGCATGGCAACACGCCTGCATGAACTCATCAAAGTCAGTGCGCCTAACCTGACACCCAAGACCTGGTATGGCATGCCCGCCTATGCCAATCAATCAGGCAAAATCGTTTGTTTCTTCCAAAGTGCACACAAGTTCAACACGCGCTATGCCACGCTAGGATTCAGTGACGAAGCCCGCCTGGATGACGGCAACCTGTGGCCGACTTCTTTTGCGCTAAAAGAACTGACCCCGGCAGAGGAAGAAAAAATTATGGCGCTGGTCAAAAAAGCGATTGGGCTGTGAAATATCACACCTTTGGGGGAATTGCAAAACAGTTTCGGTTTGGAGAAGCTCAAAAAGCAAAGATTACAATCCAGTCATGCCCTGGAAACAACGCTGCCCCTCATTTGCCAGGCTTTACCTCGTTTTGGGTCAACCATGCAAATCTGGCGCAACATCTCTCTGCGAACAAAAATTGCTGGGCTGTTCAGTTTTTTGACAGTCTCAGCCGTTTTTACCTTAACGGTCATCTCAATTCAATTGGAACGAGAATACTTTCGCAAAGATTTGGAAAACCAGGCCGACCTGCTGCTTGAAACCACCTCGCTCAGTTTGCGAGACCCGCTCTACCGGCTGCAACTGGATGAACTCTCAGACCTTTCACGCGCCTTGAGCGACAATGCCGATGTGGTCTTTTTTATCACCTACGACTCGCAAGGCAGGGTGCTGACCGATTCGCGTAACGCAGCCTTAGAATTTTCAAGAGAACCTGACCCGCTTGGGGTACGCCTGATCAGACAATCTTCGGGGATAACTTACAAAGAATGGCAGACAGACCAACTCATCTCGGGCCGCCCGGTCACATTGGGGAATCAGGTCATTGGCGCCATTGCAACCAGCCTCTCGACCCGCACGCTGGAAGAAAAAATTGCCAACATCACCCTTGAGAGCATTCTGCTGGCCATCCTGACCGGCCTGGCCAGTATCCTTTTTGGGTTTTGGCTGGCCCGTCAAATCACCATACCCTTAAGCGAACTGACGCACAGCGCCGCAGAAATGTCCAGAGGCAATCTTAAAGTTCAGGTGCAGTCTGACACAAACGATGAAACCGGCCAGTTAGCGCGCGCCTTCAACCTCATGGCAGAAGCCATTCACACCCGTGAACAAGCCTTGCGCGACCTGGCCGCCGGGCTTGAGCAAACTGTGCAGGAACGTACCGCTACGCTGCGCCAGCAGGCAGACATGCTTGAAGAAATGGCAATTACCGACCCACTCACCCGGGTATACAACCGCTGGCATTTCTTCAGCCTGGCAGAGAAAGAAATGGAAAAAACACTGCGCACCCGGCGGCCTCTATCAGTCATCCTGATTGATGCTGACCACTTCAAACGCATCAATGATACTTATGGGCACCCGCTTGGCGACCAGGTTTTGCTGCGCCTGACCCGCATCATCCAATCGAACATTCGGGCCATGGATATTTTTGCGCGCTACGGGGGCGAAGAATTTGTGCTGCTGATGCCAGAAACCGGGGCGCAGGCGGCGGTCTCCACCGCAGAGCGGCTGCGCAAAATTGCATCCGATGTCATCCGGATTGAAAATGGCCCAGAAGTACGCTTCTCCATCAGCCTGGGGATTGCCTGCTGGGATGGCAAACCCGACACCAATCTGGATACCCTCATCTCTCGCGCCGACCAGGCCCTGTACGAATCGAAGCGCCGCGGGCGCAACCAGAGCACCTGTTGGGAAACCTGGCAAGCCGGCCAATAAGCCCAACCAACCCAAAGGGTTTCAAAAACTGCCAGGCTGCCGTTTTGGCGGCTTGTTTTTTTGACTCTCAGCCCGGCATCGGCTATACTAAGCCCGTTTCGGACAAGAAATGTCCAATATAGAGACCCAATCTTTTTCCCAAATCACAGGAGGCTTTTGTATGACCGATTTCAAACTGACTTATGCAACCATGTTCAACCCACCGGAAGAACTGCATACCCAATATGATGCCGCGTTGCAAAAAGTCAAGGCCAATCTAGGCGCCGAGTATGCCATGTTGATTGACGGCAAAGATGTCTTCGCCGAGGAAAAATTTGAAGACCGCTCCCCCATCAACACCGACTGGACCCTGGCCGTCATGCAAAAAGGGAACGAACAACA
>CAZNCT010000193.1:0-5766 GCA_964571615.1 uncultured Anaerolinea sp. | reverse complement strand
ACGCTTGGGGCCTGCCAGCGAGGGCACCACCGAGCCGAGGTCGAGTTCGAGCGTGTCGGTAAATTCGGGGTCGGGGGTGTTGGCATCGCGGAACAAGCCCTGAGCGCGGCAGTAGGCTTCGGCGCGGTCAATCACGGCTTGCGGGCGGCCGGTCAGTTTCATGTAGCGCAGGGTTTCGGCATCCACCGGGAAAAAGCCCATCGTTGCGCCATATTCGGGGGCCATGTTGGCGATGGTGGCGCGGTCGGGCAGGGACATGTTATCCAGCCCGGGGCCGTAAAATTCGACAAATTTCTCTACCACGCCTTTTTTGCGGAGCATTTGGGTGACGGTGAGAACCAAATCGGTGGCGGTCACGCCATCGCGTAGTTTGCCATAGAGTTTGAAGCCAATCACATCCGGCAGGAGCATATCCATCGGCTGACCGAGCATGACGGCTTCGGCTTCAATGCCGCCCACGCCCCAGCCCAGCACGCCCAGGCCGTTAATCATGGTGGTATGCGAATCGGTACCGACCAGCGAATCGGGGAACAGCACGCCGTCTTTTTCCATCACCACTTCGGCGAGATATTCCAGGTTAACCTGATGGACAATGCCGGTCATGGGCGGCACCACGCGGAAGTTTTTGAAGGCTTTTTGTCCCCATTTCAGGAACTCGTAGCGCTCGCGGTTGCGCTGGAATTCGACTTCGGTATTGCGCTGGAGCGCGTCTTGCGTGGCGAAGAAATCCACCTGCACCGAGTGGTCAATGACCAAATCCACCGGCACAAGCGGATTGATCCGCTTTGGGTCGCCGCCCAGCCGGGCGACTGCCGAGCGCATGGCGGCCAGGTCAACGACTGCCGGGACGCCGGTGAAGTCCTGCATCACCACGCGGGCGGGGAGCAGGGGAATGCCGGGGCGCTCGCCTTTGGCTGTCCACGCGGCGATGTTTTTGACATCCTCCTGGGTGATTTCCACATCGTTGCACTGACGCAGGGCGGCTTCCAGCACAATGCGGATGGAAAACGGCAGGCGGCTGAGGCTGGTCAGCCCCGCTTTTTCGAGGGCATCGAGGCGGTAGTAGGTGAAGTCCTTGCCGCCGATGGTCAGTTTATCTTTGGCGTTAAAAAAATCTTTCATGCGGAATGCTCCTTTGGCATTAATTTACACTGCTGGCGCAAATGGCGTTTTGCGCCACAAAAACACCTTTGGCAATTTGTGACCCGGAGAAATTCATCAAGGTTCACAAAAAACCCAAAGGTGCGCCTTTGTCGTTCTTTGTTTTAGAAACACGGAATGAGACATATTTTACCGCATTTCTTTTATGGCAAACTGCCAACCCGCATCTCAGGCGAGCTTCATTTCTTTTTTCAAGTTCTGCACCAGTTTGGCCTTATCGCCATCCGGCAAGAAAGAAGCCTGGGCCGCAGCCAGAATGCGCTGTTTCAAGACGTCCATCGGAATGCGCAAATCCTGCACAGCAAGCCGATATTCATTCCCCAGCGTAATCTGCGAGATGGACGGGTCATCGGTATTGAAGGTTACATTCAATCCAGCCTGAATCATCTTGGGGGCAGGGTGCGTATTCAAACCGGTGACAACGCCAGTCTGGTAATTGCTGGTCATGCAGACTTCAAAGGTTACACCACTTTCACGCGCCATGGCGACCGTAAAATCATCCTCGAGGACACGCACCCCGTGTCCGATGCGGTTTGCGCCAAAGACTTCAATCGCCTCGCGGACATTGGCCGCCCCGCTCCACTCGCCGGCGTGAATCGTGGTTCGCAATCCAGCCACACGGGCTTCCTTGAAGATAGGCAGAAAAGGCTTGGCCGGAAACTGCGCCTCGTTCCCAGCCAGGTCGAGCCCGACAATGTTTTCGCGTCCTTTTTCGACCGCAATCCAGGCGACTTGTTCGGCCAGTTCGAGCGGCTCATGGCGATTCACTGAAGCAATCAGCCGCACCATGACCTTATATTTTTTCTCGGCATCTTTGGCGGCTTTGACAACCCAATCGACCACATTTTCAAGCGGGAAACGTTCCGCCCGGCTGAGCGCCACCGGGGTAAAGCGCAGCTCGAGGTAGCGGACATTATCCTTGGCGGCGTCTTCGACTGCTTCATGCGTAATTCGCTCAATCACTTCAGGAGAGCGATAAAACATGCGCAGGGTGTTGAATTTGGACAGGAAATTGTCAAACGTGAAGTTGTCCTCGTCCTGCACCTGTACCAGACGCGACAAACGCACCACATTGGCAGGCAAAGTCATGCCGTGTTTGCGCGCCACATCCAGCATGGTGCTCAAACGCAGCGAACCTTCCAGGTGGCGGTGCAGTTCAACCTTGGGAAGGTTGCGAAATTCTTCAGGAACAGGAAGAGGCTGATGATTCATGCAAATCTCAAGTGAACTGCCGATTAGCGTTTTTTGTGACGCTTGCGCCCGGCGCTGGCGGGCTGCTGCGCGACAACAGGTTTTTCTCTGGCAACCGGTTCCGCCACAGGGGCCTCACTGGCCTGCACCACTGCCGGACGCGGACGATACAAAAACATCGTATTGACCACAACCGTCCGAATGTCACGCAAAAGTGCCTGGAACATTTCAGAGGCCTTAGACTTATATTGTACCAGCGGGTCACGCTGTCCGTAAGCCTCCAAACCAATCGAGACGCGCAAGGCCTCAACACGGGTCAGATAATCGACCCATTGCTCGGTAATCGCCTTGAGTAAAACATTACGAAAGACTTCGCTCAGGTAACGGCGTCCCAGGGCGGTCTTGAGAGCCCCGGTTTGTTCTTCAGACAGGTCACTCAGCGAACGCTGGGCCAGGTCAGCGTCAGAACCGGCCACGATACCCTGGGCCGCGGGGCCAAAATCAGCCAGGCTGGCAGCATTGCGCGCAATGCGTGAAAACTCAATACTCCCCCAGGTCTCCGCCAGGGCTTCAAGGGCATCTTCAAGATGTTCCAGGACATCGGCCTGCAACCAGTTGGCATCGCGCCGGGCAAGCAATTGGGCGGCCAGGTGGAAATATTGAAAACGGGCATATTCAACAAACTGGGCCTGGTGGGTTTTGGTATTAAACCCAGCCTGGCGGCGTGCCATTTGCAGACTGCCCAGCAGGCGAATGGCCAGAGACGCATCCGGATTTTGGGCCTCGGGGCGGGCCAGCAAGGCATCCAGTTCGCGGGCAAACTGACCTTTCTCACCCGCGAGCGTTTCGTAACGTTTCTGGAACAGGTCGCGGGCCAGGTCTAGCAATTTCTTCGAGGCTTCGTCCCAGTCCAGACGTGACAGGTCTTCTTTGAGGGTGACCGGTTCACCCAGGCGGCTAATCAAAAGAGTCACCTGGCGGTTGATGGCCGCGGCGGTCAGTTGGTCAGCAATCTGCTCTTTCAGGTCGTCTTCGAGACTGGCGGGGTCATTGACCAGGGCGCGCATTTGTTCGCTGGTCAGGCGCAAAGGCAGGCGCAGCAGGCCAGAGAGTTCTTCGAGCAAATCCTGCGGGCGGCGCGGCGATTCTTCACTGTCATCCAGGCCTTGCAGGAAGGTATCCACCAGTTCATCGCGCTCTTCAATCTGAGTATCGAGCGTTTTCTCTGCGGCTTCCAGCCCAGATTGGAACGAGGCCAGGTGATGTTCTTGCTCAAGTTGCAAAGCGCGGCTTGCCAGGCCAAGGATTGAAGCGCGCAAATCAGCAGAATCGACCTCGTCCAACAGCAGGCGGAAGGTGTAAGAGGGGAAAAGTTCGCCATCGGCCAGCAAAATGGTCGGCTGGACGTTTTCGAGCCAGGCAAGCAACTTCCAGGGGCCCTCGTCATCCTCGAGAGCCGCCGGAACACGATTTTCCACCTCGGTCTTGAGAAAACCGGTCACATCATCGAACAGGTCTTCTTTGGTGAAAACCAGGTCGCGTTGTCCGTAAATGCGGGCGCGTTGGGCATTAAGCACATCGTCATACTCCAGCAAGTGCTTGCGGACATCGAAGTTTGAGCCTTCAACACGGTGCTGTGACCCTTCAATAATATTGCTGACAATCCGGTTTTCAAGCGGCAGGTCGTCATCCAGTTTGAAGCGCTGCATAACATCGTTAACCTGCTGGCCGCCGAACAGGCGCATCAGGTCATCTTCGAGCGAGAGGTAGAAACGTGAGGAGCCGGGGTCGCCCTGGCGGGCGGCACGTCCGCGCAACTGATTGTCAATGCGGCGGGCTTCGTGACGCTCTGAGCCAATGACGTGCAAGCCGCCCAACTGACGGACGCGCTCCATGTCGTCAAAATATTGCAAAAAGAGTTTGACTTCGGCTTCGTAAATGCCGTAATCGCCCGTCGAGAGTTTGAGCAGCGCCTGGCGCTGTTCTTCAGGACGCATGTCATACGGGTCTTCGTATCCGGCGCGTTTGAGCACCCGGCTAACCGCAATCGTCACTTCTTCGGCCAATTCGCCGCCGAGTTTAATATCAACACCGCGCCCGGCCATATTGGTGGCGATGGTGACAGCCCCAAAGGCGCCAGCCCCGGCGATAATCTGGCTTTCTTCGGTGTGCTTGCGAGCGTTTAAGACCTCGTGCTGTACCCCGCCCTGAACAACCGCCTTCAGGCGCGGCGCATCAGCAGGCTCCAACCGCAAGATGCCGATCAACTTTTCCAGGTTGGCGGGGTCTTCGGGGTTAATCGATTGAACATTGAGGGGTTTGGCAAACTGGCGCAGGTAACCGGCGTCAATCTCATCCAGAGAGCGATAGAGCAGTTGCAGTTCTTTATAAAGACGGCCATCTTCTTCTTTATTATTGACCTCGAACCAGGTCTGGCGCAACAAGAGCACCTGTAACAAACGGCGGATAGACTCAGCCCGCAGGCGGCCCGACAACCTTTCGGAATTTTCCACCGAGGTTGTGCCAACCAGCACCGGGCGTCCCATCACATGACTGCGCAAAATATCAACCACAATGGCGCGCAGTTTGGCTTCTACGGTGCGATAGACCAGGTCGGGGTAATCGGTGCGCCGCCAGAAAAGCGGTGTTTTGGCCGGGTCATCAGAACGGGCAAAGAAAACCACCTGATAACCATCGGCATCGCGGTCTTTCACTTCAACCAGAGTCGCACCAGGGCGCGAAGATTGATACTCAAGGTTGGTCGGAACAGGCAGGACATCGAGTTTGTAGATTTTGTTGAACTCTTCCGCTTCGGTCAGGGCTGTACCGGTCATGCCAGCCAGTTTTTTATACATGCGGAAGTAGTTTTGCAAGGTGATGGTGGCGTAGGTGATGTTCTCAGGCTCAATCTTGACCCCTTCTTTTGCCTCAACCGCCTGGTGCAAACCATCGCTCCAGCGGCGTCCGGGCATCAAACGGCCCGTGAACTCATCGACAATCACCACTTTACCGCCCTGAACAAGATAATCTTTGTTGCGCTTAAAAAGGAACTGGGCACGCATGGCCTGTTCGAGATACCCCAACAGACGCGCCTGCTCAGGAGTAATGTCTTCAGGACGGTCGGGGTCGCGCAAGGGCTGACCAAGCAACTGCTCCACATGAGCTGTTCCGGTTTCAGTCAAGATGGCGCTGCGGTCTTTCTCATCAATTTCGTAATCTTCGGGGTTAAGCTGGCGCACGACCTGGGCCATTTTGCTATACCACTCCAGGTCACCCTGGGCCGGGCCAGAGATGATAAGCGGCGTGCGGGCCTCATCAATCAAGACGTTGTCCACTTCGTCCACAATCGCGAAGTGATGCCCGCGCTGCACTTTGTCTTCGAGCTGATAGACCATGTTGTCGCGCAGATAGTCA
>CAZNCT010000192.1:0-5874 GCA_964571615.1 uncultured Anaerolinea sp. | reverse complement strand
GAGCCGATTCGCTATACAGGCCATAATAAGCCGTCAGGTTCGAAATATCGGTGGCATCAAGGTAATATGGTGCGCCAAAAGCAAACAAGACCACTTTTTTATTCAAAAGCAGGCTTTGTTGTTCCGAAAAAAAGCGCTTAAAGGTCTCTTCCTGAGCGCGGCCCTCACTCAACTCGAGGGTTGAAAAAACAACCCAGGTCGCCCGGCGCAGGTGGGCCGCCATTTGCGAAGCAGAGGGGTCGCCATCCAGGTACAGGCGCAGGTCATCAAACGAATAGGAACTCAGGCTGGCAGGCGTCACCAGCGCGCCGGTCTGAGGCCCATAAAGCGCCAGGACCGAATTTTGCAGGGCATTTTGCGGCAAAACCACATCTGGCGGGCAGGTGGAACATTGCTGATAGGTGCGCGTATCGGTAATAAAAACAACATAATCGCGCAAGCCTGGCGGTTCGGGCAAAAACGAAGAGAGTTCAGAAATAGAGGGGCTAAACAGGGTAGCCGCCTGGCGGGCAACTTCAAAGGGCAGGCCAATAGAAGGTTGAATCGATTCTTCGGGAGGCAGGCTCGGGCGCACTCCCGAAAGCGTGAAGGTGGGGTAGAGACGAAACTTGAGGGTCAATAAGCGCAAGACAGACTCATCCACCCGGGCGGCAAAAGCCGGGTCTTCGCGATATTTTTGGGCAAAGAAATCAAGAATGCGCAAGACCGTTGCATAGTTATCAGCGTCGCTCGATTGAATGTTGCCCAAATACAACAAATCGTTGCCCGCCAAAAACGCATCCCGGGCCACCAGACGAGCCGAGAAACCCTGCTGTCCGGGGTCATAAAAACGCCGCACAGCGGCAGTGCCCAAATCGTCGCTGACCATGATGCCGCCCGACTGCCGCCAGGCGGCCAACTGCGGCAGGGATAAAATCTGTCCGAGGGCGTTCGGGTCAAAACTGACCGGGCGGGTGGTGGCGCGAATATTGCCCTGAAACCCCTGGTAGCGAATGTGAGAAACCAGCAATCCATCGGCGACACTCTCAGGGTTGGGGGCGCCGCCCGTGACCGCAAAAAAGGGCGCCAGTTCAATCTGCTTCAGTTCCTCGAGCGAACGACGCACGGTGGCAACTTCCACCTCGGTTGGGCGGTCGGTGCCGCCGCGCCCGGGGAAATGCCTGGCCACCACAGCCATGCGGTTACCATCGGCCTTCAGGCCGCTGATAAAGGCCCGGCCCATCTCACTGACCCAGTAGGGGTCGCCGCCAAAAACGCGGGTACTCAAATCTGCCGAAAGAGACGGGTTGGGGTTGCTTAGGACATCCAGCGAAAGGCCCAGGTACAGGTTGACGCCCAGGGCCGCCAACTCGCGCCCCATCACCTGCCCCGATTGGCGGGCCAGTTCAACATTCCAGGTAGCGCCCAGGGCCATCTGGTCGGGCAGGGGGGTCAGGCCAGAAAAAATCTCATCGTTGGGTGGGCCGCCGCCCTCCTGTGCCACCCCCACCCAAAGCGGAACATAAGCCCGCGGCTCATCAACGCCCAGCGAACGCTGCCATTCGGCCTCTTGCAGACCATTCACCAGGTTGTAAAGCGCATTCAGCGTATCGGGCGCCGCGGCAAAATTATCGTTGGCAGCTGTCAAGACCACTCCGCCGATGTGATGATTGGTCACCAGGTCATAAATCTGTGATTCGGGGGTGACTTCGGCCCCCTGAAAGGTTACCAGAAACAACTGTCCAACCCGTTCTTCGGGGGTCAGGCGCGCCAGCAGAGCCGCCGCCTTTTGCGCCTCGCCGCCCTGGGCTTGTGCGCCCAAAAAACCAGGCCCGGCCTGCGAGACCAGCAAAACCAACGCCATGAACAACGAAAAAATGCGCTTTCTCAAGGCAGTTCCCCCACCTTTTGCAGGATTTCGGCGTGGATTTCGGGCTGGATGTTGCCGCCAGAGAGAATAACCAGCCCCCCAGGCGTATGACTGCCCTGCAGGGCCGCCGCCAGAGCGACCGCCGCCGAGCCTTCTACCATTTCGGCATAGGTTTTCCAGGCGAAGGCCACTGCCCGGGCGATAGACTCCTCGTCCACAAGGACAATTTCATCGACCAGCTGACGCACCAGCGGAATGGTAAGCGAATCGGCTTCCACCGCCCCGGTCAGGCCATCGGCCAGTGAAGGCAGGTCTGGTACGCCTTCCTGGGTGGCGCGGGTAAACAGGCTGTGCATAAAAGCCGAGTTTTTTGCCTGCACCCCCACCAACCGGGCCTGCGGATTAGCCTGCTTAAGCGCCAGCCCAACCCCGGCCAGCAAACCGCCGCCGCTGACCGGCACATACCAGGTCAGGTTGGCGGTTTCGGGGTTCTGAGCCAGAATTTCGAGCGCCACGGTTGCCTGCCCGGCAATGACCCCGGCATCGTTATAGGCTGAGACAAAAGTCTTCCCATTCTGAGCCGCATAGCGAATGGCGGTTGCTTCGGCCAGTTCGTAGCCGCCCGGCACAAGTTCCACCTCGGCGCCCAGGGCGCGCATGGCTTCAATTTTTCGCGGCACGGCATGGTCAGAAGCAAAAACTTTGACCGGCGCGCCGCTCAGTTGAGCGGCATACGCCAGGCCCTGGCCGTGGTTGCCCGCCGAGGCTGTCACCAGCCCGGCCTGGCGCTCCCAGTCTTCGAGCAGCAGGGTCTTGTTTAATGCGCCGCGCAATTTGAACGAGCCAGTGATTTGATGATTTTCCCATTTAAGCCACAAACTCCGCTGCGAGTCTTGCGTCAGCGGGGTAATGCGAATGTGGGGGGCAATGCGCGCTTGCGCCTCGAGGAGCCAGTCGTGGGGGAACATTCAGTATTCAGTATTCAGTGGTCAGTGGTCAGTGGTTGGGTGGGGCAAGATGGAGACCGATCGTGAAAGGGCGGTATTGCTAAACTATCTCCAAAACACAGAGCAGGCCAGTTTGGGATCATCGGTGAAGATGCCATCGGCGCCGAGGATTTGCAGGCGGCGCATTTCATCGGGGTCATTGACCGTCCAGACATAAACGTGCCGTCCGCGGGCGTGTGAGCGGCTGATGCTGGCAGCGCTGACATCGGCGCTGAAGGGGTGGTCGGCTTGCAAATGCAGGAAACTGCCCCAGCGGCGCTGCCACCAGCCCGAGGGGCCAGGCAAAGCCAGTTGCCCACGCGGCAGGCCGGGGGTGAGCGCGCCCGCGCGGATCAGGTTGTGCGGGAAAAAGCTGGAGTACAAAACACGCTCGTTCATGTGGTAACGTTCGACCAGTTCCGCGACTTTTTCCACCAGTCTATCGAAAGGGGTGGCGTAGTTGGTCAGTTCGATGTTCATGAAGAGTTTGTCGCCAACGGCCTCAAAGATTTCTGCCAGGGTCGGAATGCGCTCACCGCGATATTGTTCACCAAACCAGGCGCCGGCATCGAGTTTTTTGAGTTCTGCCAGGCTGTAGCGGTTGAGCGGGCCCTTGCCGTTGGTGGTGCGTTCAAGGGTATTATCGTGATGGGCAACAACGTGCCCATCGGCGCTCAGTTTGACATCAAATTCGATGGCATCTGCGCCGTGTTCGACGGCCATTTGAAAGGCCGCCAGGGTGTTTTCGGGCGCGTGCGCCGAGGCGCCGCGATGCGCAAAAATGGTCGGGCGGGGCAGGGATGGGAACATTACAGTTCAACAAAATAAGACGCGGCAGCGCGGCTGAGCAGTTCGCGGTTCATCTCGGGTTCGACATTCATGTAACGGGCAATGTCTATCACCTGGTCGCACAGGTCGCGGGGATGCGAAGCGCGTAGTTTTCGGTTGCGTTTGATGTACCACTCTTGCAACAGGTAGGCCAGACCCTGGTCGTTGTACTTGACATTTTTGGCCTGGGCCACGCGCCGGAAGATTTCACGAAATTCTTCGTAAGAGGGGTCGCCGATTTCAATTTTGTGACGCAGACGGCGCAAGAAGGCTTCATCGACCAGGTCGCGGGGCGGCAGGTTGGTGGAGAAAACAACCAGAACATCAAAAGGCACTTCAATCTTGCGCCCGGTGTGCAGGGTCAGGAAATCGACCCGGTTTTCGAGCGGCACAATCCAGCGGTTGAGCAGGTCGCGCGGGCGCACCTGCTGGCGGCCAAAGTCGTCAATCAGCAAGATGCCGCCATTGGCTTTGACCTGGAAGGGGGCTTCGTAGTATTTGTGGGTATCATCAAAGACGAGGTCGAGGCCAACCAGGGTGAGTTCGCCGCCGACAACAATGAAGGGCCGCTTGATGTAAACCCAGCGCGGGTCGCGTTTGATGCCCGAGCGGAGTGAGCCGGTGCCCGAAGCGGTGGTTTCGTCATCTTTGGCGCGCTGGTGATTGACCGAGTCGTAGAGCTTAATCACCTGTCCATCCACATACAAGGCGTAGGGGATGTACATGTTTTGGGTCAAAATCAGGTTGCCAAAAGCGCGGGCGACGCTGGTCTTGCCATTGCCTGGAGGCCCATAGAGGAAGATGGAGGTACCCGAGTTAAGGGCCGGGCCAAGCTGCTCAAAGGTGGTCTTGGAGAGCACCAGTTGCGAAAGCAGTTGATGCATGGTGCGGGCAGTGACGGGAATGCGCTGGCGGCTCTGGCGGCGGATGGCCTGGTTATAGACTTCAATCGGCACTGGGGCCGGGCCGGCATATTGACTGCGCTCGAGGGCCTCGCGGGCGCGTTCGATGCCTGCGCCGGTAATGGCATACTGGTAGGAGCCTTCTCCCAGGCCCATCGAGGAGGACTTGACCTCGACCAGTTTTTCGCGTTTGAGCGACTCCAGAATCAGATCTGTCACACCCGCAAACGGGAGCGCGATTTCTTCGGCCACTTTGAAGCCCGAAAGATAGCCCTGAAAGTAGAGAATCTTGAGGGCCAGGTCTTGCAGCCAGAGTTGTGAAAGGCCGGTATCGTCAATGCGGGTAATGGGCGGCGGCACAAAGGTAGAAGTGCTGGGCGCCGCCGGTTGAGCGGTAGAGGGTCGCGCTGGAAAATTGGCATTCATAGACATAGACACCTGCCATTTTGCATTCAAGATGGGTACGATAAGATTATAGCATGGCCGCGGGGTGTGCGCAGGTTCGATGCGCAGTAGAGAGGAGATTAGGCAGTATAATACCAGGCATGAACCTTTCTGTGATTATCCCTGTCTATAATGAAAAGAATACCGTGCGCGAAATCGTCCGCCGGGTGCAGGCCACCGGCCTGGCCTGGGAAATTGTGATGGTGGACGATGGCTCGAGTGACGGGACCCGCGAAATCCTATCGGAATTGGATGGGAAAGGCGGGGTGCGTGTCATCCTGCATGAGAAAAACCAGGGCAAGGGCGCGGCAGTGCGCACCGGTTTGCAAAATGCGCGGGGTGATGTCTTGCTGATTCAGGATGCCGACCTGGAGTATGACCCGCGCGAGTACCCCAACCTGCTCAAGCCAATTCAGGAAGGGCTGGCGGACGTGGTCTATGGCTCCCGTTTTCTGGGTGCGCCGCACCGGGCCATCTTGTTCTGGAATATGGTGGCGAACAAACTGCTGACGCTGATGACGAATATTCTGTATAACAACATCCTGACCGATATGGAAACAGGCTACAAGGTCTTCAGGCGTGAAATTGTGCAGGATTTGAAACTGCGCGCCAACCGTTTCGATTTTGAGCCTGAGTTTACGGCCAAAATTCTCAAGCGCAATGTGCGCCTGTTTGAAGTGCCGATTAGTTTCAACCCGCGCGAGTATTCTGAAGGCAAGAAAATTGGCCTGCGCGATGCCTTTGAAGCGGTTTGGGCCTTGCTCAAGTATCGGTTTGTAGATTAGGCAATCACCCAGCACCGCCCACCTATGGATTTCTTAAAGCCCAAGTTGCTGTGATTGCGAGAGCGTCAGCCCGAAGCAAT
>CAZNCT010000191.1:0-5915 GCA_964571615.1 uncultured Anaerolinea sp. | reverse complement strand
TGGATTGATACTGATCGAGCCGGAGTTGGGCGCGCGATTGTTCTTTTTACGAGTAGCCATGTTCCCTCCGAAATTTGTAGGGAAAATGACCACCCCCATACGAACCTAAATTGTTAAGGTGCGAGTTCATAAGATTTTATTATGAGAATGCTGGTTCAACAACCTTGTCTACTGCTTAGGCACCTGGTTGCAGTTTTTTGGATAAGTATTGCTCCAAAGCACTGGCCGGCACGCGGATCAAGCGACCAAAGCGGACGGAAGGGATCTCGCCAGAATTCACCATGTTGTACGCAGTAGAACGCCCAACATAGAGACGCTTTGCCACTTGTTCGACAGTAAGAAAAACAAGAGCCGTGGCAGAATTATTTGTTGCCTGGGTAGGGATTGAAGTGATCATCATTTTTCTCCATAAAAGAATAGATTAGGAGAACCCAAGCCGTTTAAAGTACAACGAGCAGCCATGAAAGGTTGCTCGTTGCCGTGTGTAATCAAGTCTTTTGCTGGTGTGGGTCGATGACCCGGCTTCCCCCTGCTCGTTGTGTTCTCGTTGTGGTCTTGCTCCGGGTGGTGAAACCCGTCTCCTGGTGGTGCGCCTGTGCTCGCTTGCGCTAAATTGCTGGTGGTTGGTTGTCTATCTCCTCTTTGGGAAACGGCAAAGAGTTCGTTTGGCTTACGCAATATATTCTAACCAATTTATATGGAATGTCTATAGTACCCTTGTCCAACCAATCCAAAAAATGACATTCAACTCTACCAATATCCTCCTCACTATTCCGTTTTGAAAACTCAAATGAACTTCTCAAAATACTGCAAGAATTCCCGGGGCACCATGATGAATATCCACTTTGAAAGCTGAACCAGGCTGCAAGAGTGCTCAAGATTAGAAAAAAATCTTCGCAATACTAGCCCACCGCATCGGATATAATAACAAAAACCTGTTATTCTCCCGTGCCGATGAAAATTGATTCCCAAGTCGAAATTCTCACACAACTCTTCCCAGAAAGTCCGGGGGACAAATTTCATATTGCCTGGGAAATGGCACAAACAGCACATTACGGCTTTCTGCGTAGTGATTCACAACCCTTCCTGGAACATGTTCTAAAAACAGCTGTTCAAATTGCGGAATGGACACAAGACTCGAACCTGGCGATTGCGGCATTACTCCATGACATCCTGGACGAAGAACATTCGAAAGAGCCAATTTCAATTAGGCAAATTGAGGCTAAATTTGGAACAGAAATAGCCCAGATCGTTGAGTTCACCTACCTTCTTGGGAAAAGGCAGGAGAAAAACCTGTATTGGGGCATTGAAGAAGCCGAGGTTGGCGTATTTCCAGCCCCGGTTCGCTTACAGGCCTTGCTCATAAAACTGGCATCTGGGCTGGAGTTGGCCCAAAGATTGAACCTGCTTCCTGACCAGAACAAGCGCATCAACAGGGCGCAAATCCTTCTTTCAAAATATGCGCCGCTGGCTGCCCAGTTTGGGATGTGGGGATACAAACGAAATCTTGATGATATTTGCCTGAGCAATATCGCCCCTCAAGAATTCGCATTCCTGGCCGCTTATCAGAAAGAGTTATGCGCAAAATATCAGCCAGCACTGGAAAACATCGTTGATGACCTGCATTTGTCGTGCCAGGCCCTGGGAGAAATTCAAATTATTCCGCGTCCACGACATATTTATAGCCTGTACAAAATTGTCGGTAAAAAGTGGGGGCCAGATTTTGAAACCATCGCCCGTGGAAGCCTGAAAATTGACAACATTATGCGCTTTAACGTAATGGTGCCAACAGTTCAGGCATGCTATCAGGCTATACAACTCATTCACGAATATGGAATGCCGGTTCAACACGCCTGGCGGGATTTCATGGCACAATCAAAACCAAATGGATATGCAGCCCTTCATACCGCCATTCAAATCGGGAAACAAGCCGGAATTCAATACAGTTTTAGCATTTTCACGCCCACCACCCTGGCCATCAGCCAGCAAGGATTACTGTTCAACCCCGGGCTCCAACTATGGAGACTGGAACAAACCAGCCAAACAGGTTTATCAAAAGCAGATGGCGGGTTCCGATGCATCGAATCTCTGATAAACGGCCTCAGGGTCAAAGACAACCTGGATACTGCCGAACGCATTCGCGTATTGACGCCGCACGGAAAACGAATCACGCTCCCCAAAGGCGCAACCCCGTTGGATTTTGCCTATCATCTGCACACAGAGTTGGGGAATAAATTTGCTTATGCAACAGTAAATCACGAGCCAGTCACACCAGATTATCAATTGCAAGATGGCGACCTGGTTGAAGTTTCCACCGATGCAAATAACAGCCCACAGGAAGAATGGCTTGAGATAGCGATTACGCCCCCTGCGCGCAGTAAAATCAAGCAATGGCTGAATAAAACACCACGCGCAATCGGCGAAAACCGATTGCGGCAAGGACTTCAAGCCAGGGGATTAGATGTCCACTCCCCCCAAATACGAGCGCACATCCTGGATTTTGTGCAAAGCAAATCTATGAGTCTGGATGCCTTATTCAAAGAAATCGGCCAGGGACGCATCAGCGCCGACTCAATTTACGAAGAAATCTGGGGAAATGATAGCCAAACATCAAGCAGCAAGGTAACACTCACACCCGAGTCGGCTGGTAAATGGGGCAACAAGCCCTTTTGGATAAAACTTTCAGGATGCTGTCGGCCAGTTTTCCCAGATGAAATCATTGGCTGTGTTCACCAGCAGAAAATTACGGTACATAGAACCAACTGCGCAACCGCATTGAGGGCCAAAAATCATATCCAGGTGCGCTGGGAGCAGGGAGCCCCTCAACCAACCCTGGTGCAAATCAAAATCCAGGCCAATGACCGCCCGGGGCTTGTCAGGGATGTTACCGGGGTTATCGCAAATCATTTTTATAACATGGATGAATTTCGGGCCACCCGTTCTAATAATCATGCCTGGATTGAGTTTGGACTGGAACTGCCCACTCCCGCCGTGCCAGAAAACCTGCTGAAAGACCTGCGGATTGTTTTGGGGGTCAATGAAATCAGGCTACCCGAGGAAACCCTGGCCTATCTCTCGCGCAACCCGCAAACATCTGGGACTGCAAAATCGCTTTTTGGAAAAACCGCCAATATGGCCAACCCATATAGCCCTGGCCGACCCATCTTTGACCGGGCCATGTTCTTTGGCCGCCAACAAGAACTGCGCAGCATCATTCAATACCTGACCCCGGCAAGCCAGCCAACCTCCATCCTGCTTTGCGCCCAGCGCAGGGTTGGGAAAACTTCTCTTGGGCTGTATATCAAAAGCCAGCCTGAAATTACCCGCGAGTACCTGCCTGTCTTCCTGGATATTTCAACATCCAACCGTGATAACGATGTCAGCCTGTTGCGCAAAATCAGCCAGCACCTGCAACTTCGGCTGCGTGAGCATCAGGTTGCAATTGACGCGGTTTCGATGAACATGACGCCCGACGATGCCTATTTTCACTTTGAACAAATCCTCGAAACCCTGGAAAAAGAACTCAAAAAACGCCTGCTTCTGATTCTGGATGAATTTGAAGCCGCACTGGAATCTTACCTGCACTATTCTCTCAGCGATCAATTTTTTACACGCTTGCGAACCTGGTCGCAGCTTCATCCGGTGACCTTCCTGGTGATTGGGGGCCCCAAAATGGTCAGCCAAACCGCCCAATTGTTCCCCGGATTTTCCAATATCTTCCTGACCAAACCTCTGCGCGGTTTGCGCGAGATTGATGCCCGCCGTCTGATTGTCGAACCGTCCCAGAACTTTCTCAATTATGATGACAACGCAATCGAAAGAATCTTATTCCTGACCCAGTGTTATCCTTATTACATTCACCTGCTCTGCGCCAGCCTGTTCAACCAGGCTGGTAAAACATCGCAGACCGCTGTGCGCCTTGAACAGGTCGAAAGTGTGCGAATTTCTATGTGCGCCGATTCAGCCCGCGGCAATTACTCTCACCTGTGGAATCCGGGTTCCGCCTGCCAAGAATTGGTTTTATCGGCCATTGCCGCCCAAAGCGGGGAAACCGGATGGATAATGCGCGAAGACCTGGCAAACCTATGCCCAGATGACCCGGAGATTGAAAGCGCCCTGAACGAACTGACCAGCCTGGAAACCCTTGAAAAACGCGCACAGGGAATATCTTTTGAATATCACATCCGCCTGCCGCTCTTTACCGGCTGGATATTAAACAATTGGCCATTTGATTCCATACGTAACAGGAAGAGCCTGCTATGACCTCTCCAAACAATCCATTTATCGAAAGGGGGCCGGTAACCGAACCGGCTCTTTTCTTTGGATGCCGCGATGAAGCCCGGCGGCTCGTGCAAGCCATCGGTGCGCGGGTGCCCCAGCATTGCAGCATCATCGGCGAGCGCCGGATTGGCAAGACATCCCTGCTAAATGCCCTGGCCGCGCCCGGCGGGCTGGCCAGCCAATTCAGCGACTTTCTCAGCCGCCCGCTCGAAAACTACCTTTTCATTTATTCTGATTTATCAGCCCTGAAAACCCGCGAACTGAACAGCGACCTGTTCATCCTGCGGCTTATCCTGCGCAACCTGCACCGCATTGTGCCCCCAAAAATCGAAGCATTGGGATTCTCTCCAGCCAGCCTGGATGCAATTTACGAAACCTATCGTGAGCAAAAAAGCCGCCAGGAACTGGCCGAATTTGGCATCGGCGGCTACCTGGACGAAGTTCGCCGCCTGGCGCCCGGGCTGGTGGTGGTCTTCCTGTTCGATGAAGCCGATTTGCTCGTCAGCCAGGGGGTGGGAACCTTGCTGCGCGCCCTGACCCATGACCGCCCGCTCAGCTTCATCCTGGCCACACGCCTGCCGCTGGTGGAAATTGACCCTGAGCGCGAACTTTCGCCGCTTTACAACATGATGGCAGATACGCTGACGCTCGGGCTTTTGCTGCCCGCCGAGGCGCGCCAGATGACCCAGGCCCTGGCGGCCCAAAGCGGCCTGACACTGACCACCCGTGAGCTCGATTTTGCCTTCGAGATGGGCGGCTGCCACCCCGACCTGACCCGCCGCGCCGCGCACCTGACCTGGGAAGCCAAGCGCCAGGGTCAGAGATTCGACCCGCAGGCCCTGTCCGAGGCCATCCGTGCCGATGCTGCGCCGCTCTTTGAAGGCCTGTGGAGCGGCATGACCGCCGTTGAGCAAGCGCTTTGCCTGGATGCACAACAAGGCCTGCCCATTGGCCCGAGCCCGGCCCTGCAAACCCTGAAACGCAAAGGCATCCTGACCAACGATGGCAAATTGTTTTCACCACTATTTGGCGCGCACCTGGCCGGAAAAAACGCCTCACCCGCCGCCCCGGCCCCATCCAGCCTGCGCTTTGGCGACGGATTCGTGACCTATGGCAATTTCATAGCCAAACTCAGTCCGATTGAGCTGAAATTACTGCAATACCTTTACGAACACGCCGGGCAGGTTTGCACCCGCGAAGAAATTCACCGGGCAGTGTGGGGGGAAGCCTATACCGAGAATGACGCGGTGAAAGTTAATATCACGATCCAGCGCATGAAACAAAAGCTCGGCCGGTTGGCCGAGCTTGTCGAGGCAGTGAGGGGGGTGGGTTATCGGTGGGAAGATGAATTGTGACCATACTCGTATTTACAAGATATCGCTTTGTGTGACTTTAATAAGAAGATACTGTGGTTATTGTCCAATTATTACCATCTTGTATAACTTGAATTGTAATACCATTTTCGTTATATACACCAGGTTTGAGTGTTCCGTTCATAATATTCTGTTGAATTATTTTGGTATCCATATTGGCAGATAATGTTGATAGTTTAAGATTCATTGTAGTGCTAACTCCGGGGAGGCGGTATAACGAAAATTGTGTAAATTGAAAGGAGTCCTGGTAACCTTGTAGGT
>CAZNCT010000190.1:0-5929 GCA_964571615.1 uncultured Anaerolinea sp. | reverse complement strand
CTGCCGCGGTGGTTACGCCGCGTTTTGCCGTCGGGCAGGCCGACAGCCGGCCCGTTGTCACGGTCGCTGTGCAGAACATCTCGACATCCAACACGCTTGAGATGCTGGCGGCAGGCATTTTTGACCTGCAAAAGCCCCCCGAGGCCTACCAGACATTGCCAATGGAAAATGTGATGACCGCCTTATGGCAGCGCCGGGAGCGGGCCGCCCAGGTCAGCCTGGTGATAGACAAACAGGCTTTACAAGAAGATAACGCCTATGCGCAAGGTCTCAAAACCCTGCTGGCCTGCTATCCCGAACATACCCGCATCGAAGGCCAGCACTTCGAGCGCTATCTGTTGAGCGGCCTGCAAAAACCGACCTGCTTTAGCCTGCCAGCGCCCACGTTGAGCAGCCCTACCCGCGAGAGCCATCTGAAAGCCGGAAAACCCATCCGCTTTGAGTGGCTGCCAGTGGCCGATGCGCAGGTTGAGATTCATCTGCAAGCCTTACAAGAAGGCCTGGTGCGTCTGGAAGCCGAGCAAATGC
The DNA here is from genome assembly GCA_964571615.1 of uncultured Anaerolinea sp. GTDB lineage: Bacteria > Chloroflexota > Anaerolineae > Anaerolineales > Villigracilaceae > UBA8950. The sequence goes on along the minus strand of CAZNCT010000190.1, from coordinate 5,401 downwards.
AGGCCGATGGCTGGTATCCCGAAGACCGGCTGGCCGCCGATTTCAGCGGACAGGGATATCTGACCGACAACTTCAACGCCGGGCTGGCGCAGACTTCCTTTGAAATCAGCGCCCCTGGCGAATACACCCTGTGGGTGCGCACCTACCGGCGCAAAATCAACGACCAGGTGAACTACCTGGCGCTCGACAACAACCCGCCTGTCCAAATTGCCCAGGGCGGCGAAGAGTCGTTTAACACCTGGTTATGGGAATCGCTTGGGCCATATTTCCTGACCGAAGGCCGCCACACCCTGACGGCCAGCCGGGTCTATGGCACCGAGCCGCAGTTTAGCGTTTTTCTCGATGTCTTTGTCCTATCTCCCGACCCCAATTACGACCCCAGGCAAGCCGAGGAGTGGCACAGCATTTTCTCCTCGAGGCCCCTGGATGGCCGTCTGGGCGCGTATATCTACACTCCCGGCCTGCCTGCCGGGCAATATCGCTGGTGGATTTCTTTCGCGCAGACGCCCGGGCTGGTAAACTGGCTGGGCGCCAGCGGCATCAGCACCGAACCAGTCGAATTCACTATTCAATCACAACCATGAAAGCCATCCTTTTTGACCGTCACGGCGGCCCCGAAGTGCTGGAATATCGTGATTTTCCGCCCCCCGAACCCCAGGCCGGGGAAGTGCTGGTGCGTCTGCGGGCCGCCGCGCTCAACCGGCTCGACCTGTGGGTGCGCGAGGGCTGGCCGGGCATTCGCCTGCAATACCCACACATCCCCGGGGCCGATGGCGCCGGGGAAATTGCCGCGCTGGGGGCAGGCGTCAGCGGATGGTCGCCCGGCGAGCGGGTGGCGATTAACGCCAACCTGGGATGCGGCGAATGCGATTTCTGCCAAAACGGCCAGGATAATCTTTGCCGCCGCTGGAACCTGCTCGGCGAAACGGTGCGCGGCACCTATGCCGAATACGTCTGCTTGCCGGCCCGGCAACTCTTTCGGATGCCCGCGCATCTCGATTTTCAGACGGCGGCGGCTGCCGGGTTGGTTTTTCTGACGGCCTGGCATTCGCTGGTCAGCCGCGCGGGGCTGAAAGCGGGCGAAACCGTGCTGGTGGTAGGGGCCTCGGGCGGGGTCAATACGGCCAGCATTCAGATTGCCAAATATCTGGGGGCGCAGGTCATCGTTGTTGGGGCCGGGCGCAAAAAACTCGACCTGGCTGAGTCGCTCGGGGCCGATATCTTGATTGACCGAGCGCAAGAAGCAGACTGGAGCAAAGCCGTTTACACCGCAACCAGCAAGCGGGGGGTGGAGGTCGTGGTCGATAATGTCGGCGTCACTTTTCCGCTCTCGCTGCGCTGCCTGGCGCGGGGCGGCAGACTGGTGACAGTCGGCAATACCGGCGGCCCCAAAGTTGAAATTGACAACCGCTACCTGTTCGGAAAGCACCTGAGCCTGCTGGGTTCGACCATGGGCACCCTGGCCGAATACCAGACCGTCATGGGGCTGGTGGCCCAAGGCGCCCTGCGGGTGGCGCTCGACCGCTCGTACCCGCTGCGCGAGGCCCGCGCAGCCCAGGAGCGCCTGGCCCGGGGCGAACAAATGGGAAAAATTACACTGGAGATGAATGATTAAAGACATGAAACGACTACACTGGTTTGAAATGGTGCTGATTGTCATTGTGATGGGCGTTCACCTGTACGCGGCGCTTTCGACCGCGCAGAATTTTCCGCAGCGCTGGTTTACGCGTGACGATGCTTATTATTATTTCAAAGTAGCCCAAAATATTGCCGAAGGGCGCGGTTCAACCTTCGATGGGGTCAACCCAACGAATGGCTATCATCCGCTCTGGCTGGTGGCCAACGTTCCGATTTTTGCGCTGGCGCGTTTCGACCTGATTCTGCCGCTGCGCCTGCTAACACTGGTGATGGCCGCCCTGAGCGCCGCAACCGCCATTTTGCTCTTTCGCTTACTCAAAACCGTTATTGCGGAACCAATAGCCCTGCTGGCCGCGGCTTTTTGGGCCTTTGATATGACTCTGCACAGCATCATCACCCAGCAAGGCATGGAAACAGGAATCGTGGCGCTTTCAGTGGTTCTGTTGCTGACCATCATGCAGAACATTGAGTTGGGGAACGAAGAAAACAACAGAGCAAAACCGGAGTCGGCAGGGAGTGGACTTAAAAAACTGGCACAGGATATTTTGAAAGGCGCCGCAGCGCAACGCGAAATGCTGCTGCTGGCCCTGGCGGCGCTGTTTGCGCTGTTCAGCCGCCTCGACAGCATCTACCTGTTACTGGTCGTGGGCGTCTGGGGCGTCTTTCGTAAGACAGCCCTGCGAAGCCTGCTGCCCGCCGATATGCTGGTGACCCTGGCTGTGCTGGTGACAGCCTTTGTGCAGCGGGCCGGGCTGAAAGTGTACTTTCTCGATTTTGCCAACAGCGCTATCCTTACTTTTGGGCTTGTTTTTGGGGTGCAAAGCCTGGCTTTCTACTTTTTGGGGCTGTATCAACACCCCAAAGCGCAAACCCCGATTCAGTTGTTGCGCAGCGCGGCGCTGGCGGTCGGGCTGGTCACAGTTCTGCTGGCGGGCCTGGCACTGGTGGGCGGCGGCATCGGCGTACACATTCCGCGGGCGGTGGCGCTTTTCTACGCGCTGGGGATGGGCGCCTGGGCACTGCTCTCACGCTGGGGATATGCGGCGCTCTCTCCCTGGCCGGTTGATTCGGTTGCCGCAACGTTTTCGCCGCTCGAGAGTTTGCGCCAGCATTGGCGCACCTGGCTTGAGCGCGGACTGGCTTACTACGGGCTTTCGGCCCTGGCCCTGGGCGCGTACATGCTGCTCAACCGCTGGCTGTTCGGGACGTTTATGCCCGTTTCAGGACAAATCAAGCGCTGGTGGGGCGGGCTGGGAGACAACGCCTACGGTGGGGCGGCCAAATCTTTGCTCGACATTTTTGGTTTCGATTTAGAGCATAGCCAACCCTGGGAACTGCTGCTCAACCCGCTTAAGGCAATTGCCAGCCAAACACCTTTTGGCTTCTGGGCGCTCTTTGGGGTGCTTGTGGTCATGTCCATCACACTGGTGGCCTTAAACCGCGCCAAGAGCGCGCGGGCAATCACCCTGCTGGGACTGATTCCGTTGGGGGTGTCGGCAGGCCTGCACACCACCTTTTACGGAGCCATGCCCTACGCCGCCCGGCACGAGTGGTACTGGGTCATGGAAATGCTAACCATTGTGCTGGGGCTGGCCTTGTTCGCTCATCTGGCAACGGCCCGCATCCGCCAGCAGGCATCGGGGCGGGTCTTTACCTGGGGCGTGGCGCTGGTAGCAAGCGCCTGGCTGGCCTGGAATTTCTCAGTGACCATTGTGACCCGCATGACCTACGCCCCCGCCAGCGACCCGGCCTATATGGATGTGCTTCCCCTGCTGGAAGCCAATACCGAGCCGGGGGCGGTCATCGGCATGACCGGCGGCGGCAATGTTGGCTATTACATTAAAGACCGCACAGTGGTCAATATGGACGGCTTGATTAACAGTTACCCCTACTTCAAAGCCCTGCAAGCCAACCAGGGGCCGCAATATCTACTCGACACCGTTGGGCTGGATTATGTCTTTGCCAACCCTTACCTGTTGCTTTCAACCGCGCCCTATAGTTACCAGTTCCAGGGTTGGATTGAGGAAATCCCCGGCGCGCCGATGTATGGCAACAAACAGGTACTGCGCTTTCGCGCTCCTGGAGAATAGAACATGAAGGCTTCAACCTGGCAGGCCGGAGTGCTCACTGCCGTCATTTTGTTTCTGGGCCTGTGGGCAGGCCTGCGGGCCGGGCAGGCCTGGCTGAGTTGGGAAACGCTGGAAGCCTTTGGTGCGCCAGCCGCTTACATCTTTGGCAGCGGGCTGGCCTGGGCCATTGGCTGGCTGGCAATATTGGCCGGTCTTTTGAGCGGCTGGCGGCAGATTCGGCGTGCCGGAATCGCTTTTTTTGTGTTGTATTGGGTATGGTACTGGGCAGACCGGCTTTTGATGCAGGTCAGCCCGGCGCCCAACCTGATGGCCAGCATTGTCCTTTCGATTATCTTGCTGGCCCTCGGAATCGGTTTGTGGTTTCTACCCGGCAATGATATCTTTTCAGAGGAGTTAGAGGAGAAAGGATGAGCGACAATCCGCGCATTCAACGTTTACGTGAGAAAAAAGCCCAATCGCACCTGGGCGGCGGGCAAGACAGAATCGACGCGCAGCACAAGCGCGGCAAACTGACTGCCCGAGAACGGATTGACCTGCTGCTCGACAAGGGTTCTTTCCGTGAGATGGATGCCTTTGTAACCCACCGTACCCATGACTTTGGTCTCGAAAAACAACGTTATGTCGGCGACAGCGTTGTCACCGGCTGGGGGACTATTGAGGGGCGGCTGGTCTATGTCTATGCCCAGGATTTCACCGTCTTTGGCGGGTCACTGGGCGAGGTGCACGCCGAAAAAATCATCAAAATTATGGATATGGCCATGAAAAACGGCGCGCCGATCATCGGGCTGAATGACTCGGGCGGCGCGCGTATTCAAGAAGGGGTGGTCTCGCTGGCAGGCTACGGAGAAATTTTTCTGCGCAACACCCTGGCGAGCGGTGTCATCCCGCAAATCTCGGCCATTATGGGGCCATGCGCCGGCGGGGCGGTCTATTCGCCCGCGCTGACCGATTTTATTTTCATGACCCGCAACAGTTCTTACATGTTCGTGACCGGGCCAGATGTGGTCAAAACGGTAACGCATGAGGAAGTCTCGTTTGAAGACCTGGGCGGCGCCAGCGTGCACGCCGAAAAATCGGGGGTTTGCCATGTGGCTGCTGAGAGCGAGGCCGATACGCTCTACCTGATTCGCAAACTGCTCGGCTATCTGCCACAAAATAACATGGAAGACCCGCCCTATGTGCAAACCGGCGACGACCCGCTGCGTGAGGAAGAATCGCTCGACAACATCATCCCTGATGAGCCAAACAAGCCTTACGATGTGAAGGAAATCATTCGCCTGCTGGTGGATAATGGTCAGTTCTTTGAAATCCATGAAGGCTATGCAGGCAATATTGTGGTCGGTTTTGCCCGTTTGGGTGGGCATTCGGTGGGGGTTGTTGCCAACCAGCCCGCAGTGCTGGCCGGAGTGCTGGATATCGACTCATCCGAAAAAGCAGGCCGCTTTGTGCGCTTTTGCGATGCCTTCCACATCCCAGTTGTGACCCTGGCCGCTCCGCCCGGTTATTTGCCTGGCACCAACCAGGAACACGGCGGGGTGATTCGGAACGGCGCCAAACTGCTATACGCCTACTGCGAGGCGACCGTGCCAAAACTGACCGTCATCACCCGCAAGGCGTATGGCGGCGCTTATCTGGTAATGAGCAGCAAACATTTGCGCGGCGACCTGAACCTG